>NZ_JAQEGR010000011.1:0-153932 GCF_027667425.1 Fusicatenibacter saccharivorans
GGCATATCTTTTTCGGGAGGACGAGTTATTTACCATATACTTTCTTTTAAAATAAAATATGGAATTGCCCTAAATCAAGGCAATTCCATGCATTATAATTTATCTTTAGTATGGAACCCTCCCATTCTTTACCCATAGCAAAGTAAAGCATCGGTGCATGCAGCAGCAGGCTGTCATATCCCATCAACGCCATCGTTTCTGTCAATGCTTTGACCTCATCGGATGTTATGAGCGGAAGCCGCAGCGCCATCAGCCCAAAGCAGAGCGAATATCCCAAAAACACAGCCAGAAAGCCGTCATTAACACATGGGAAAAACTATAAACGCTGCTATGTACCCGCGGTAAAATACAGTTGATATAATTTTTCTGCACATCCTCCCAGTAACTGAGCGCGAACGGCAATACGACAAGAATTGTATTCGTCACCAGAAATGCACTTACACCGCCGCGCGCATTCACCAGATAATAAACCGAGCAGTTTCCTCCTGATCCTGCTGCTTCAGGGTAAATGCTCAGGAAGGTAAGTACGGCAATAAAGGCAATTGCGAGATAAAATTTCCACGATTTTATCATTCTGCTGAAATCGGAATGCAGCATTCGAAAAAAGACCATTTTTTTGTTCACCCCCGTCTCGTATGAATGTTCCATGATACCATTTTTATATTTTCATGATAGCGTAAACGCCTGAAATAGTTTATGACGTTTTCTGAAACTTTGAACAAAAAACTTTTTATTCATTTTATCAAGTTGGAACTTTCTCCACCAGATCTTCTACCGTACATACTAATGCCCGCGCAATCTTCAACAAGGTCTCTGTCTGCGCCTTGTTAATATCCTTTCTTCGCTGTTCATACTGCTGAATGGTCCGAACCGAAACACCTGCCTGCTGTGCCAGTTCACTCTGACTTAGATTTGCAAAAGTACGCAATTCTTTCAAGTTTGTCTCCGGTTTTGCTTCACGATATAATTCATTCATTTTATCTACAAACTGACGAACATCCATTTCATGATATGGCGTGTAGAGCATTCGCACTTCAGTTACAGGAATAGCCTGGTTTATTTCCGCAAAAGACAAACTGGTACTCCACTGATAATAGGCCAACGCCCAGCCTGTCCAATATTCAGGGCTGCGATCGTAAGAATAAGAGGGGGCTTGTTCCGGCTTTGGTTCCCCTGCTTCCTGTAATACTTCATATGCAATTTCAACTCCCGACATTCCCGCTACCACAGAACAGTCACCTCGTTCAAACCGTGACGCTGTATTACTCATACAAAACCACTGCCATACAGTTTCCAACGGCCGTTTTAAATCATTGACCATATAATCCAGCATGCAGGCAAGATTTTTTTGTGCAACAGAAAGATATAATTTATCGTAAGCGTGGATCATCTGGTTTCATCTCCTCATCTAAAATTGTGGTGATATATAAATCACCCCGCTGACGGCGGTTTCGTTCCAGATCAAAATATTGCCGACGCGCCATATGATCACGGGATGCTTTCCTCTTATACCATTCCTGCACACTTGCAATCTCATACCCTGTAAATTCCAAACGTTCAAATGCTCTTCTGCTTTTTAAAACAAACTGCTGGCCCAGTTTTCCCAGACGCATTGCATTACTCAACTGACGGTAAGAAATTGCACCATTAATAAAATCCGCTGCAAAAGAAAAATAGCTGTCGTCAGCACGATATCCAATGATAATATCTGCCTTTTCATAATCAAGATGAAAATTTTGTAGCAAATATTCTTTTGCTTCTGCCGCCAACGGTGTGGATGCATCAAATTCTCGATTTTCCAACAAAATCGTAAGCCAATGGAGCATTGTATAGTCGCGCATATTCAAATTGAGAACTTTCAATCCATCACATTCAATCTCATATCTATTTGCGTAACCATTTTTATCCGCACTGACACCCCATTCTTTGGCCATATTTTGGTTTTCTGTACAGTAAAATCCAACACCATAATCATTATAAATTTTTCCATAACCATATTTCGGCCGTTCAATAATATGATCCGAACCATGATAAACTGTTTTTTTCATTTTACCACCTCTGCTTCAAATTATACTCCTAAAGGCGTATAAAAACAACAAATAGAAAAATTCGGATTCAGAAAATACGTTTGAAAGAACTTTTGACATTTTTACAAAAGCGTGATGCTATGATGTCGAAAAAGAGCTCTGCCGACAGACGGTCAGCCTGTTTACTAATTATGTCAAAAATGGTCGCCTAGTTTGCAGACAGGGGTGGCTATTTTTGCGTCTTACCCTTATTTTTTCTCCACCATACGCTTCCTACAACAACTCCTCCCGCCAGCACAAAAATTATTTGTTTTCTCGAAAGCCTCCATCCGAATAACTCAACTCTTACTTCCTTCGGCTGATACGAATACCCCATCAAAATTCTGTTATCATCCCCCGTCCCCACCGACGCATGGCAGTATGTGGTTCCCATGAATTTCATCGCAGATCTCGGTGTTCCCAGCTGGCTCCCGGAATAGCTGGCGCCATTTAGCTGTTGATTGTTTGCAATAAGATTCCCACTGACTTCCCAGTCGCTCATTGTTCTGTCCTTATACCATAAGGTTCCGCCAAATTCATACGGTCTTATCGCCTCTCCCAACAAAAACGAAAAGCTGTCGTTTCCACAGGGTTTTTTGTTCTCTGCAAATTCATAGGTCGGATAAATATAAATCGTCGAACCAATTTGAAAGGCTGATGCATAGAACTCAATCCATTCGAAATCTTCCTCTCTTCCATTCATCGCCTGTTTTCCTACATCGATTTTCATATACTCAAATTTTCCATCCCCATTTTTTAAATCATCGACGATAAACTGCTTCACATGCTCATCCAGCTTTTGTATCTCATTCTCTGGCATCCCTGTTTCCTGCAAATAAGCATCGTAATCAGAAGGAACCTTTTCCTCTGCCTTCACATAAGATACCCCCGCATACAATGACAGTCCGCAACAAAGTAAAACCAGAAATAACGTCCGCATTTTTCTCATACAACGCTCCTCCTTCCTGTTGTCATATTCGATAAACCCGTTCAAATATTCTCTCTTTATCATTATATTATCATAAGATTCAGAATCTTTATATGACGTTTTCCTTAACTTTTTAAAACGCAAAAAATCCCTCCCCACACATCACGCATGGAAAGGGATTTCTCTATTTACTCTATTTTTCTTTTAATCCATCAGCAGATCTCCGCCCCTGCCGGCATTGCTTTTTCCGGGGTCATGAGGCATACGTTGCCTTCGGCGTCTTCTGCGCAGAGGAGCATTCCTTCAGACATCATGCCTGCCAGTTTGGCCGGTTTCAGGTTGGTCAGGACCATAACCTTCATTCCGATGGTATCTTCCGGTTTGTAATATGCTTTGATTCCGGAGACGATCTGTCTTGTCTGGCTTCCGACTTTGACCTGGAAGCAGAGGAGTTTTTTCGATTTCTTCACCGGTTCGCAGGAGATGATCTCACCTACCTGGAACTGCATTTTTCCAAAGTCTTCGAACGTAATCTCTTCTTTTGGCTCTACATCTACAACAGCTTCTTCGGCTTTTTCCTCTTCTTCTTTTGCGGCAGCCATAGCAGCTTTCTGTTTTGCCTGGATCACTTCTACTTTTTCCATCACTTCTTTGACGTCGAGTCTCTGGAACAGGATCTGCGGCTGATCGGTTACCTGATTGCCCGATGTATACAGTCCGAACTGATCCAGCTCTTCGTAGCTGCGTTTCTCTGCATTCAACTGAGCCAGGATCTTCTCGGTGGTCTCCGGCATGAAAGACTCGAGCAGGCATGCGCCGATGGTGATGCTCTCTACCAGGTTGTACAGAACTTCTTCCAGACGGTCTTTCTTTGCCTCATCCTTTGCCAGTGCCCACGGCATCGTCTCGTCGATGTATTTGTTGCAGCGTTTGAACAGACCAAAGATCTCAGTCATTGCATCTGCCACACGCAGCTCTTCCATCTTTGCAGCAACTTTTGCTTTTGTTGCGGTAACGACTGCTTTCAGATCATCATCCACCTCTTCTGCTGCGCCGGTCTTTGTCACAACGCCGCCGAAGTATTTGTTGCTCATGGAGATGGTACGGTTTACCAGGTTTCCAAGAGTATTGGCAAGGTCGGAATTCATACGCTCAACCAGCAGCTCCCAGGTAATGACACCGTCGTTCTCAAACGGCATCTCGTGCAGAACGAAGTAGCGGACAGCGTCTACGCCGAACAGGTCTACCAGATCGTCTGCGTAAATCACGTTTCCTTTGGATTTACTCATCTTGCCGTCGCCCTGCAGCAGCCACGGATGACCAAATACCTGTTTCGGCAGCGGCAGATCAAGTGCCATCAGGAAGATCGGCCAGTAAATGGTATGGAAACGGATGATGTCTTTTCCGATCAGATGCAGGTCTGCCGGCCACAGCTTGTTGAACTGCTCGGAACTGTTTCCGTCACAGTCATAACCGATTCCAGTGATGTAGTTGGTCAGTGCATCCAGCCATACATAGGTAACGTGCTTCGGGTCGAAGGATACCGGGATTCCCCAGGTGAAGGAGGTTCTGGATACACAGAGATCCTGCAGTCCCGGAAGAAGGAAGTTGTTCATCATCTCGTTCTTTCTGGAAACCGGCTGGATGAATTCCGGATGAGTGTTGATATAATCGATCAGTCTCGGTGCATATTTGCTCATCTTGAAGAAATATGCTTCTTCTTTTGCCGGCGTAACCGGGCGTCCGCAATCCGGGCATTTTCCGTCTACGAGCTGGGACTCGGTGAAGAAGGATTCACACGGTGTACAGTAAAGACCTTCGTAATATCCTTTGTAGATATCTCCCTGATCGTACAGTTTTTTGAAGATTTTCTGTACCTGTGCCTCGTGATCGGCGTCGGTGGTACGGATGAATTTGTCGTAGGACGTATTCATCAGATCCCAGATTCTCTTGATCTCGGTGGATACGTTGTCTACGAATTCTTTTGGCGTGATACCTGCCTCTTCTGCTTTCAGCTCGATCTTCTGGCCATGCTCATCGGTTCCGGTCTGGAAGAATACATCGTAGCCCTGCTGACGTTTGAAGCGGGCGATGCTGTCCGCGAGTACGATCTCGTAGGTGTTTCCGATGTGCGGCTTGCCGGATGTGTAGGCAATCGCCGTGGTGATATAATATTTTGGTCTGATTTTTTCCATTGCTTTCATTTCTCCTTTCAAATAAAAAAACTGCCTTATTCCGCTCTCTTGTAGTCGGAAGAAGACAGGTTTGTTTACCCGTGATACCACTTCTTTTCGTCCCTGCCTCACGGCAGAAACCTCTGCAGGTACATGTGCTATACCTCTCCGCTGTAACAGGCGGAACCTGTCGCAGCCTTACCGTTTCAGATTGTTGTTCTCACGGTTCGGTGCGCCTCTCGGAAGCCATGTTCGATCTGCCGCTCCTCCTCCCCTCTCAGCCTGCAAAACCGGAATAGTTTTCGGGGGTGTTCTCTGTAAATTCGCACATGCAGATGTACTCTCTTCGTCACTGTGTTTTGTTTTTATGCACTGGTTTTATGCTAACACATTTACATCAATTTGTAAACCGCAAAAAAGCCCGCCGTACGGGGATTTTTTCATATTCTCCCCATTCGGCGGACCTTTCATTCATCGTAACAATTATCTGTGGTTTGCTTTGATCACAGACATTGCTGCTTCATCTGCTACAACTGTCAGATCGTTGTGAAGCTGCAGGATGGAAGCCGGAACCTGCGGAGTAACCGGTCCGTACAGAACTTTGTCGAGGATCTCTGCTTTTCCTTCGCCGCTGACGATCAGCAGAACTTTTCTCGCCTGCATGATGTTCTTGATTCCCATGGTGTATGCCTGGGTCGGAACATCCTCTACTTTTTCAAAGAAACGTTTATTTGCCTGAATGGTGCTCTCGGTCAGGTCAACGCAGTGTGTCTCTTTCTCGAATGCTGCGCCCGGCTCGTTGAATCCGATGTGGCCGTTGTTTCCAAGTCCAAGAAGCTGCAGGTCAATGCCGCCGACGCTGCGGATGATTTCGTTGTATGCTGCACATGCTTTTTCGCTGTCCGGCTCCAGTCCGTTCGGAACGAAGGTGCGCTCTTTGTTGATGTTGACATGATTGAACAGGTTGGTGTTCATGAAGTAACGATAGCTCTGATCATTCTCCGGAGAGAGTCCTTTGTACTCGTCCAGGTTTACGCTGGTGACATTTGCGAAATCAAGGTCGCCTTTGTTGTACCACTCAACGAGCTGTTTGTAAGCGCCGACCGGGGTAGATCCGGTTGCAAGGCCGAGCACTGCGTGCGGTTTCATGATCACCTGCGCGGAGATGATGTTTGCTGCTTTTCTGCTCATATCATTGTAATCTTTTGCTTCAATTAATAACATTTGTTTTTCCTCCAAATTTCTTCTATATAATAAATTACATAATAACCTGTTTCAGGTTCAGTTCGTCGTCCATCAGAAGTACATGCGCTTTTTTGCCCGGTGCAATGGATCCTACTTCATCGTAGATACCGATGCTCTGTGCCGGATTTCTTGTTGCCGCAAAAATGGCATCTGCCAGCGGAATATCAAACGAAACTGCTTTTCTCATGCAGTCGTACAGGTTCGTAGCGGAACCCGCGATGGTCTCACCGTCGGTCAGGGTTGCTTTTCCGTCTTTCATCCAGACAGCCTGTCCCCCGAGGGAATACGTTCCGTTCGGCATTCCCGTTGCCATCATGGAATCGCTGATGAGAACCATGCGCTCACTTCCCATCATGGAGAAGGTCGCGCGGACAACCGCACCGTGAATGTGATAGCCGTCACAGATCAGCTCCATGCGGCACTCCGGATCGTCGAATGCGGCGCCGATGACACCAGGGTTACGGTGTGCGAACGGCGGCATGGCGTTGTACAGATGGGTGACATGGTGTGCTCCTGCTTTCATGGCAGCCAGCGCGGTGTCATAATCTGCTGTTGTATGGCCGATGGAAACCATGACTTCATCGGAAACCTCTTTGATAAATTCCAGTGAGCCAGGCATATTCGGGGCCAGGGTTACGAGACGGATTTTTCCGCCGCTCGCCGCATTGCATGCGCGGAAGAACTCAGCGTTCGGAGCCACGATGTTCTCCTCTGCCTGTGCGCCTTTTTTGATCGGATCGATGAACGGTCCTTCCATGTTGACGCCGGCGATCACTTCTGCTTCCGGCTCATCTTTGATTGCTTCGATGGTTCCGAAGATTTTCAGCAGATCGTCTTTTGGCAGTGTCATGGATGTCGGGCAGTAAGAGGTAATGCCGTGCGCTTTCTCGTAGCGCAGGATCTCTTTTAAACCTTCCACGTCTCCGTCTGAAAAATCATGTCCGGCAGCGCCGTGGCTGTGTACGTCAACCAGTCCCGGCAGAACCATCATGCCTTTCGCATCGATCACTTCCTGATTGATCACTTCTTCTTTTGTGGAAACGAAACGTTTTCCTTCTATATAAAGATCTTTTTCCGCAAACGTTCCGTCTTCCTGAAATACACGTCCGTTTTTGATAATCATTGTCTTGCCTTCTTTCTTTGATCTGTTCTGATTATAATTTATGTTGATTTTATTTTCAACTATTTTTATATTTTAGAAATTACTTTCACGTCATTAAAGTTCTTTCCATTTTTCCGCCCGCTTTCCCGTGCAATTCACACACAATTGAAAGTTGATTCACCACTCTGCCTGTGATACAATAAAACAAGAACTGATCTGAATTTTTTTCAGATATTTACAGATACCAGGAGGACTTACGTTCCATGGAACACTTTGAAAAATCGATTATTCCTGTCATTGAGTCTGTCTATCCCTCGTTCACTCCCCTGGAACGGACGGTAGCAGATTTTTTTATTCATAATACCGACGAGTCGGATCTGTCCGCGCGCCACGTTTCGGAACTACTCTATGTTTCGGAGGCTTCGCTCTCCCGCTTTGCGAAAAAATGCGGCTACACGGGCTACCGCGAATTTGTCTACCGTTACCAGGAAGGTCTGAACGCCGCACTGCCCGGTACGGACGATCACATCAAACAGGTGCTGAATACGTATCAGGAGCTGCTGAATAAAAGCTACTCGCTCGCCGACCGCGCGCAGATTGACCGCATCTGCCATATTCTCACTTCGAAGCGTCGGGTGTATGTCTACGGTCTTGGAAGCTCCGGACTTTCCGCCCAGGAAATGAAGCTGCGTTTTATGCTTGCAGGCGTGGATATTGAAGCAATTACCGACATTCACATCATGAAAATGAATGCCGTTCTGCTCAATGAGAGCTGCGCTGCAATCGGCATTACCGTCAGCGGACAGACACCGGAGGTGCTGCGTGCGCTCGGAGCCGCAAAGGAAAAGGGAGCCTCTACCATTCTCTTTACTTCCCGCAGCTCCAGCGATTACGATGCCTTCTGCGATGAAGTCCTGCTGCTTGCGGTCAAAGAGCATCTGAAAAACGGCGGCGCAATCTCTCCGCAGTTCCCGATTCTCGTTATGATCGACGTTCTGTACTCGCATTTTCTCACGACCGACAGCGAGCGCAAGGAGGCTTTATATGAATACGCCGTCACCAAACTCCATGAAACGTGATCCCGGCCGCGGCAGCGCGTATCTTTCTTTTCTGAGGAAACGCTGCCGCGATTTCTTTTTCTTCTGCCTGCTCCTCGGCGTTTACGTCGCCCTCATCACCCTCACAGGCATCGGCTGTCCGATCCGTTTTTTCACAGGCATTTCCTGCCCGGGCTGCGGAATGAGCCGCGCGGTACTGTTAATGCTCTCCGGTCATTTTCAGGCGGCGTTTCGGATGCATCCGCTTGTCTATGCCGTGCTGCCCGCAGGTGTCTGGCTCTTCTTCGGGCCGGAACAGACGGCGGGACTTCGGCGTTTTAAAAAGGGGATCATTACGGTGCTTGTCGTACTGCTTCTCGCCGTTTATGCCTGGCGCATTTATTACCACGACCCGCTCCTTTCTATTGACCCCTCTCTCGGGCGCGTGCTACAATGGTTCTATCTTAATTAAAGGGGGTATTTACAAATGAATGTAAAAGACAACCGCAGTTTCTGGGTCTATCTTCTGCTTTCGATTGTCACCTGCGGACTCTACTCGATCTACTTCTGGTATGTTTATGTGGAAGACCTGAACACCATCTTTTACGGTGACGGCGAAGACAGCCCGAACTACATTATTGTGCTGCTTCTGTCTTGGGTTACCTGTGGAATTTACGGCGTTTACTGGCGTTACAAACAGGCGAACCGCATGTACCGCGAATCCTACGACCGCTACGGTGTGACGATTGAGGAAAATGGTTCTGCCATTCTTCTGTGGACGCTGCTTGGCTACCTGACCGGCGGCATCGGCCAGCTCGTTGCCGACTATTTCATGATCCAGAACCTGAATAAGACGGCGCTCGTTTATAATTCACGTGCATATTAAGCAGGGGAGGCGTTTTTTATGGCAACATCTATGGTAAAGGGAAATCCGGTAAAGCTGATGCTCTCGTTTGCCTTTCCGCTTCTCATCGGAAATCTGCTGCAGCAGACGTATAACATCATCGATGCGGCGATTGTCGGCCAGGCACTTGGCCCGGAGGCGCTCGCCAGCGTCGGTGCAAGCAGCAGTGTACAGTTTCTGGTGCTCGGCTTCTGTATGGGAAGCTGCACGGGATTCAGTGTTCCGGTTGCCAAGTATTTCGGCGCCGGAAAGCTTGATAAAATGCGCGATTATATTTTTAATGGTGCTGCACTTGCTGTCCTGATTGCGGCCATTCTGACCACACTCTGCAGTTTACTCTGTGCACCGATTCTGCACCTGCTGTCGGTTCCGTCCGATATCTTCGCGGATGCCTACGCATATCAGCTTGTGATTTTCCTCGGGATTCCGTTTTCGATTCTGTACAATTATCTTTCCAGCATCCTGCGTGCCGTCGGGGACAGCCGCACGCCGTTTCTGTTTCTGGCATTTTCGGCAATCCTGAATATTTTCCTCGACCTGTTCTATATTATCATTCTGCATCTGGGGTGCGCAGGCGCGGCGATTGCGACGATTTCCGCCCAGGCGATCAGCGGACTCTTATGTCTGTTTTTTATTTCCCGTAAGGTAAAGCTCCTGCTTCCGACAAAGGAAAACCGCACTCTGCGAAAGGATGCCGCGCAGGAACTCCTCGCAATGGGCATTCCGACGGGACTGCAGTTTTCGATCACGGCGATCGGCAGTATGGTAATGCAGTCAGCGAATAATGGGCTTGGCAGTGTTTATGTTTCGGCGTTCACAGCTGCTATGAAAATCAAACAGTTTATGATGTGTCCGTTTGATGCGATCAGTACCGCGGCTTCCGTCTTCTGCAGTCAGAATCTCGGAGCCGGCCAGTCAAAGCGAATCCGTCAGGGACTCCGCCAGGGTGTGCTTGTCGGTGTCGGCTATGGTGCGTTTGCAGGTGTCATCATGATTCTGTTCGGACGGCCGCTGACAAAGCTCTTTATTGTCAGCTCTGCTTTCGAAGCAATCAACGCTTCGGCAAAATATCTGCGCTGCCTCGGATTTTTCTACTGGATGCTTGGTATTTTGAATGTCTGCCGTATGGTAACGCAGGGACTTGGCTACTCGGGAAGAGCCGTTTTCTCCGGCGTAATGGAGATGCTGGCACGAACGATTGTCTGCCTGGGATTTGTCGGTGCGTTTGGCTTCACCGCAATCTGCTTTGCGGACCAGGCTGCATGGCTCGCCGCCTGCTGCTATATCGCACCGACATGTCTGTACTGCGTGAAGAAATCCACGAAAATGATTGCGGATCGCGGTGCGAAATAATAACGTTATTTTCTGTCTTACAGCGGCTTCCAGATACTTCTCAGGTTATCGCGGCAATCACCAAAAACTTGTTCCATCACAGATTTTGGTTCATTGCCCGCAAAATCAAGAAAAAGATACTGTTCTGCATGGAATCATCTTCCCCTCAAAACAGTATCTTTTTTCTTGTTTTTTCATCGTTACCGCTCGATTCCATCTCTTGCCGCAAGACCCTTGTCAAACGGATGCTTGATTTTTTTCAGCTCCGAAACATAGTCCGCCCGCTCAATCAGCGCCTCCGACGGTCCCTGCCCGGTCAGAATCACTTCCAGCTTCTCCGGCTTGTGATCCAGAAAATCCAGAAGGAGCTGCTCATCAAACAGTTTGCTTCCAATCGTATAAACCAGCTCGTCCAGAAACAGTACATCGTATTCTTCCTGAACTGCTTTTTCTGTCACTTTCTGAAACTGCTCTTCATAATACCGTTTCTGCTCTGCCTTCTCCTCCGGTGTCATCAGAAACGAAAACTTTATCTTGTCCTGCCCCGGCACAAACGTCACATTCGGCGACAGTAAGAGCACCTTCCGCTCGCTCGTGCTGTTATCTTTCATAAACTGATAAATCAAAACACGGTATCCATACCCTGCCGCACGCGTGCAGAGTCCCATACCACAAGTCGTCTTTCCTTTTCCATCCCCACAGTAGATGTGGACACAGCCTGTCTGTTTTTCCATGGTGAAAACCTCGCTTTTTCTTTCTATGTTCATTTGTAAACAACAGGTAATTCGAAACAAGTTCGCAATCCCAAGTAAAAATTGTAAACAACGGAAAAAGGAGGGCAGATTTTATTCCGCCCCCCAAAAAGGTTTCCTGATTATTTACCGAAATATCTAGCCAGCAGACCAGCGAATGCTTTTCCGTGTCTAGCTTCGTCTCTTGCCATCTCATGCACGGTGTCATGGATTGCATCGAGATTCAGGGCTTTGGCACGTTTTGCAAGATCTGTTTTGCCAGCGGTTGCTCCGTTCTCTGCCTCTACACGCATCTGCAGATTTTTCTTGGTGCTGTCGGTTACGACTTCGCCGAGAAGCTCTGCGAATTTTGCTGCGTGCTCTGCTTCTTCGTAAGCTGCTTTTTCATAGTACAGACCTACTTCCGGATATCCCTCGCGGAATGCTACTCTGGACATTGCCAGGTACATACCAACCTCGGAGCACTCGCCCTCGAAATTGGCTCTCAGGTCTTTTTTGATATCTTCCGGAACATCGGATGCTACGCCAACTACATGCTCTGCTGCCCAGGTCAGATCCTCGCCCTGCTCGATAAATTTCTCTTTCGGTGCTTTACAGATCGGACAGACTTCCGGTGCTTCTGCTCCTTCATAAACATATCCACATACGCTGCATACAAATTTTTTCATAGTCTTTCTTTCCTTTCTTTTTGTTGTGTATTTAATTTTATCATTTCCAATTTTGTGGTTTATAACAGTTTTTTATTTTTGATATTAGTAACTGTTACTGATATTACTTTAACATAAGCTTCCCTTTTTGTCAATGCCTATTTTTAATTTTTTCTTTCTTCCTGGGGATGCTATACGTTCCCCGGGTGATTTTTGCAGTTCTCGCAGATGCCGTAAAAATTCACAGAGTAATCTTCGATCGTACCTCTGAAATTTTCCGCTGCTACGTTCTTGATTTCGCTGATGTCACGCATTGTAAGGTCTGTCACGCAGTGACATTTTCTGCAAATGAAATGGTGATGCGTGGAAGTATCTCCATCGAACCGGTCCGGGCCATCTCCTGTTGTAAGACGCTTGATCTCTCCTAATTCAGAAAGAAGAGACAGGTTCCGGTATACTGTGCCAAGACTGATATTGGGAAATTCTTTCCGTACATCGGTATAGAGCATATCTGCGGTCGGGTGATCCTTTCGCCCCTGAAGGCAGACTTTGATGCTTTCTCTTTGTCTGCTATACTTGAGTGTTGACATAGTTTTTTTCCTTTCGTATCTTTCGATAACAGTAATTGTTATTATATTTATACTATAAGGCTGCTTCTCGCAAAAGTCAAGAAAAAGATCACTACCCTGTCTACACAGATTTCCGTCTGTCCCAAGATCAAAAATTCCCCAAAAACGAGGAGTGCCCAGGAACCTCTCGGTGCCTGGGCTATTATTATGAAAAAATCTTAATTGTGTAGTGATTGCATACACGCTGTTCCTTTGGAACTGAGATAACTATACCAATTAATTATGAACAGATTATGAACGTGCAGTGAATCTTCTGTGAATTTGTACATTTTTTAGAATTATTTTATACTTTCTTTGTGTATTTATCACATATTTTATTTCTAATTCTGTCCCTTACTCTCTACTCTGTCTAGAAATCGTTTTTCTCCGTTAATTTTTCTATTCGTATTGCCCATCCCCGATTTTCCCTGTCATTTCTCTCTCATTTATGTTAAGATTGATGTACAGCCAATGCGGCAGAATGGAGGATTTTTTATGAGTACCGGAAATCAGGAATATATACGAGACATGAACCGCGCCCTGGTTCTCGAGGCAATCGCCAACCATCCGCCGCTTTCCCGCGCAGATCTGGCGAAAATGCTGCATCTGACAAAAGCAACCGTATCCACCATCGTCCAGGAACTGCTCGACCGCCAGCTCGTCATAGAACTCGGCAGCGCCGAAAAAACTTCCATGGGTCGAAAACCGATTCTGCTTACTTTTAATAATCGCTGCGGTTCCATCATCGCCGTCGATCTCGGCGTAAAAAAGATCACCATTCTCACCGGAGATCTGAAGGGAAAATCATGTACTGTAAAAGAATACCCGATTGATCCATCCCTCTCACTGGAGGAATACCTGATTTCCCTCCTCCACAAAACCAAATCCGACCTCCCCAAGACTCCGTGCGGCCTCGTCGGAATCTCCATCGGAATCTACGGCGTCGTCTGCGACGACCTCGTTTTATTCACACCCTACTACGATCTGAAACACTCCAACCTGAAAAACTACCTCGAAGAAGAATTTCAGGTTCCTGTCATCGTAGAAAATGAAGCCAACCTCTCCGTCATCGGCGAAGCCGCCTGCGCAGAGCACTTTAAAAATATGATCTTCCTGAACATCCACGAAGGCGTCGGCATGGGAATCCTCATTGACGGCGAACTCTACACCGGCCAGAACGGCTACGCCGGCGAATTCGGCCACACCATCCTCTTCCCCGATGGCCGGCCCTGCCCCTGCGGCAACCACGGCTGCCTCGAACAGTACATCTCCGAAGCCTCCGTCCTAAACGATTTTGCCGCCGCCGAAGGCTTAGAAAACGTCTCCGTCGAACGCTTCATCCAGTATTACCAGGAAGGCAACCCCAACGCCCTCAAAGTAATGCAGGATTTCACCCACTACATCGGAATCAGCCTGAACACGGTTCTCCACACCTTCAACCCGGACGTCATCGTCATCAACAGCTCCTTCACCAACTACATCCCAGGTCTGATCGACGAAATCACCTCCGGAATCCAGAACCGCCTCCGCTGGTACCTCCACGTCCTCCCGGCTCACCTGCAGGATGTCTCCGTCCTCATGGGCGGAATCAGCCTCTGCTCCCGGAACTTCCTCGGAATTTCCACCTTTAAGCTGCTGGACCTGTAACTCAGAAATAAGTCCCTGTTCAGAGCCCCATCTCGATTCCGCTGCGCTGCATCTTGATGTGGCTTCTCGCCATATGAAATTTCAGAAAAAAGTACTCATTCATGCAAGCATGATTCGCAATTTGTTCTGAAATTTCGCATGGCTCTGAATAGTCACAATTTGTTCATGATTTTTTTACAACATGAACACGCTTTCAACATAATTTACCCGTATACTAAAAGCATAAATAATGAATGCCAACATTATTTACACAATTTTCTTTTTCATATTGCCGATTAGAAAATCGGCTCTCCTTCCTTTAAAAATAAAAATGAAAGAAAGCACTGTTTCGCCAACGGTGCTTTTTTTCATGCCTTTTTCTCATTTTCTCCCATCTTCCTCACAACAATCTCACGCCGATCCGCCCATCCGGGCGGATCCAGACCTCCCCTCCCGCCCCCACTACCAGCCTCGCCGCCGCCCGTCCGTCCTTGCGTGATGCGGCATGGCAGCATTGGAAAAGCGGGCAGGAAAAACCAGAAAAAATGGAGGCCTTTCGAGAGACTGAAATCTGGTGCTCAACACCAGATTTCAAGGCATTCTGAGCTGGGAAAGCATCAGGCTTTCCTGGCGAATAATGCCGGTGTCTGTCGAAAGACCTCCATTTTTTCTACGTTTTTCCCCCGCTTTTCCACCGCTGCCATGCGCATCACGCGAGGGCGGACGGGCGACGGCGAGGCGTCCCCTCTATTTACACAATTCATCCGTCAACCGCGCAAACTCCTGTAAATTCAATGCCTCCCCACGAATCGTAAGCGGCCAGCCGCAGGCTGTGATTGCAGCCTCAATCTCCTCTTTCGAAAAATGCAGCAGCTCCGAATTTTTCAGTCCGTTCGCCAGCGTCTTCCGTCTCTGATTAAACGACGCCCGAATAATGGAGAACATCAACTTCTCATCCTTCGTCTCCACCGGCATCACCTCATGACGCGTCAGCCGGATCACCGCACTTCCAACCTTCGGCCGCGGCATAAAACAGTTCGGCGGCACATTCGCCACAATATACGGCTCCGCATAATACTGCACCGCCAGCGACAGCGCCCCGTAATCCTTCGATCCCGGCCCCGTCTGCATCCGGTCCGCAACCTCCTTCTGAACCATAACCGTAATCGAATCCACCGGCACATGATTCTCAAATAATCCCATAATAATCGGCGTCGTAATATAATACGGAAGATTCGCCACAACCTTGATCGGCCGTCCGTTGTTCTTCTCCTTCGCCAGCGCCGCCAGATCCACCTTCAAAACATCATTGTTGATAACCTCAACATTATCATAATCCGACAGCGTATCCTCCAGAATCGGGATCAGATTCTTGTCAATTTCCACCGCACACACACTCCGCGCAGCATACGCAAGATACTGCGTCAGCGTACCGATACCAGGTCCGATTTCCACAACAAAATCGTCCGGTCCGATACCTGCAGCGGCTACAATCTTATCCAGCACATGTGGATCGATCAGAAAATTCTGACCATACTTTTTCTGAAATACAAAGCCGTACTTCTGCAGTACGGCTATGGTATTCTGCGGCTCCCCGAGCCACGGTTTTACTTTCTCCATAAATTCTCCATGTATTTAGAACTCAAAGTCTTTCTCGTAAAGAATCACGCGGTCGTCCGCATCGGTATGCTTTCTGGACATGCGTCTTCCGAATTTACGGGTTCCCTTTTCTGCATGGGCGATGGCACGATCCACCATATCTTTGACCTGTGAAATCGTCATCGGCTCGCCCTCCTTCTGATTGTTGCCAATCTGTGTATACAGAGCAAGCACACCCATCTCGTCCATCTTGTATCCATTCTCACGCGCATACGTGCGGGCAAACGTAACCAGCTCGTCGTTCGTGAAAACAGGAATCGAAATGACCGTCTCAAACTTCTTCGCAAAATCAGGGTAATTCCGCAGAAGACCTCTCATGCTGACCTTCTCATCCTCGATGATCAGAACCAGACTGTCTGTACGGAAATCCATTGCCTGCGACAGCTTCTCGATCGTCTCCGGGTACATCAGACCGGCACGCTCGATCAGGAGGAAACCTCCCGCCAGCTTTGAAACAATCTGCGCACAGTCCTTTTTGTTCAGAACAGATGCATCCAGACGGGCCATCTTCGTTGCCGGAAGTTTTAAGTCAGCACAGATTGCACGGACGAGATCCTCCGACAGCTTCGTTTTTCCAGTACCGTATCCGCCCATAATGGCAATGTTTCCATGACGGGAAGTACGGTCGCCTGCGTAATGATAAACACCATGCATTGCATCCAGAATCTGGATATCCATGCCTGGAACTTTCGCAAAGTAAGTAAACAGCGCTTTCTGCTCATCACTCAGCTTATCCGGCTGGGTGTCGTTCAGGATGCGGAGTCTTGCCTCCTCCGGCGTCTCCTCGCGGAGCACCTCTTCAATCGATTTCGCAACAGTTCCTTCCGGAATGTTGTCGCGGATCAGCTGAACGGTGGCATCCGTTGTTTTTTCGATGCTCATGTTGATCGTCGCATCGGATACGCGCTCACGCTTTGGCTCGGTCGGAACTTCGATTTCGATTTCCTCCGGGGTAATCTCGATCGGCTGGGTTCCTGCCGGCTCAAACGGATCGGCTGGCTCAGTCTCGGCCGGGGTTTCCGGCTCTGTTTCGCTTTCCGGCTCATCAGCAGGTTCTGCTTCCGCAGTTTCCGGCTCGTCCGGCAGTTCGATTTCCGATGCTTTTTCAGCTTCCTGCACTTCTGCGTTCAGCGCTGCCTGAAGCTCACTAAAATCGATGGTCGGCCGTGTCTCCTCTGCCGGTTTCAGATCCGGGATGACAACCGTTGCATCCATGGACGGCGTCTCCGCCGGTTCTACGGTTTCCTCAATTTCGGCTTCCGCCTGAGCCTTCTCGGCTGCTTCTGTTTCAGCTTCCACTGCTGGTTCTGTAACTTCTGCTTCTTCGATTTCAGCCTCGGCTGCCGGTTCTATAATCTCTTCGATCTCAGCTTCATCCATCGGCTCTGCAGCTTCTTCGGTTTCAGCCTCATCCGCCGGTTCTGTGATCTCTTCGGTTTCCGCTTCATCTGCCGGTTCTGCTGCTTCTTCCGGCTCAGCTTCCGCCTGCGGCTCCTCAGCCGCTTCCCGTGCCTCTGCCTCGGACTCCGGATCCATCGGCTGCTCTGCGGTTTCGGCTTCTGCTACCTGCTCAGCCGGCTCTTCTGCTTCTTCCTCCGCAACTTCCTCCGACAGGTTTGCTGCGGTCTCCTGGAACAGTGCTTCGAGGTCCGGCTCTTCGTATTTCTTCTCCGGCTTCGGTGCTTTCGGCATTACCGGCTCGGCTTTTTCCTTCGGTTTTGGCTGCGGTCTTGTCTTGATCGTCGTGTTGGCATCCGGGGATACCTCTACGTTTACATCAAGCTGCTCCGGCTCCAGATCTTTTACTTCGTACTGTACCGGCTCTTCGCTTGTCTCTTCCTCGACTGCCGTCTCTTCCTGTTTCTTTCCGCGGAAGGAGAAGACATCGCGGATGCTCTTTGCAAGCTCTGCGTGAAGATCGATCGTATTTCCAAGGTACGTCGGCGTGCTGTCTGCATACGCCTGCTCTTCCGGAATCTCCTCGATCGGCTCCTCTGTCTGCTGCAGTGCTTCGTACTCCTGCACCTGCTCTGCATCTGCCTCGGCCTGCTGTGTTTTCTCATATGCTTCGTACGGCGAACCGGCTTCTTTTTCTTCTTCACCGGCCACATACTGGCTCATCACACCGCCGTTTACCGGTTTTACTTCCGGCGTCTCTGCCGGCTCTTTCGTCGCAGCCATTTCACCGGCTCCGCTCTCTCCGGCTAACCGCACTTTAAGTGCTTCCGGATCCTCGGACGGCTCTTCATTCTTTTTGTAGTCAAAACGATGCTCGTATTTGATCTGCTGGGACGGTGACAGCGGCTCGTACTTCATTTTCAGATCCATTGCCTTTGTCACATATTTGCCCTCGCTGAACCACAGGATCAGCTCATCACAGGCATCGATGCATTTCTGCGTCTCTCCGGCTTTGCTGTAAAGGTTTGCCAGTTCATATGCCCATCTCTCGGTAAATTCCCGCTCTTTGTATTCCTCCAGAAGGGAAATCTGCTCCTCAAGCGGCGCTTTCTGTCCTCTTAAAATCTTGTATTTCAGCAGATACCGGGAATTATCGTGACGTGCGACTGCTTCAAACTCGTTGTAAAAGTCAATCGCCTCATCAAAGTCTTTCATTTTTACGGAGACCTCTACCAGGCGGTACAGAATGCCCTTTCCGATGGAGGAACGGTCATACGCCATCAGCAGAATCTTCTTCGCCTCCGGATATCGTTTGTTCGCCTCATAGACATCCGCTACCATGCCGAGCGTGCGCAGACTCTTGACACGCCGCCAGTCAACGGCTTCTACAACTGCAAGTGCCCCCTCATAGTCCTCTTTTTTTACCAGACTGTTCAGCTCTTCCAGCCGGCTTTGATATTCAGCTTTATCCAATCTTTTCACCTCAATACATTTCAGATTGTTTTAGTTCATAGACACGAACAGTGTACCACACTCCCCGTAGAATGTCAAAAGAATGCCTGTTTTGCAGGCATTTTTCGGGATGCAAATCCTTCCAGCGGGCATTAAAAAAAGAACACCCGCCCCTCCGGTTTTTCCCGGAAAAGCAGGTGTCCCCTAACTACTTATATTTGATTCCGATTACTTTCTGACAGTAATCTTGTCCAGATGCCAGATATCATCTACATACTGCTGGATAGTACGGTCGGATGTGAATTTGCCGCTGTGTGCGGTATTCAGGATCGCGCTTCTTGCCCATGCAGAAGTATTTCTGTATTTATCCTCAACACGCTCCTGTGCTGCCGCATAGGACTTGAAGTCTGCCAGGGTAAAGTACATATCCGGGCGCGGAGCATTCTTCGGTGTGAGCAGGGAGTCATACAGATCACGGAACATCATGGTGTCGCCGTTTGAGTATCTTCCGCTGATCAGATCCATCACTACGTTGTGGATGTCCTGATCGTGGATGAAGTAGCTCATCGGATCGTAGGTGTAGTTGTTCTCATATTCGATAACCTGATCTGCGGAAAGTCCGAAGATGAAGGCGTTCTCTTTTCCAACTTCCTCAACGATCTCTACGTTTGCACCGTCCATGGTTCCAAGAGTCAGGGCACCGTTCAGCATGAACTTCATGTTACCGGTACCGGAAGCCTCTTTACTTGCGGTGGAAATCTGCTCGGAAACATCAGCAGCGGCAAAGATCAGCTCTGCGTTGCTGACACGATAATCCTCGATAAATACGACTTTGATCTTTCCTTTGATGGTCGGATCGTTGTTTACCACATCACCAACGGAATTGATCAGTTTGATGATCGCTTTTGCACGCTCATAACCTGCGGATGCTTTTGCTCCGAAGATGAAGGTTCTCGGGTAGAACGGCATATCCGGGTTCTTTTTCAGGCGGTCATACAGATACATGATGTGCAGAATGTTCATAAACTGACGTTTGTACTCATGCAGACGTTTTACCTGAACATCGAAAATGGAGTTCGGGTCTACATCGATACCGTTATGCTCTTTGATGTATTTTGCCAGGCGGACTTTATTTTTATATTTGATTTCCATAAATTCCTTCTGTGCCTGGGTGTCATCTGCCAGCTTAGCGATCTTTTCGATCTTCGGCAGATCGGTGATCCAGCCGTCTCCGGCGTACTCGGTTACCCAGTCAGCCAGGAGCGGGTTTCCGTGAAGCAGGAAACGACGCTGTGTGATACCATTCGTCTTATTGTTGAACTTCTCCGGAGTCATCTCGTAGAAGTCTTTTAAGGTCTGTTTTTTCAGAATCTCGGTATGAAGCTGTGCAACACCGTTGACAGAATAGCCGCCTACGATAGCCAGACGGGCCATATGAACCTGTCCGTCGTAGATGACTGCCATCTGGCGGACTTTCTCTTCATCACCCGGGTACTGCTCTCTTACCTGGATCAGGAAGCGGCGGTTGATCTCTTCTACGATCTGATAGATACGCGGAAGAAGTCTGGAGAACAGGTCAACCGGCCATTTTTCAAGTGCCTCTGCCATAATCGTATGGTTCGTGTATGCACAGGTCTTTGTCGTAATCTCCCATGCCTCATCCCAGCCAAGGCCTTCCACATCCATCAGAATTCGCATCAGCTCCGGAACAGCTACGGTCGGGTGGGTATCATTCAGCTGGAAGGTAACCTTCTCATACAGCTTCGTAATATCATCGTGCTGTTTTTTATATTTTGCAACTGCTCTCTGTACGCTTGCAGAAATAAAGAAATACTGCTGTTTCAGACGCAGCTCTTTTCCTTCGTAATGGTTATCGTTCGGATACAGAACCTCTACGATGGTCTTTGCAAGGTTTTCCTGCTCAACAGCTTTGTGGTAATCACCCTTGTCGAAGGAATCCAATGAGAAGTCCTGAATAGCCTCTGCATCCCAGATAGTCAGAGTATTTACAACGTCGTTGTCATATCCTACGATCGGCATGTCGTAAGGAATTGCATTGACAGACTGGTAATCCTTCTGCACAAAGTTTACGCGTCCGGTAGCCTCATCGTACTCCTGCGCCACATATCCGCCGAATTTTACCTCTTTTGCATACTCCGGACGTTTCAGCTCGAATGGATAGCCGTTTTTCAGCCAGTTATCCGGTACTTCTACCTGATAACCGTCGCGGATCTGCTGTTTGAACATACCGTACTTGTAACGGATACCGCAGCCGTACGCCGGATATCCAAGAGTAGCCAGAGAATCCAGAAAGCATGCTGCCAGACGGCCAAGACCGCCGTTTCCAAGAGCCGGATCTCTCTCCTGATCCTCCAGAAGGTTCAGGTTCAGTCCCATTTCCTCGAGAGCTTCCTGTACCTGTTTATATGCAGTCAGGTTGATCAGGTTATTTCCAAGTGCACGGCCCATCAGGAATTCCATGGACATATAGTACAGAATCTTCGGATCCTGTTCTTCCATTGCCTTCTGGGTTTTCAGCCAGTTATCAATAATAACATCTTTTACTGCATAGCAGACTGCCTGATAAATTTCCTGCTGGGAAGCATCTTCCAGGTTCTTTCTGTACAGCATTTTTACATTTTCTTTCACACTGTTCTTAAAAGTTTCTTTTTTGAACTCGGCGTTTAACATCTGCGTCCTCCTTAATAGCAGTCTGCGAGCGGAGAGCTTGTTTTTCTCCCCGCTCGCAGGCCAATTTCATATTAATGATCGTCGTGAAAACACATCCAAAAATAATCTTAGATACGTTCTACTGCCATGGTAACCTTTTCGGAGTTGATATTCCACTCCTTCTCATAGCCCTTTGTCTCTCCGGTCACGATATCTTCTGCCAGAACTTCAGATTTAATTTCATCACCATGGTTTTTCATGATGTCTACAATCTTATCGTTGTCTTTTGCGTATACACGGATCTTGTCCATAACCTCAAAGCCTGCCTCTTTACGCATAGTCTGGATTTTGCTTACCAGCTCACGTACGAAGCCTTCTTCGATCAGTTCCGGAGTCAGATTGGTATCCAGAACAACAGTGATTGTATGGTCGGATTCGGAAACATAGCCTTCCATCTGTGCCATGTCGATCAGCAAATCCTCCTCTAATAATACAATTTCCTGTCCATCGATGTCAAGTTTAAGTTCGCCGGTGCTCTTCAGCTCTGCCATTGCCTTGTTTCCATCGAGCTCGGACAGTACGGTTTTGATCTTGTTCAGGAGTTTTCCGTATTTTGGTCCTACGGTACGCATCTGCGGTTTGAAGCTGTAGCTGATGAAATCTGCGATGTCATCTTTGAATACAACTTCTTTGACATTCAGCTCGTCCTCGATGATCTCTTTGTAGAATTCGGAAAGCTGGAACTCGCTCTTCACATACATCGTTCCGATCGGCTGACGGTTCTTGATATTGGCGGTGTTTCTTGCGGCACGTCCCATAACGACGATCTCCAGCAGGTCGGCCATATCCTCTTCCATCTTCGGATCGATCCAGTTCTCATGTACCTCCGGGAAGTCACACAGGTGGATACTTTCCGGTGCACTTGCATCGATGCTCTTTACGAGGTTCTGATAGATGTCCTCGGTCATGAACGGAATCATCGGCGCTGCTGCTTTTGCAACAGTTACAAGTGCGGTGTACAGAGTCATATAAGCATTGATCTTATCCTGCTCCATGCCTTTTGCCCAGAAACGCTCACGGGAGCGGCGTACATACCAGTTACTCATATCATCCACGAAGGACTGCAGTGCTTTTGCTGCCTCCGGGATACGGTAATTTGCCAGGTTGTCGTCTACTGCTTTTACAGTGGATTCCAGACGGGACAGCAGCCATTTATCCATAACAGCCAGCTTGTCATACTCCAGACTGTATTTTGTTGCATCGAAGTTGTCGATGTTTGCATACAGAACAAAGAACGCGTAGGTGTTCCACAGGGTTCCCATGAACTTTCTCTGTCCTTCCACGACCGTCTTGCCTGCGAAACGGCTCGGCAGCCACGGAGCGCTGCTGGTGTAGAAGTACCAGCGGATCGCATCGGCACCGTAGGTCTGCAGTGCGTCAAACGGATCTACCGCATTTCCTTTGGATTTACTCATCTTCTGTCCGTTCTCATCCTGTACCAGACCAAGAACGATAACGTTTTCGTATGGTGCTTTGTTGAACAGCAGAGTGGAAATTGCAAGCAGGGAGTAGAACCATCCACGTGTCTGGTCTACAGCCTCGGAAATAAACTGTGCCGGGAACTGTTTCTCGAAGGTTTCTTTGTTCTCGAATGGATAGTGATGCTGTGCGAACGGCATGGATCCGGAATCGAACCAGCAGTCGATAACCTCCGGTACACGGTGCATCTCTTTACCGCATTTCGGGCACTTAATGGTCACTGCGTCGATGTACGGGCGGTGAAGCTCGATGTCATCCGGGCAGTTGTCGGCTTTTTCTTTCAGTTCTTCGATACTGCCGATGCAGTCCTGATGGCCACATTCACACTGCCATACCGGAAGCGGAGTTCCCCAGTAACGGTTTCTGGAAAGTCCCCAGTCCTGAACATTCTCCAGCCAGTCGCCGAAGCGTCCTTTTCCGATGCTCTCCGGAATCCAGTTGATGGTGTTGTTGTTGCGGATCAGATCCTCTTTTACTGCAGTCATGCGGATGAACCAGGTCTCACGTGCATAGTAGATCAGCGGAGTATCGCATCTCCAGCAGTGCGGGTAGCTGTGCTCAAACAGCGGTGCATCAAACAGAAGATCCTTGTCCTCGAGTGCCTGCAGAACCGCCATATCTGCTTTCTTGCAGAAGGTGCCCGCCCAAGGAGTTTCCTCGGTCATTTCACCTTTTTCGTTTACGAGCTGTACGAACGGAAGGTCGTATCTATGGCCGACTTTGGAGTCGTCCTCACCAAATGCAGGTGCGATATGAACAACACCGGTACCATCGGTCAGTGTTACGTAGGTATCGCAGACTACATAGTATGCTTTTTTGTTTCCGATTCTCTTCTCAGCGTACGGGAACAGCGGCTCGTACTCTTTGAACTCGAGATCTTTACCCTGATAATGCTCCAGGATTTCAGCGCCCTCACCGAGAACGGTGTCTACCAGAGCAGCTGCCATATAATAGGTATATCCTTTGCTTGTTACTTTTACATAATCCTCATCCGGGTTGACGCAGAGTGCAACGTTGGACGGAAGGGTCCACGGTGTGGTGGTCCATGCCAGGATGTAAGCGTCCTCGCCTTTTACTTTAAAGCGGACAACGGCTGAACGTTCTTTGACATCTTTGTATCCCTGCGCTACTTCGTGGGAAGAAAGCGGGGTACCGCAGCGCGGGCAGTAAGGAACGATTTTGTGTCCTTCGTACAGAAGACCTTTCTTCCAGATCTCTTTTAATGCCCACCACTCGGACTCGATGTAGTCGTTATGATACGTAACGTATGGGTTTTTCATATCAGCCCAGAAGCCAACGGTATGGGAGAAGTCTTCCCACATTCCCTCGTATTTCCATACGCTTTCTTTACACTGCTCAATAAATGGCTCTACGCCGTATTTTTCGATCTGGTCTTTTCCGTCCAGACCGAGCTTTTTCTCAACTTCCAGCTCTACCGGCAGTCCGTGGGTATCCCAGCCTGCTTTTCTCGGCACCTGATAACCCTTCATGGTACGGTATCTCGGGATCATATCCTTGATAACACGGGTCTCTACGTGGCCGATGTGCGGTTTTCCGTTTGCGGTCGGCGGTCCGTCATAGAACACGTAGGACGGATTTCCTTCACGCACTTTCATACTTTTTTCGAAGATCTGATTGTCTTCCCAGAACTTCTCAACCTGTTTTTCTCTCTCGACAAAGTTCATGTCGGTTGAAACTTTCTTGTACATGCTTGTACCTCCTGAAACTTAAGTTTCTCGTTTGATTTGCTCGCGTAAAATAAGAAAAAGCTCCCGCCCTGTAATAGGACGAAAGCTGTACTTATCGTAACCACCTGTTACATACTATCATATGCATTTCCTGTAACGGGGAACGGCCGGCAACTTCTTACCACTGCTCTCCGGTTTTCTATATTTTATGCGCCGGGTACGCAGATTCAGAACTGCAACTTGGAAGTGATGTTCACCTGCCGCTACTTGTACCGGACTCCCACCATCCCCGGCTCGCTTTCCACAGACCGTTCACGCGCAGACTACTGTCTTCGTCATCGTTTTTCATGCCTTATTATAACTAGGGGCTGTAAGCGTTGTCAAGAGTGGAAAGCACATTTTATCGGTTCTTTTCCGCAATTTTACGGGATTTTCGGGGGTGTGCGTTGCTATTTGGATGGGGGAATGGTAAAATCGGGGTATAATCAAAAAACGGAAGGGAAGTGAAATCATGGGAAGATTTGTGAATCCGGACAACAGTGCATTTCAGGTTGCTCTCAATTCCGAAATCTATGTGGACAAAACAGGACTTTTATCGTATACCAACAAAGTTCTGGACACCATGCAGGGCTATATCTGCAACAGCCGCCCGCGGCGGTTTGGAAAATCATTTGCTGCAAATATGCTGGCGGCCTATTACAGCAAGGGCTGTGATTCCAGAAAGATGTTTTCTGGCCTTGCGATCAGCCAGACGGCAGACTTTGAGAAGCATCTGAACCAGTACGATGTGATTCATCTGGACATCCAGTGGTTTCTTTCGAATGTCAGCGATCCGGAACAGATTGTGGCCTACATTACAGAATGTACACTGGCCGAGCTGCGTACCATCTATGCAGATCAGCTTCCGCCGGAAGTTTCCACCGTTCCCGACGCTCTGTCCCGGATCAAAGAGGCGACCGGACAGAAATTTGTGATTATTATTGATGAATGGGATGTCCTGATTCGTGATGAGGCCTCCAACCAGAAAATTCAGGATGATTACATTAATTTTCTTCGTGGAATGTTCAAAGGGACGGAACCGACGAAATATATCCAGCTTGCGTTTCTCACGGGTATTCTTCCGATCAAAAAATTGAAAACGCAGTCTGCCTTAAATAATTTTCATCAGTATTCCATGCTGAATCCAGGCCCGCTGGCTTCCTATATTGGATTCACAGAAGATGAAGTTTCCGCTCTCTGTCAGAAATACGGACAAAATTTTGAGGAAGTCAGACGATGGTACGACGGCTATCTGCTTGGAAATTACCATGTATACAATCCAAACGCGGTAACAAGTCTGCTTCTGGATGGGACATTCCAAAGCTATTGGTCGGAGACGAGCACATACGACTCGATGGTTCCTTTTATCAATATGGATTTTGACGGATTGAAAACAGCAATTCTGGAGATGCTCTCCGGCGCCGCAGTTCCTGTCATGGTTACCTCTTTTAAAAATGACATGGTCAGCTTTGTAAATAAAGATGATGTTCTGACGCTGCTGATTCATTTGGGCTATCTTGCCTACAATCAGCAGACACAGATGGCATATATTCCCAACGAAGAAATCCGCCGGGAGTTTCTGACTGCGGTGACTTCCAATCATTGGAATGAACTTTTCGCTTTCCAGCAGGAATCTGCGGATCTTTTAGATGCTACGCTCGATATGGATGAAAATGCTGTCGCTGCCGGAATTGAAAAGGTCCATGAGGAATATACTTCCGTGATTCAGTATCATAATGAAAATTCGCTCAGTTGTGTCCTCACGATTGCTTATTTAAGTACGATGCAATATTACTTCAAACCCACTCGTGAACTTCCGACCGGGCGCGGTTTTTCCGATTTTGTCTTTCTGCCAAAGCCGGAATACCGATACGATTTTCCGGCGCTTGTAGTAGAACTGAAATGGAACAAGAATGCGAAAACGGCACTGGATCAGATTAAAAGACAGCATTACCCGGCTTCCATTGCATCTTATACAGGGGATATTCTGCTGGTTGGTGTTAATTATGATAAGAAGACGAAGGTGCATGAGTGTCGGATTGAAAAATATTTGAAATCAGGAGAAAAATGATGAAAGTTGTGATTGCAATTGATTCTTTTAAAGGAAGCCTTTCCTCTCTGCAGGCTGGAACAGCGGCCGCCACCGGGATTTATCGTGTCGATCCGAAGGTGGAGACGGTTGTGCGCCCGCTTGCCGATGGCGGTGAAGGTACCGTTCAGGCACTGACCGAAGGTCTTGGCGGACGGCTTGTCTCCGTTTCGGTGACCGGTCCTGCCGGAAAGCAGGTTATCTGCCCGTATGGCATCATCGACCGGACGCAGACCGCCATTATCGAGATGTCGGGGGCTGCCGGTATTACGCAGGTACACGGCGATGAGAAAAATCCGCTGTACACCACAACGTACGGTGTCGGTGAGGTTATCTGCGATGCCATCCGCAATGGCTGCCACCGCTTTATCATTGGAATCGGCGGAAGTGCCACAAATGACGGCGGTATTGGTATGCTACAGGCACTCGGTTTCGGACTGCTCGATGCAGAAGGAAAACAGGTTCCTTTTGGTGCTGTCGGACTGGAATCTCTTACCGCGATTACGACAGATCACGTTCTGCCGGAACTTTCGGAATGCACCTTCCGTATTGCCTGCGATGTAACGAATCCGCTCTGCGGTTCCAACGGCTGCAGCGCCGTTTTCGGACCGCAGAAGGGCGCGGATGCTGTCATGATCAAACGTATGGACACATCGCTTGCCTCCTACGCCGCACTCTGCCGGAAAACATTCCCGAACGTTGACGCGGAATTTCCCGGAACGGGTGCTGCGGGCGGACTTGGATTTGCTTTTCAGACGTTTCTTTCTGCTTCACTGGAACCCGGCATTCAGATCATACTGGATGAAACCCGACTTCGTGATGATGTGAGAGACGCTGATCTTGTCATCACCGGTGAGGGACAGCTCGATGGGCAAACCGTGATGGGAAAAGCGCCGATCGGAGTTGCAAAACTGTCAAAAGAATACGGCAAACCTGTCCTTGCATTCTCAGGCTGTGTTACAAAAGATGCATCCACATGCAACGCCGCCGGAATTGATGCCTTTTTCCCTATTATGCGGAGCGTCGTTTCACTCGAAGAAGCTATGGATGTGAAAAATGCGGCAGAAAATATGGCCGATACGGTAGAACAAGCTTTTCGGCTATTTTTGCTTCAGTAAAGCGGATATTCGCAATCCGCTTCGCTACTTGCTTGAGTCGGTTAAAATACAAGACCGTTTTCTCCTGCTTTAATTTTTGCAGGAAGGACAGAAAGCACGCCGCGCTCTCATCGTCTTAATTCCAGCAGATATTCTGTCGTTCCTGCTTCCAGCTGTTTCGTTCCTGTCCACTGAAATCCGTGGCGGTTGTAAAACGCAATGGCACGCGTGTTTTTCTCCAATGCCCATAGATGGTCTGCGTCAAACTTTTCAATTACAAAGGTAATCAGCGCGTGGCCAACCCCGTTGTTCTGCAGACATGGATCTACGTATAGTTTACAGATTTCGGTTCCGTTGATTTCTGTAAAACCTCTTATAATCGGACTCACTATGTGTTACTACATACAAATCCGACATCTCGACCCATCTTCATACAGAACATTTCGTATTATGCAATCCTGCCCATTTTTCAAAATTATGTTTTCTTTATATTTCATTTTACCGTCCCTCTATCCTCATGTTTTTTGCTATCTGCAGCGCCAGAAACAGCTTGTCCAGATCGTGGTTAGCGGCAGATAATCCATCCGTTTCATAGTTTCCTTCGATCAGCACATCTCCCGCAACAAGAAAATCATACAGTTCAAATCCATAAAAATCACTGATCGCCTGAACGCCTGCGAGTTCCATTTCCACGGCAATGCATCCTTCTTCTTTTCGTTTTCTTACAAGATTTACCGTTTCCCGAAGCATACTGTCTGTCGTCCATACGCGCCCCTGAACGTATGGCAGTTTCCTTTCTTTGAAAAATTCCGCCAGTTTGTCCGTGTTTTTTATTTTTATGTAGTCCTGCGGTTCTGCAAAATAATAGGACAGTCCTTCTCCCCGGTATGCCTCCGTTGGGAGAATAAACTTTCCATCGGTTGCTTCTTTGTCCAGACTGCCGCACGAGCCAAACATGATAAAGACGGATGCTCCTGTTAAATGATTGACTTCGGCAATCGTTCCTGCTGCAAGAGCGGAACCAATTGGTGTCAGGTAGAAAGCAATCGTTTCTTCCTCATATGGCAGAGTCCAAACCGGTATATTTCCATTGCATGCTCTTACTTCTGCAATCTGTCGGCATGGGAATTTTTCAAGCATGTATTCATATATTACTTTTGAAAAAATTATCATACATTTTTTTACCAGATGCTGCTTCTCCCCATAAAAATTCTCCAGCTTTACAATCGGCTCGCTGTTGATATCATAAGAATCAATAATCATTCTTTCTCCTCCATAAATTTTAATTGTCTTTATCAAAAAGTCCCATATCCGCCGCCCTTACTGCGCAGACATGAGACTTCCGTTTTTTATTTTTGCATTGCTTCAATAACACATTCATGTTTCTTCGTTTTTTTATTATAATTGATACCGGCAAGCATTCGAACCACAGAATCTTTCAGGCCATCCATATCCATTTGAATATAAATTTTTAAGGCCTCATACGTTTCCGTCTGGTTCCAATAGGTTCCGAATTTGTGGCGCAGCATGGCTTCTACCACAGATTTCGGGCTATACATGGAATAAATTTCGTCTCCAGTCTGCCGATGCGTAATCAACTGATAACCATCGTACCACGTTTTTTTTGTTTGTGAACTTTTCTTTTTTCAGACTTTTCAGCAATACCTTTCGATTATATACATGCGTATTCCACAGTATTTCCATGCTTCTGAATTATTTTCATTAAATCATCAGCCTGCATCCAAACGGTTGCTATATTATCATTTGGATGAACACCAATTTTATTTCCGACAAATTCCACGTCCATGAAGACTTGAACTCTGTGTTCGGCATCGTTTAGAATACCAAGCGGCGTAACGGCACCTGGTATCAGTTTCATAATATCAAATAATTCCTCCGCAGCTGCAAAAGAAAGTGCACGCAGACCACGTTGCCTGCGAAACGCTTTCAAATCTACTCGCTTGTTCCCTTTCATCGTTATCAAATAATAATTACGTTTTTTATCGTCGCGAACAAATAAATTTTTAGCGCCCCACTCTGGATATGGCAAATCAACAGCATCTGCTTCTTCCATATTGAAAACTGCCTTATGTTCCGTAATTTCATACGCTATATTTTGCCTTTTTAAATAATGATATATCTCTATCTTATCCATACTCTTTTATCTCTGTAAACTGAAATTGAAATATGCCCTTATTTTTCATACTTTTCAATCCGGCATTCATGTTCTTTTGTTTTTTCATTGTAGTTAATTCCCACCAGCAAAAGCTCCCCTGCATAGCATGCAACAGACTCCGGATATTTTCTGTCTCTGATCTGATCTAATGCTGCTCTGACGCTTTTGTCCCATTTCAGTTCCACAACAAGCGCCGGGTAATAATTCTGAAACTCCGGCTTTGGAATAAACACAAAGTCTGCAAATCCACGACCCGCGGGAAATTCGCGGATTGGTTTGAAATAGTATTGCATGGAACTCAAATAGGCAATGGACAGAACACTGCTGAGTGAGTTTTCATTGTTATACTGAATCACAGAAGTATATTTCCTGTGAATTTTTTCAATTTCTTTTGCTACTGCGTTTCCATTCATCTGAATTGTATCTTTCAGAAGCTGCTCTGATTCTTTTTGAAATACAATCAACTCATTCCATTTTTTCCTTTTCGTTGCCAGAATCAATTCCTGACGGATTTCCTCATTCGGAATAAAAGCAGTTCTAAATGTCCGGTCATAGGCCAGATATCCAAGGTGAATCAGATACGTCAGCACATCGTCTTTATTGGCGAAGCTAACGGTATCGTTCTGAAAAGAGGTAACATCAACCGGAACATGATCTCCTGAAAGCATTTCGATTACGGCACTTTTCAGGCCATCAAAATCCATATTGATCAGCGGAACAATCGCCTCATAGGATGCGGTTCCGGACCAGTAGCTCTGGAATTCGCCTTCGAGCATCAGGTTCACAACGTCATTTGGATTGTATACATGATATTTCCCAATCTGATAACCGTCGTACCATCGTTTGACTTCTTCAAACTTCTGACCATATACTTCACATAGTTTTTGAACTTCTGTTTCTGTAAAACCTACATATGGTGCAATCGGCCCGGCATGCAGCATCGAATAATCTTTGAAATTGTTCAGTGCCGACTGTGTCTTTTCTTTTTTTACAGGCAAAATACCTGTCAGATATGCCAGTTGAATATATTTTGTCGGCTCCGTCCCTTTGAACATCGCCCGCAGAAAATTGATATATTCTTCCTGTGTTTTGAGATCCGCCGCCTCGTCACGAATCAGAACATCCCATTCGTCTATAATCACAATAAATTTTGTCCCGGATGCCGCGTTGATCCGCGACAGCGCCTCCGGCAGTGACCGGATTTCTTCTGGAAGTATATGGGGATAATATTCTTTTAACTCCGAAATCGTTTTTTCTGAGATATAAGAAACAATCCGCTCCGGTCCGCCTGCCGGTTCCATACACCATTGGATATCCCAGTGGAGCACATCATACTGATTCAGATGTTTTTCAAAATCCTTTGCCCTGCTGATTTCCAGCCCGGAAAACATTTCTTTCGAACTGCAGCCCTTGCTGTAATACGCGGTGAGCATATTTGCCGTAATTGATTTTCCAAACCGCCGCGGGCGGCTGTTGCAGATATATCCCTGCAGAGTGTTCATGACTTTATTCGTATAAGTCAGCAGTCCTGTTTTATCAACATAAATCTCAGAATTTAATGCAACCGCAAATGCTTCATTTCCCGGATTCAGATAACTTCCCATGCAAATCCCTCCCGTCAACATTTTATATGACTCATTATACTTGATCCCTCTGACTATCACAAGGACAGGATTTTCCCACGCAGCTTCCGGTTTTTCACTTTCGTCCTCCTGTGAGAATCCCATACAATTCCGGTCTTCTGTTTTTCAGTCCGCATTTTTCCCGCTTTCTGCATTTCCTGCATTTCGTTGATACTAAAATCAGACATGTTATTATCCTTCATCCTCGTAAATAATGATTTGAAAATATTGTAACTATTCAGAGCCATGCGAAATGGAAGAAAAATCGCGAATCATGTTTACATGAATGAGCTATTTTTCTGGAATTTCATATGGCGAGATGGGGCTCTGAATAGTTACAAAATATTATACCCTATAAATGCTTCAATGGTAAACTTTCATTTTGCCGCATAAAAAATGCGCACCGCAGTTTTCATCAAAATCATGAGTATGCGGCACGCAGTTTTTATTTTGCTTTTTTCTTCTCTCTTTTCACAAAAAGACAGACACATGCAACAACAAAAACAGCCGTTGCAGCGATCAGTACCGGCCATACCGGCAGTGGACAGACGCTTGCGCTGATCAGTTTCAGTCCCTGGTAAAGTGTGTATACACCGAAAATTGAAAAGATGACAAACGCCAGTGTATTCAGCAGCCCATCCGGTGTCTTGCTCTTTAAGAGATAGCCGACCAGCATTCCGAGAATATCCGCTGCGAACAGTCCGAGAGAACATCCGATCCATACAACGAATGCGGATCCCATCCCTTCATTTGCACCAAAGGTGATTGCGGTAAGCTGTGTTTTGTCTCCGAGCTCTGCTACGAAGAACGTACAGAAAACGGCGAGCGGTGCGAACCGAATTTTGGATTTGCCGCCTTCTTCCTCTTCCTCGTCATCATCACCGGAAATGGTGGATGCTGCGAAGTAAAGAAATGCGAGTGCTGCAATCGTCTTAATCAGCCAGTCCGGAATGAATTCGCTGACGAGGCCGCCTGCGAGAACCGCCATTCCATTCAGTACCAGAATCGCGGCTGCGGTTCCCAGGATAATGTCTTTCAGCTTGTACTTCGAAGTAAGCGCAATCAGCATGAGCTGCGTCTTATCGCCCATCTCTGCGATGAACTCGGTAAGAAACACCTTTAGAAATAACACCATTTTCCATTCCCCTTATCTTATAATGATATAAATGGCATATGCGGCATAAAATGCGACCATACAGAAACCTTCGACTCTTCCGATTTTCTTTTTGGTTCCTGCAAAAATCCATACACATACCGTGAATACGATCAATACACACAAATCAATTATATTTTCCGTAATGATGGCCATCGGGCTGATTGCGGATGCAATGCCAAGTACCATAAGAATGTTGAAGATATTAGAACCGATCGCGTTGCCAAGTGCCATATCAACTTCATTCTTTCTCGCAGCAACGATAGAAGTTACGAGTTCCGGAAGGGAAGTTCCGATGGAAACAATGGTCAATCCGATCAGAGTCTGGCTCATTCCGAGATCGCCTGCGATTCTCGCTGCGGCATCTACGGTCACATCTCCGCCGACTGCAATGGCGACTGCTCCGCCGACGATGAACACGATACTCTTCGGAACGGAAAGCAGTTTGATATCCTCATCGGAACCGCCTTCAATTTCGACTTTTTTTCCTTCCCTGTTTGCCTTTAACGCAATCTGAACCATGTAGACAATATAGCCTGCGAAAAAACCAATTAAGATCACGCCGTCCAGGTGACCGAGCATCATACCGGATTTATCGCCGAGTCCGCTAATCCCCAAAACCATTAAAAGTCCGGCGCAGATCAGGGACAGCGGGATGTCTCTTTTGATGGTTTCCTTTGCAACTTCTACAGTAGTCAGTACGGCACAGACACCGATGACAACCATCAGGTTAAAGATATTGGAACCAATGACATTACTGACGGCAAGCTCGTTGTTGCCGGTAAGTGAAGCTGATACACTGACCGCGGTCTCCGGAAGTGATGTTCCCATGGCAACAATGGTCAGTCCGATGATGATCGACGGAACGTGCAGTCTCTTTGCTGCGCTTGAGCTTCCTTCTACGAAAAAGTCCGCACCTTTGATCAGCAGGACAAAACCGATGACGAGACAGACAAGCACAAGAGCAAACGGGGCGTTGTTGATGAAATTTTCCATGTTTTCCTCCTTTGTTTTCCAAGCATATATTCCAAAATAGTATCGTTAACAGAAGCAGGTTTTACTCATTATCCGCAAAAAAAGACTCATGTATATCAAGGAACATCCGATATGCGATACACCGGTGATTCATCGATATACATGAGTCTCATTATTTAAGATTTGCCAGATTATACTCTTTTCTTATAATCAGAATGTTGACAAATCACACATTCGTGCTAACTACTCCCTCATGGAATATTACATTACTTGATAAATACTATCAAATGTCTTCGGGGTTGTCAACAAAATTTGACTTTTTTATCCGAAAGATTTCAGCCCCGCTTACGAATGCATACCAGTCATGGGTGCAGAATACTTTACAAAATATAACAAACCGAATATCCTAAAACGAGAAAAACTTCATTTTCATGATAGTCCATTTTTAGACTGATCTATCTTTTCTATGGTACTCACCTCTCTATTCGTCCTGTGTTTCCATCTCTTCGAGTTCCAGTTCCGTTTCCATCATGCGTTCCAGCAGGGATTCCTGTGTCTGATTTTCTTCGTCTATTTTCGTCTGAAGCTCCATCAGCCGTTCGTAATCTGCGGAAAGTTCCGGGTCCATCATTTCCAGTTGAAGTTCTGACATTCTGCTCTCACTCTCCGCAAGCTGCTCCTCGTATTTTTCGAGCTGCCGTTTTAAGCGGGACAGAATTTTTCCCGGGTTATAATATTTCTTTTTGTCAAACACATCATCCAGCGTCGGAACGTCGGCCGGTTTTCGTACAGCTCCTCCCGCATTTCCCGTTTCTCTGCCCGGCGTCTGCCGTTTGATTTCTTCGAGATACTGTGCATAATTCATTTCGTAAAATTGTACGTCGCTCTCGCCGAACTCCAGAATACCGGTTGCCACCTGGTTGATGAAATAACGGTCGTGCGATACGAACAAAACGGTTCCCTCGTAGCTGGTCAGCATTTTTTCCAGCGCTTCTTTTCCCGCCAGATCCATGTGATTCGTCGGCTCGTCCAGGATCAGGAAATTCGGTTTCGTATAGAAAATCCGGCAGAGCTCCAGCCGCACTTTTTCACCGCCGGAGAGCTGCCCCATTTTCTTTTCGACATCCTCACCGGAAAACAGAAAGGCTCCCAGTGCGCTTCGGACATCGTTGCGAAGCAGGTTCGGATAAAGACTCCAGAAATAGTCGAGCACCGTCTGCTCCGGGTCGAATTTCTGGTTGACTGCTTTGTGCTGATCGAAGTAGGCAAAATCCACGCGGTTTCCAAATTGATAACTTCCGCCCAGTGGATTGATTTCGCCCACAACGGTTTTCAGAAGCGTCGATTTTCCTTTTCCGTTTTCTCCGATGATCACAATCCGTTCTGCTTTTTTGATGACGGCCGAAACCTCGCTCAGGACGGTATCGTATCCGATTTTCAGTTTCTTCATCGTGAGCACATCCGTATAGCTTTCGCGTACCGGATGGAATAAGGCGTGGAATGTCCTCGTGTCAAACCGCCGCGGTTTCTCAATTTTTACCATGTGCTCGATCGCCATTCGTTTCGAACGGGTGGCCGCAACTTTTGTCGGTGTGTTTTTCCATTTTTCAATCCACGCCGTCAGACGCTCGATTTCCTTCTGCTGCGCTTCATAGTCTTTTTCCTGTTTGATCTGTGCTTCTTCTTTTTGTTTCACAAATGCCGAATAATTTCCCGGATACCGTTTGATGTCACCGTATTCGATTTCATACGTCACATCAATCACGCGGTCCAGAAACATGCGGTCATGTGATACAATGATAACGGCATTTTCGTAGCTTTTCAGATAATTTTCCAACCACTCCACTGCAGCGATGTCGAGGTGGTTGGTCGGCTCGTCCAGAAGCAGGATGTCCGGGCGCTGTAAGAGGAGCTGAATTAGGGCAATTTTTGTCTGCTGTCCGCCCGAAAATTCACCGATCGGTTTTTCCAGATCTTCGAGCGCAAAACCAAATTTCTGGAACATCGTTTCCATATCTTTTTTCCAGCTGTACCCGTGCAGACTCTCGATTCTCCGCTCCAGAAAATCGTACTCCGCCAGCAGCTTTTTGTGATCTTCCGTCTCGGCGAGCAGCTTTTCGATTTCCTTTTTTCGTGCCTCGCACGCAAAGACTTCTGAGAAAGCCTTCTCCAGCTCCTCTTTTACCGGCACATCTCCATCGGTAAAATTAATCTGGCGCAGAAAACCGATGTTCTGTTTTCCGCTCATTGTAATCCCGCAGGTCTCGTCGCTGTCCAGATTACTCATCTCAATATCCCCGGCAATCAGCCGCAGCAGCGTCGTTTTTCCACAGCCGTTTCTACCGACAATTGCAATTTTTTCTGTATCGTGAATTTCGAAATTCACACTGTTTAAAATCGTATCCGCGCCAAACTGTACTTTTGCATTTCTGATCTGATATCTCATGTTTTATACCTTTTCTGTTGTGTGAACCTCACAGTCGGTATTTTCACGGAGTCTGACATGTCGAAAATAGTTCGACTGTGACTTACCTCATGTCAGTGGAGGATACCGATTTCTCTCCGCCCGCCACTGCTGTTATGTTTCTTTTAACAATTCATCCCACCGCTTTAGAAGCGGGGGACTTCTTGTCTACTGATGTTAAAATTCTGCTTCCATTATACCGTCTCCGCCCTTCGTTCTCAATGCCAAAAATTTTTCGAATCAAATTTGGTACGCCTGCGGCATAAAAATATCTCTGTTTTACTGATTTGCTCCAGTAAAACAGAGATATTTAACTTCCTATATATTCCGAAAGTCCCTTACGCAAAAATACTACTCATGAGTAGTATATAATATTCTTCTCTTTTTTTCAATGCTGTCTCTTAACAGATTTTCCCAACCAGCACTACAATCCCAGCTGTCACAAGTGCAATGATCAGATACAGAATCGTCGCCAGGCCTCGTTTTGTCAGCACGGTTTTCCATGGTTTTATGTACGGAATCCCTTCCATTCCTTTGATCTCCCATATTTTACTGTGTCCAACCCACACCCGGTCAAGCATAATTCCGTCGAACCAGTTCATCACCACAAGGAAGAGGTAGGATTGGAGATATGCCGTCTTGAAATCGGTGACTTTATTCCAGACAAAAATGATCGCGATCAGCACCACGAACAAAATGATGCAAAATGGAATCATAACCTGCTTTCCTTTTTTCATGACCGCATCTTTGTCGATCAGTCCACGTTTATCGGCTTCTTCTATATATTCCTTTGGATAAAAATAAACACAGTTCATTCCATCATTTCTTACCAGACACTTTACCATCAGAATAAACAGAAGACAGTATAATATGTTTTGCAACAACAGCATCTCACATTCCTCCTCAGACTACCGTTTATGTTTCTTATAGCTTCATGTTAGTTCAGGCTAATCACATTGTCAAGAGGACTTGCTGTTTTTACATTAACACTGCCGCAATGGATAAATTATAATCGTTTATAAAGCAAAAAAAGAAACGAGCAAGTCCTGTCAGGCATAAACCTTACCCAGTGAAAACCCATTTCTTTTTTAGACAATGTCAAAGATACCATACTTCTTTCTCCCATCGAACTTTCTTTACACTCGTCCCTCATTTATTTTACAATTTCTATTTCAGATTGCAAAACTCATCCGCCGTCAGCTCATAGTCGACAGAAGATTCCATTTCCCCCAGCTGATTTTTCCAGGAATTGTAATGGACTGCGGTTTTGCGGAAGCCGAGTTTCTCGTAGACATGCTGTGCTCTTGTGTTTTTGAGGTTGGTATCAAGAAAAATAACGTTGGCTCCCATGCGGAACAATTCTTCTATGAGCATGCTCAGTACAACTCTTCCAATGCCTTTTTCCTGGTAATCGGATTCGCAGATTTTGATTCCGATTTCATATCGATGATTTTCGAATACATAGAAACTCATTTCGCCGATTCGCACATCGTTGTATTCTATGATGAGTCTTCGTCTTGTTTCATCGCTGTCGTCGGCAATCTGTTTTTCAATTTCCGCTGCGCTTGTCCCAAGCCCGTTTGGAAATCCGGCGTGGGCCATGACGGTTCCATCGTTCCACCAGACGGCTAATTGTTCACAATCTTTCTTTTCGGCATTTCTAATGCACAGCTGATTGTATTTTATGTTCATTTCTTCTCTCTTTCTCTGCAATCACTTACAGCTTAGACTCATACCATTCCTCCGCCGTTTTCTCAAATCCGACCGACTGGAACATGCGCTGGCTTTGTCCATTAAAAGAATAAATATTGGCTTTTACCCGCTCCATTCCCTTTTCTCTTGCAAGCTTCAGCATCTCCAGAACGCACCGTCTTCCAATATGCTGATTCTGGTATTCTTTACAGACAACGACAGCGATTTCACTATTCTCTCTCAGCGAAACATCTCCCACCAGCACGCCCTTATATTCTATATAATAGCAGTCACCGTGCGCGGTAAGATAATCATACATCCGATGCAACAGCTCCACATCATACGGCTTCTCCCGGTTGTCCACCTGCCTACACACGTCCAGATCCTGATACCACGGAAGAGAGGCCTCGTCATTCCTGTAATATGGGATCAGCCGGAGTTCATTGTCTATGATTCGTTCGGTCATTTTGGTTTGGCTCCTTGTTTTTTGATCTTAAAGTGCTGCAATTTCCTCTGTAATTTCACAGACACTCTTATTACTCGTATCAATTTTTACCGTATCAAGTACCTGATACATCTGAATTCGTGCAATGCTTTTGTCCATAATCTCTTCCGTACGAATCTTATTTGCGATGTCGGATAATAACCGCTTCCGCAAATTTGCTTCATCCACGATCAGCGAAATTTTAATCACTCTGCATTCTTCCGTGTCCAGCTTACTGACGATTTCATCAACAATACTCTGCTCATGCATCACCCAGCAGAAAATAACGTTTTCATAAGCGCTGCAATGCAGAAAGTTATTCAGCAGATAACAGATGTTGTCCATCACCATCTCTTTCGTCTCATCCGTCACCTGAAACGGATCGGCGTCCCAGCACCAGTCGCCGTCAAGAAAAACGCTGTTCGCCAGATCTTTTTTCAGCTGCTGACTTACCGTCGTCTTGCCAACGCCCATCGTTCCGCCGATCAAATATAATGTTTTCATTTTTCTCTCCCCATAACACGAATGTCCGAAAAAATATCGTTTTCAAAAAGGATTTCAAATCCATCTGCCGGCTGAAATCTGCCATTCAGGATTTCTTTTCCATGGAAGGATATTTTTCTTACTTTGTTTTCCGCATCTTTCACTTCAATTTCACAGTAAGAAAGCAAATATGCACAGATCGCCGTCGCATGAGAAACCACGAGTGCTGTTTCTCCTTCTTCCATCTGTCCGACGATAGAATCGATCGCGGTTTTCATCCGCACCTTCACTTGATTTAACGATTCCCCGCCCGGATTGCGAAAATCGTGATCTTCATACTGTTTCAGCCAGAAATCCTCCCTGGCATCCCCGATCGTTCTTTCATGCAGCTCCTTCACAATGACCGGGTGATCTGCGATGAATTCAGCCGTTTCCATTGCTCTCCGATAAGGTGAAGAAAAGCATCTGTCCACATTTGAAAATATATTTCTTTTTGATACAGCAAGCGCTTTTCCCTCTTCCGATAGAGGAATCTGCTCATTCGGTATATCCCCTTTTTCCGGGATGGAATGCCTCATTAAAAATATTTTTTTCACTTCACTCTCCCCTGCTGTTATTCCTAAAGTTTTTTAATCAAAAACATCTCCATCGGCTTTTTTCCATATCCTTTTTCTGATGTTCCCCAGCGATAAAAAGCATGGTGCAAAACGGAGTATTATCCCAGAAAAGATTATATTGCAGCAATCAAATGTTTCCAGCGGACCTGCTCTTGTGGATATTCTTGATAAACTGATACGAATGGATGTTGTTGCAAAAGAAGCTCCTATTAACGATGAAAATGATGTGTCGCACGGACGGAAGCTTCCCACAGTTCCACCAGCGTTTCCATCCGCGGCATTCTCTCCTGTACTTCATATATTGTTATCTTACTCATCTTCCTTCCACAGCTTTCCTTCTTTATAATGTTTCCTGCAAAGCGCCACATAACTCTCGTTCGATCCAAGGAAAATCTGCGCGCCTTCCCGAACGATTTTTCCGTCTGCGTATCTCGTATTGCACTGCGCCCGTCTTCCGCACCAGCAGACCGTTGGGACTTCCTCGATGATGTCAGCGATTTCCATCAATCTTCTCGAACCCGGAAACAGATGTGTCTGGAAGTCCGCACGCAGACCGTAGCAGAGAACCGGAATCCCATAAAAATCCACGATGTCCGAAAGCGTATCAACTTCCTCCGGAGAAAGAAACTGCGCCTCGTCGATAAGAACCGCATCCACTTTCTTTCCGTGATACCGGTATTCCCCGCTGTCTGCACTCCAGGTCTCTGAAATTTCTTTTAAAAATTCATCCACATATTCCGCCGGTGCCTCCAGCCCGATGCGGGACTTGATTTCATGTTCTCCGTCGCGGTTGTCCGTCCGCGGCTTCAACAGGACAGCATACTGCCCGCGCTCCTCATAATTATAGCGAACCATCAAAATATTAGCAGATTTCGAACTGCCCATCGCGCCGTAGCGGAAATATAATTTTGCCATTGTTTTTCGTCCTTTTGTCTTTTCTTATTCTTTCAGTTCTTTCCGTAAAAACGACTCCTCATCAAGCCAAGTCTCTTAAAAATCATCGCCTTCTATTCCTTCCTCATTTTTCTTTGAATCACCCACCGAACCGCCAGCGTCACCGCAATCAGAACCGCCGCAATTACGCCATCCCGCAGAATCCCTGTATACCACGGTGCAGACCACGTCTCATACAAACCGGGGTGTGCTGTGTAGTCATAATACGTATAAACGCTCTTTCCAAGAAACACGCCAACGACACACCACAGAAAAATTCCGGAAATTTTATGGATTGTTTTCATTGCTCTGCCCCCATTTCTTCTCTATAACAGAAAACTACCGACAAACCTGCTTTTATCGATAGTTCTCTTACCTCTCAAGCACTCAATTTAAGCTTTCCACTCTACACCTGTGCTTTTTCTCCGTCTTTTCATACCCAATTCCCACAGCCAGTATTTTTCCTGTATACTTTTTCTGTTCTGCAAGCCGCGGCACAAATTTTAATGCATACTTCCTGTCTTTGATCTGCTGAATTGCTTCTTCCGGAGTGTGGTCTACTTTTAGTTCAAGAATAATTCCATCTGCGGTCAGATCATATGGATAGAAAATAAAATCCACATACCCAACTCCCGCCTTATCCTCACGCTCTACCCGGTAACTGTCACGCGCAGCCAGGTATACCAGATTGACAATGGCTGACAATTCTGTCTCATGGTTGTACGACAGCAGCGGAACTTCCGTATCGTGCACCAGTTCCAGAATTTTTTCCATCGTATGCGTATCTCCCGCCAGAGTCGCTTTCAGCATTTTCTCGGACTCTTTCGCCAGACGATATACATATCCCAGAGATTCATTCTTCATCAGCAGCTCATCAAACTTCTCCATCAATTCCCTGTTCGGAATAGACACTTTTCCATTCAAATAGCTTAAAAATCCATACACCACCATCGCAGAGTAAATTTCATCTCTCGTAGACAGGTTCATGGAAGTGGCCGCATATTCCTGTATTTTTGCCGAAACTGACTCTCCTGCTGCCATCAGTGCAAGGTCATCCCTGACGTCGGATACATTATTTCGAATGTAATAATAAATTTCATCATATGGACCTGAGCTGGTCCAGTAATTTGCCAGATTGTTAAACTGTAGTGCAAAAACAACGGAGCGTGGATTGTATACCCGCTCTCCCGATTTTGTATAATAACCGTTATACCAGTCTCGCAGACCTTTTCGCGTCACATTTTTTATTTTTCTCTGTTTTTCGCATTCTCTACAGTACCTTTCATACAAATCATCCACTTCGTCATCTGTAAATCCAAAGTATGTTCCGAACATTGGTGAATTTACCATCGTGAACTCCGCAAACATATTCAGTTCCGATCCGCTGGAATATTTCGCAATCGGCAAAATTCCCGTCATATACGATAAAATCACATAGGGACGGTCCTTCAGCAGATTACTTAAAAATGCCACATACTTTGCTTTATCCGCTTCTGTTATAAATCCCCTGTGAAAAATAAAATCCCATTCGTCCAGAACAAAAATAAATTTTTCGCCATGATACTGTTGAAAGATCTCTTCCAGAATATCTCCAATCGCATCTGTTTCACTGGTTTTTGCATCCGGATACGCTTCCCGCAGATCACTGATCAGAAGTTCTTCCACACGCTCGATATACTGTCGGTAAGATTCACAGTTTCTCGGCATTTTACTGAAATCAATCCGAATGACGTTATACTTGTTTTTGTATTTCTGGCAGTCATCCGCTTCTGAAATTTTAAGCCGGTCAAAAAGTTCACCTGAATCAATACCCTTCTGAAAAAACGAGCTGATCATATTGGCCGCAATTGTTTTTCCAAATCTGCGCGGCCTTGTGACGCAAAGATGGCGATTCCCTGCAGCCACATAGGGAAACAGTTCCTGCAGCAGCATTGTTTTATCCACAAAATACGGGCTGCGGCTCTCACTCTGATACAGGGTATACGGTGTCTGACTGTTTAAATAAGCTCCCATTCTGCGCCTCCTCTTTTCATACGTTCCATTATTTTTTATTATAACCGATCCCGCTCTGTTTTCCAATTAAAAAGGCAGAAGAAATGAAACCTTTTATCCCGTTTCCATTTCCTCTGCCTTTCTTACATTTCTTTCCTCTTCTGATTCCTCTTCTTCCGCAGGTTCTCTTTCTTCTGCCGGATTTCCCCCGCCTCCTGTTCGCTGCTGATGCGGATGGTTTTCACGACGAAGAGTTTTCCTTCATCCGAATGTTTCATGCGGGCTTTGCCTTTCAAATATCCGTGCTCCGGGCACCAGGCTACGCAGTAGTAGTTTTTCCCGCCGGCCGAAAACCAGCGTAAGCGTTTTCTTGCCGTTTTCCCGCAGATGCAGCAGTGCGTGCTGCAGACCTCGCGGTCGTGCATGGCTTCTTCTTTTGTGTCGAATTCGCGGGAGATGAATTTCGTGTAGCCATTATAGACGGCGTGGATCTCCTCTTTTTTCGATTTCGGGTTCTGATATACGTCGATCGAGTCGTACGCCAGCACAACATCCATATCGATGCGCGCAAAAATGTCGGCCGTATATTTTGCATCCGAAAGCGCCTGATGAAAATGCTCGTCCTTCGGGAGATGGAGGAAGTCGGCGGCGTACTCGAGCGCCCGGCGGCTCTTCATCGTTTCGTACTGGATCGCGAACAGTTTCTGTACATCGTAAAAATGAATCGGCCCGCGGATCAGCGACAGGAGGTTATAAAATTTCATGTTCCGCTGGAGCTCCGTCAGGTCTCCCGGTCCCCAGGTGCCGAACATGCACGCACCGCCGGAGAATGCAAAAAATTCCTGCACGGCCTGCGCAAATGGGATTCCGTTCTGCAGATCCTCTTCTGTCAGTCCGACGACCTCGCGCGTCCGGTGATGGAGATGCTGGTAGACCACCGGTTTTACAATCCGGTGAAACGTTCCCAGCACATTCCGCTCACCATCCATCTTCACCGCGCCGATCTCAATAATCTCAAATGGCAGCTTCGGGTTCTCTTTTCCTTTTCCATAGGGACACTGGTTCCATTCCAGGTCAAAAATCACATAGTCCATTGTATTGTCAATCCTTCATTCTGTGTCGTCTGTCCCTATTATAAATGATTTTGATATAATGAGCAACTATCTGGCAATTCCATTCTCTGCCCATTCTGGCAATTTTCTTCCTGTGCATTACATTTCCCATTCATTTCATCCTGTTCTCTTTCAAACTTAACGCTTCTTTTATTGAAATCCCAGGGTAAATCCGATATAATATTTTTAACTCCGGCCTTCGTTTTTACTCAAAAAAATCACCTGAAAAAGCCGGAAATATTACGAATTTAGATGAGCATCCGATATGAAAACAAAATTAACGCAAAAACAGATTCGATTTCAGGCGCTTCTGCTGTTTTTTATTACATTTTTTCTTGTCGAGCTCTGCGCCGGTTTTCTGTATCAGAATCAGTTAAAGGAAGCAAAGCTGAAAGCTGACTATACCGCACAGACGACCATCGGCCGCGTGAAATCGCAGTTAAACCATTATCTTGCCGAATCCAATCTGATGAAACACATGATTGAAGCCGGTTATACCGTCAATGACGAAGAGTTTTCCGTCCTCTCCTCGCTGATGCAGGACGACCAGAATGTCATCAAAGCACATGAGCTTGCAAAGGACGGCATTGTCACACTGATTTATCCGATGCGTGGAAACGAAGCCGCTCTCGGACTCAATACGCTCGAAAATCCTGCCAGACGGCAGGAGGCCACTCTTGCCAAAGAGAGCGGTGAGTACACCATCGCAGGACCATTTGAACTGCAGCAGGGCGGCATCGGCGCACTGCTTTTTGACCCGATCTACACAACCGATGACAGTGGAAACAAGACCTTCTGGGGCTTTTCGCTTCTCGTTCTCGACTGGGAATCCTTTCTGGATGAAATCGAACTGAATACGCTGGAAGAAGCCGGCTATACCTACGAAATCTGGAAAATTTCTCCGGCCACCGGCGAACACGTTTCCATCGCACACTCCGGTAATTCCCGGCGTTCCGATGCCATGGAAGTTCTCTGCACCGTGCCGAACGACACCTGGCATTTTGAAATTGTACCGAAAAACGGCTGGCTCAGTCTGCTGCAGGTTTTTGTTTTCTTTGCACTCGGGCTCATCCTTTCCCTGCTTGCCTCTATTGGTTTTCTGCAGTTCCAGATGCGCCGCTATAAAGACGAGATTCACGCAGCAGAACTGGAAAAAGCCGTACAGGAAGCACAGTCTGCCAACGAAGCAAAAACACGTTTTCTGTTCAACATGAGCCACGACATCCGAACCCCGATGAATGCCATCATCGGTTTCTCGGATCTGCTGGAAAAGCACATCGACGAGAAGGACCGCGCGGTCGACTACATTGCAAAAATCAAGTCCTCCAGCAGTTTTCTGCTCTCCCTGATCAACTACGTGCTTGAGATGGCGCGCATTGAGAGCGGTAAAGCCTCGCTGAAAATCGAGCTCGGCAGCTACAGCGAGCTGATCAATTCCCTGAATGCAGTGTTTGAGCCTTCGTTAAAAAGCAAAAATCTTTCCTATCTCTGTTACAACACGGTGGAACACGATGCCATCCTCTGCGACCGGACAAAAATACGGGAGATTCTGCTGAATATCATCAGCAACTCCATCAAGTATACGCCGGAGGGCGGAAAAATTTCCGTAAAAATCGAAGAGACACCGGCACCAAGGAAGGGCTTTGCCTCCTACCGCATCACCGTGAAGGACAACGGCATCGGCATGAGCAAAGAGTATCTGCCGCATATTTTTGAAGAATTTACAAGAGAACATTCCTCCACCGAAAGCCACATCACCGGAACCGGCCTCGGCCTTCCGATCGTAAAATCCCTCGTGAATCTGATGGGCGGAACGATCGATGTGGAAAGCGAACTCGGTGCCGGAACAATAACTACGATCTGCCTCACGTTTGAACTTCCGACCGAAGAACAGCTTGCGGCTCACCAGCATAAAGACGAGATTCTCGAGCAGTCCCTGCAGACGCTTTCCGAAAAACGCGTGCTGCTTGCCGAGGATAATGACCTGAATGCAGAAATTGTACTCACCGTTCTGGAAGAAAACGGCATTCACGCCGAGCACGTAAAAGACGGCGCCCTCTGCTTAAAAGCAGTCCAGAACGCACCAGAAGATTATTACAATGTTATTCTGATGGATATTCAGATGCCGAACATGAACGGCTATCAGGCCGCAGAAGCGATCCGTGCACTCCCGGGAAAACGCGGGGAAATCCCGATTGTCGCCATGACGGCAAACGCGTTTGAAGAGGACCGCCGAAAAGCACTGGAATCCGGCATGAACGCCCATATCGCGAAACCCGTTGACGTTTCGGTTCTTCTCGAAACACTTTCCAGGTTTTCATGACCTTTACAGATCCCGATGCACCGCGCCTCTTCTATGGAATTTTAACTTCCATCGACGATCAGAAACCCAAAAACAAATAATATGCATGAAAAAAGGAGCGTTCCCGTAAAGAGAACAGCTCCTTTTTTCATGCGCCGCAGCGGACGCTTTTATTTCTCGTTTTTCAGCAGCTCCAGGTTTTTGGAGATCAGCTCGCATCTCTGTTTTACGCAGTCCGGGGATCTGTGCGGATCCTGCGGTGTGTTGAACAGATAGTCCTCGAGTTTGTCGATTGTGGTAGTTGCTACATGCATTCTTGTATCGCAGGATGCATAGTAGATGTAAACCTCTCCGTTCTCACGCGCAATCGCGCCGTTTGTAAATACAACGTTGGAAACGTCTCCGACTCTCTCTTTTCCAAGCGGAACCAGGAATACACCGGACGGCTCTGCAATGACTTTGGACGGATCGTTCAGATCGGTACCGAAGACATACAGAACGTAGCGAAGGCCTGCTGCTGTATTTCTTACACCGTGTGCAATGTTGATCCAGCATTTCTTACCTCGGATCGGCACTGCTCCAGCACCGTTTTTGGACTCGGTCAGGGTATGATAAATACGTTTGCTGATGATCTTCTCCTCGTCGATGACAGCGTGTGTGATATCATCGCAGAGTCCGAAGCCGATTCCTCCGCCGCTTCCGGTCTCAATGAAACCATCCATCGGACGGGTGTAGAAGGCATATTTTCCGTCTACGAACTCCGGATGCAGAACAACGTTTCTCTGCTGCGGAGAACGTAAGGTTTTCAGGTTGTCCAGACGCTCCCAGGTCTTCAGGTCTTTCGTTCTTACGATACCAGCCTCAGCAACAGCCGCGGACAGATCCGGATCGTTTTTGTCCTTGCTCTCAGAGCAGAACACTCCGTAAATCCAGCCGTCCTCGTGCTGGGTCAGACGCATGTCATAAACGTTGGTTTCCTCTGCGCAGGTATCCGGCAGCACAACCGGGTAATCCCAGAAATGGAATCCGTCGATACCAGTATCACTCTCTGCAACAGCAAAGAAAGATTTTCTGTCATTGCCCTCCACGCGGACAACGAGATAATACTTTCCATTCAGATAAATCGCGCCGGAGTTCATCACAGCGTTGATGCCGAGACGCTCCATAAAGTACGGATTCGTCTCCTCATCCAGATCATATCTCCAGTGAACCGGAGCGAACTCTCTTGTCAGCACCGGATACTCATAGCGGTCATAAATACCGTTGTAAAAATCTGCTTTTGTGTTCTTTCTTGCCACAAGGCGGTCTACCTTGGCTTTTTCCACATAATACTGTTTATTCAGCATCTTTTAACCTCCCAATTACTTCCATACACATACGTCCATTGTGATACGGGCATTTCCACGGTTCTACAATCGGCTCATGAATCGGGCTTCCGTCTGCATTCACGCACCAGAACCACTCAGACCCCTCTCGTTTGTCGATCACATATTCCTTGATGTAGCCCCAGATGTCTTTTGCCGCATCGAGATACTTTGTTTCCTCCGGTTTTTTCTGCCATGCATTTAAAAATCCAACGACTGCTTCTGCCTGTACCCACCAGACTCTTGTGGTATCATCCACACCGCGCTCGCACTCATTCATCAGCGAATGATTTTTGTATGCCGTGTTGTAGATATTTTCCGCAATCTCTCCGGTGATCGGCAGCAGTTTTTCCCGGTAAGCCGGATCGCCGAGCACTTCTGTACCCCGGTCGATCAGCCAGGAAGTCTCGATATCATGGCCATAAGAATACAGATCAATCAGCGTATTCCATGTCCGGTCGAAGAATACTTCCTGACGGCCTTTTTCTTTGTTATATACTTTATCCGCGAAGAGATCCATCATAAAGCGGAGACGGTCACCGGTAAACGGATCCTTTGTCACGCGGTACAGCTCGGTATATGCTTCGAAAACATGCAGCAGCGTATTCATGGTCTTCTCTGCCATGACGCCGTTCTCCGAGAGCTTTTCATTGCTCTCCGGCTTGAAATCGCGGGTAAATGCCTCGAGATAACCGTACTCGTCGGTGCAGTGTGTCTCGATGATCTGCTGCAGCGATTTTGCCAGCTCCAGCGCCTCGGTGTCGCCCGTCGCATCAAAATACGTAGACAGCGCATAAATTGCAAATGCCTGATTGTACGTATGCTTTGTCGTATCGAGCGGTTTTCCGTCGTAGGTGACAGACCAGAACACGCCACCGTACTCGCGGTCCACACACGCCTGTTTCATAAAGCGGTACGCATGCTCCGCATCGGCGCGCAGCTTCTCGTCCTTTAAGGTCAGGTACGCATTCGAGAAAAACCAGAGAATTCTGCTGTTTAAGATGCAGCCCTTCTCATACGTTTTCTGCACGTTCAGATCAAAGTCCTGATAGCCGTAAAATCCGCCGTATTCCTCATCTCTTAAGCCCTCCCAGAACGGAACGATCCGTCCAGTAAGCTCCTGCTTTACTTCCTTTGCCAAAGACTGCATCTTTTCTTTCCTTCTTTCTTATCTTCTTCCAATTTCGGTGTCAGACTCGCGTACGACACTGTTTTTCTTGATATAATCTACAATCAGATCTACGGTTGTGAATGCCAGTCCTACATACGTATCGGCTGCGCCGTAGTAGATCGCGATCTTTCCGGTCTCTGCATCGTGAATGGTTGCGCACGGGAAGGTTACGTTCGGAACGAAGCCTCTCTCCTCATACCACTCTTCCGGTGTCAGAAGGAAGTTCTGGCAGCGGTATTTTACGATGGACGGATTCTCTTTGTCGAGGATTGCGCCGCCGATGCTGTATACATAGCCATTGCAGGTGCCGCTTACACCGTGGTAGAACAGCAGCCATCCTTCGTTGGTCTCAATCGGAGCTGCGCCGCCGCCGATCTTTAAGGACTCCCACCACTCCGGGCTCTTGCTCATGACGTGGCGGTGTTTGCCCCAGTACAGCATATCCGGGCTCTCGGACAGGAAGATGTCACCGAACGGTGTGTGGCCGCTGTCGCTTGGACGGGACAGCATCACGAAGTTGCCGTTGATTTTTCTCGGGAAGAGAACGGCATTTCTGTTGAATGGAAGGAATGGATTCTCCACACGTACGAAGGTTTCAAAATCTTTTGTTTTTGCCATTCCGATGGCTGCACCGTAGAAGTCCTGGCACCAGATGATGTAGTAGGTATCTTCTACTTTTACAAGACGCGGGTCATATGCGTAAACCGGCATGAACGGTTTGCCTTCTTCGTCAACGAACTGGATTTTGTTCTCATCGAAATTCCAGTGGATCGCATCTTTGCTTCTTCCAAGGTAGATGTACGGGATTCCGTTTGTCTGCTCACCACGGAATACTCCGATGAACTCGTCGCCGTACGGCATAACGGCGCTGTTGAAGATTCTTGCTACTTCCTTCACCGGATTTCTTCCGATGATCGGATTCTCGCTGTATCTCCATACCGGTGCACCGGAAAACTCAGCCGGGCCTTCCTGCCATGGCATATTTTTGACAGCATCTCCAATAATTTTAACTTCGCTCATTTTTTGAAACCTCCATGAAAAATATTGTTTGTTTATGAGTTGTACTTTGTTTTTTTAAGTTTCTGTTAGTGGACAGAATCTTGTTTTTTAATTCTTTTTTCTCCGAACCGCCGTGTTTTATCACCCTCACGCCCAGTCCTTTAGCTTAATTTTAACATAGATGATTAATTTTTCAACTGGAAATTACTTAAAAAATAAGTTCCGTTAGATACTGTCAATTTTTAAGTGACTTTGTTGTGTAATATGTACAAAAACGGGGCATTTCAAAATGCCCCGTTTCTTAATTTATAATTCAGTTATAAAAATCAAAGCTTTACGCTCTCTTTCGGCACCAGCTGTCCGGAGACAATTTCCATATTTTTGCCGGATGCCGCGCCGCGGATCTGCTTCAGCGCTTTTTCGAGCGCTACTTTTACCATCGCCTTCGTATTGATCTCATACGAAGTGATCTTGAGATCCGGGAAACCCGGATACAGGTAATTATCGAAGCCGACAACGGAAACGTCCTCCGGCACGGAGATGCCGCGTTTTTCCAGCTCGAGCATCAGAAGGCCGGCGGTCAGGTCGCAGTTGCAGACGAACGCTTCCGGCATCTGTTCCGGGAGATGAATTTCGATCTGGCCCCGCTCATCACGGTCCTCCAGAATCCATTCCGCCGGTGTCACATCGCGGTGTTCCAGAACAGCCTTAGAAAAACCGCAGTACCGATCCATGATACTGCTGGAAAAATGAATCGAACCGACAAAAGCCAGCTTGGTAAGGCCATGCTCATACAGGTATTCCGTCATCAGATACATTCCGTGAAAGTTATCTGCGATCACGGCATCTTTTGCCAGCTCATTGTCGTAGAAATCCAGAAATACGATCGGAAGATCCACGTTTTTCTTCAGATAGTGGATGTAATCGCGGCTCGTGTCTCCCATAAGGATCAGTGCATCGACGGTCTGCTCCTTGGCGATGCACGGCACGATCATCTCATCTTCCATCTCCTGTTTCAGGATCTCCACGGTCACCATACAGCTCTTTTCCGTCGCCGCCAGTGCCATCTCCTGATACATTTTCCAGTAAAATGTCGTATACTCTGCCAGATACCGTTCCGGAATCACCACTCCGATGCAGCGCAGGCTTTTTCCCTGTGTATTTCTCGCTCCGCTTCCCGGCTGGCGGTACCCCATTTCCTTTGCAATTTCCAGAATCCGGGCGCGCATCTCATCGCTGACCCCTTTCTGTCCTGTAATCGCGTTATGCACGGTGACGGCGCTGACGCCCGCCACCTTTGCAATATCTGCCAATCTTACTTTTGCCATATCCGTTGCTCCTTAGTCTACTGCAACAAAGTGATACAGTCTGCTGACGAAATCACCCCAGAAATCTTTCATCCGGAAACCGGCATTCATCAGCATCTCGCCGCTGTAAACCTCATCGGTTCCCTCCAGACGATATTTTTTCGCCGGATCAAAGCCGCGCAGGCGAACCTTGCGGGACGGCATATTTGCCTGTGCCAGCACCTGTACGTAGGTCACAAGCACTTCGCTTTTATCCTCCGATGCTACTGCCCAGCAGTCGGATCTGTGGTTTTCACGGCTGGAAAGAATACGGTAATACTCTCCCTCGCGGATCAGTTCATGATATTTGTGATACATTGCGGTCTGCTCCGGAATCAGCTTTCTCTCTTCTTCCGGCAGTTTTGTGATATCAAGCTCATAGCCGAACGTTCCGGCCAGTGCCACATGGCCTCTCGTTGTAAACGGAGTTACACGGCCAACCGTGTGGTTCGGGCATACGCTGACGTGTGCACCCATTGAGCAGAGCGGGTAAATGAGGGCTGTTCCCTCCTGGATTTCCAGACGCTCAATCGCATCGGTGTCGTCGGAGCACCAGATCTGCGGGCTGTAGTAAAGCATTCCAGGATCGAAACGTGCACCGCCGCCGGAGCAGTTCTCCAGAAGCAGATCCGGGAACTCCTGTACCAGACGCTCCTGCATCGCATACATACCGAGCACGTAGCGGTGGAACAGCTCCTGCTGGGAATCTTTGTCCAGGTAGGTGCTTCCCAGGTCGCTTAACTGACGGTTCATATCCCATTTCACGTATTTGATGTTTGCACTGCGCAGGATTTTTGCCACACATTCATACGCATAATCCTGCACTTCCGGGCGGGAGAGATCCAGCACGTACTGGCAGCGGATCTCAGTCGCTTCTCTTCCCGGAATCTGAATCGCCCATTCCGGGTGCTCTCTGTAGAGATCAGAGTCCGGGGAGATCATCTCCGGCTCGAACCAGATACCGAATTCAAGACCGATTTCATTCACTTTGTCAACCAGATTTTTCAGGCCGCCTTTGATCTTCTCTTCGTTGACAACCCAGTCACCGAGGGAAGAATCGTCTTTATTTCGTTTTCCGAACCAGCCGTCATCCATAACAAGCATCTCGATGCCGTCTTTTTTTGCCTCTCTTGCGATATCGAGGAGTTTATCGGTATCAAAATCAAAGTAAGTTGCTTCCCAGTTGTTAATCAGAATCGGGCGTTTTTTGTGGTTGTACGGGCTGCGGATCATATGTCTGCGATAAAATGCATGGTAGGAACGCGTCATTTTGCCAAGTCCCTCGGCAGAGTAGACCATAACAACCTCCGGCGCCTGGAATTCATCGCCGGCTTTTAAATTCCAGCAGAACTCCTCCTGGTTGATACCCATCACCATACGCACGGTGTCGAACTGGCATCGTTCCACCTGACCGATGAAGTTTCCGGAATATACGAAATGCATTGCGTAAACCTCGCCGCGCTCCTGATCCGTTCCCGGTGTTACCATTGCCACGAACGGATGCTCCTGATGGCTGGACTCGCCTCTTCCGGAGGAAACGAGCTGTTTTCCGTAACGGAGCGCACCCTGCTGGATGTGGCGTTCTCTTCCCCAGGATCCATGAAGAGAAAGCATCTCAAAGTCTTCGTTGTCCATATCGAGGCAGGCACTGTAGATTTTCTCTACCTTCAGCGCTTCACTGCCTTCATTTTTCACGCGGACACTTCGGGTGATAACGTTTTCTTTTGTAAAAACAGAGTAGGAAAGGATAACAACAAGATCAAGAACAGGATCTTTGCAGGTGATTTCCAGAGTTTCTACTTCGTCCTCGGTTCCAAAAGAAGCCGGAAGACCGGTCAGCGGGCGTTTTCCTTTGAAAATTTCATAGGAATCAAAGAAAATCTCACATCCCATACGGCCCTGTGCATTTCTTATATTCAGACAGCTCTCACGGTAATCGCCGACTCCTCCGGTCGGGTATTCCATTGGAAAACGGTCGAGGAACGAAGATTTCTCTCTCTTATTGACGGACGGGGTGAACGGCGGCTCATCCATGCGGAGCGGATACAGATCCGGCTCTCCGTGCAGAAGGGGTCCGTAGTAAACATGTCCGACGTAGCCTTCCGGGCTCAGGCCGATCACATACGTCGTATTCTCTGTATTTAACTGAAAAAGCTTTTTCTCATCATAATATAAAATCGCCATTTTCTTCTCCTTATTTCAGGTAAGCTTGATCCGCCGGGCCGATTTTTGTACAAAAAGACCTCACCCGCCGGGCTGAGGCCTTTTTTTGTTTCTATATCACACAGCGTTTAAGCAGTTACCATTGCATTTTTTAATTTTTCCAGTTTCTCGGCTGCATCTTCAAGGGATGTGCCTTTTACGCCGAAATAGAATTTGATCTTCGGCTCAGTACCGGATGGGCGCACACAGCACCATGCGTTGTTTTCCAGCTCATAGTAAAGAACGTTGGAGGACGGAAGTCCGGTCGCGCTCTTCTCTCCGCTTACGAGATCCTGGCGTACATCTGCTTTGTAATCGCGTACGGCAAGAACCTGGAAACCGCCCAGCTCTTTTGGCGGGTTCTCACGGAAGTTGGTCATCATGGTCTGGATCTCTTTTGCACCGTCGATACCTTTTAAGGTCATCGTTGCAAGACCCTCTTTGTAGTAGCCGTACTCCTCGTACATATCCACCATGGCATCCCACAGTGTTTTGCCCTGCTGTTTGTAGTATGCAGCAACCTCGCAGAGCATCATAACTGCCACGCAGGCATCTTTATCTCTTGCATATGTTCCGGCCAGGCAGCCATAGCTCTCTTCCAGACCAAATACATAATTGTGTGCACCGCTCTGCTCAAAAAATTTGATCTGCTCGCCGATGTATTTGAATCCGGTCAGAACCTCGATCAGTGCCACGTTATAAGCTTTTGCGATTGCTTTTGCCATATCGGTCGTAACAATCGTCTCAACGAGTGCCGGGTTCTCCGGCATGGTTCCGTTCTTGGTGCGCTCACGCAGAATATACTCTGCGATCAGCATACCGGACATGTTTCCGGTGAAGCTTACGTACTCGCCGGTCTTGCTGTCTTTTGCATAAACGCCGAGACGATCTGCATCAGGGTCGGTTGCAAGGATGATGTCAGCGTCTACTTCTTTTGCCAGTTTCAGCGCCAGTGTCCATGCTTTCTCGTCTTCCGGGTTCGGGTAAGCCACCGTCGGGAAGTTTCCGTCCGGCACTTTCTGCTCTTTTACAACGTAAACCTGATTAAAGCCAAGCTCGCGCAGAACGCGGCGTACCGGCACATTTCCGGTTCCGTGAAGCGGTGTGTAGACGATCTTCATATCTTTTGCCGCATCTTTGATGATTTCCGGATGAATGCTCTGCTCTTTTAATTTTGCAACGTAACGGTCATCAAAATCGGTTCCGATGACCTGGAACAGGCCTTCTGCTCTTGCATCATCTTCTTCCATCGTTTTAACGGCAGAAAACTCGGTTACTTTTGCTACCTCTGCGAGAATGTTTTTGTCGTGCGGCGGTGTAATCTGTGCGCCGTCCTCCCAGTATACTTTGTATCCGTTGTACTCTCTCGGGTTGTGGCTTGCGGTAATGACGATACCGGAAATGCAGCCGAATTCACGGACAGCAAAAGAAAGCTCCGGTGTCGGGCGCAGGGACTCGAACAGATACGTTTTGATTCCGTTTGCATTCAGGCAGAGTGCTGCTTCGCGTGCGAATTCCGGAGACATTCTTCTGGAATCGTGTGCGATGGCTACGCCTTTTTCCTGTCCGTTCTGGGAAATGATGTAGTTGGCAAGGCCCTGGGTTGCCTGGCGTACGGTGTAGATGTTCATGCGGTTGGTACCCGCTCCGATGACACCGCGGAGTCCGCCGGTACCGAACTCAAGCTGACGGTAGAAACGGTCTTCGATTTCTGCCTCATTTCCTTCGAGTGCTTTCAGCTCTTCTCTGGATGCCTCATCAAAATATGGATCATTGCACCATTTTTCATATACTTCTCTGTAACTCATGTTTGTTATCCTCCCTGTCTGTTGTACTTTATTTAACTTAAGACAGCAGACTTTTTCTGGATTTAAGCTCGTTTCATCACAGCTTAAAGTTACCATTTGTTTAGTCTGCTGTCAACTTAAAAATTAATTTATTTTTTCTAATTCTCTTGGTTCCTGATAAAGCTCTTTTAGATCACTGAGAACCTGTACTTTTCCTTTGCGGTCTGCGGTGCTCCAGGCTTTTCGTCAGTTCCATGACAGCCTTCATATAGCAGGCATGATCCTCTCTTAACCGGCCATACCTTCCGCAGCGTTCCGCGCAGACGGTACATCATATTTTTCAGTGCTCCGTACGGATTTTCACTCTCCTCATCCGTCCAGAGTGCTTCGGTTAACTGTTCCAGTGTTACGATGTGGTTTTTGTTGCAGATCATATAAACCAGCAGCTTTGTGATCATCGGGGAATGAATCGCTTCCTCGTTGAGGCAGCGTGTTTCATCGTACATGCGGAATCTTCCAAGCAGCTGTACGCGAATCATAAAACATCGTCTCCTTCTAAGAACTCAAGCTCTTTTTCGATCTGAATTGCCGGCAGTGCACTGTATTTCAGATTCTTTGCCCAGCCTTTTTTCTCCTCGGAGAAGCGCTCGCTGATTCTCTTGTAGACGAGTTCGCATCCTCTCTGGCTGCCGCCCTGCAGCAGAATCACATACTGGGACGGGCTGTATTTTGCAAAAAAATCGGAATGACGCAGGCTGCGTTTCATTACCTCAAGCAGCTTTTCGGACATACGGTCAAGGCGCGGACCGCCTTTTGCCGGGTAACCTTTTCCGTCTGTAATGGTGCACAGCATCAGCCACGGCATCTGTCCGTTCAGCTCGGACATACGGTAAACAAGTCGGTAGCAGTCACGGAATCCGGCGAGGGAACAGAAGAATGCTCCGCCCTTTTCTCCCGGGCTCTCCTGAAGATCTGCCTGTACCTCTTCGATCACGCGGTGTCTGCTGCCCATGCGGCTTCCCAGATAGCGGTACTGCTCCACCAGTTTCTCGCTCGGTGTAACGCCAAGCTCTTCAAAGTAATGTTTCGAGGTCTGCTCGTACAGTTTCATGGCCTCTTTGTATCTCTCCAGGCCGATCAGCGCCTGCATCTGGACTGCCTGCCACTCGTCGAACGGATACAGTTCGGAAGCAACAGAAGTCAGTTTCTGCAGCTCATCGAACTCCTCGTTTTTCAGAAGATACTCACTTACTTCTTTCAGTGCATCGGAATATACTTTTTTCAGCTGCGCGCGCTCCGCCTGTACCCACTCTTCCTCGCCGAAATCTGCAAGGAACTCTCCGGTGTACAGCTCCAGTGCTTCGATCATCTGATCCATGCGCGCTTTCTCGTCCGTCTCTTTTCCTGCTTCCAGGATCTTATTTTTGATATCAATCGCATCTACCTCGACCGGCATCGGGCTGGTCCAGTGGTAAACGCCTTTCTGTGTATAAATGTACTCAAACTGCGGAAGTCCTGCCTCGACAAGGCTTCTTTTCAGGCGATGTACGCCGACACGCAGGCTGTTTGCCGCGTCCGCCACATCTTCTCTTCCGTATGTGCTCTCCAACAGTCTTCCTCTGGAAATTCCATTGTCCTTGTTATAGAGGAAAATCTGCAGAAGTCTCATCGATTTTGTTGCCATTGTTTTCCGGAAGGAAATCGGCTGGTCGCCGTACTCCAGGAAAAAACTTCCCATCATGTGTACTTTTAAAAGCGGTAACTGTTCTGTTTGGTTTTTCATTTCTTCGTTCATACTAACTCCTGTATTGCCTGTTGTGCTCTAATCTCTGTGGTCGGTTGCGCTGCGCTCCGCAATCGGCTGCGGTAACGGGCCGGCGGTTCCCTGTTCGTTCATTTCAAAAACAATTACGGACGCCGGATTTCTGTTTTCTATTTTACATCATTTTAATCAAAAATCCTACTATAAAATGTATAAAATATTAACTTTAACACCGAAAAATTCCTGCTTTTTCTTCTTTTGTCTTGTTATCTTTTTGTCAATCCCATCTCATCCGTAAATTGCCCGCATGATTTTAGCCATCAGCCGCCCTGCAGGCGCCGAGAGCACCAGTACTACAGCAAGAGATACCATGCCGCACCCGAGCAGTGCGCGGTTCACAAGTCCCCGTGCTGAGCAGAATCCGAGGCAGAATCCCTTCTTCCAGGGCCAGAACAGCTTTTCCGGTTTCCGGTTGAAAAAATCGAGCACCAGATGGGACAGAAAGCCCACGGTAAAATAAGCGGACGCATCCGGGTAGATGATGTCCACGCACGCCGTCAGCAATGCCAGCGCCGCAAATGAATGCATGAAGGAGCGGTGCGGCTGCTGTTTCCCATAGGCGCAGATCAGCAAAAATGCTGCCGTTCCGGTGAGGAGACGCAGCACGCTGCTGTCGCTTGTGAGGCGGCGGTAAATTCCAAGATTCAGTTTATACTCCGCAAGAATTGTGAGCACCGCAACTGCAACTGTTGCCGTAATAATCTTATCGGCATCGCGGTGCGCCTGTGAAGTGCCGACATCAATGTCACTGATCAAACCGCCGATCGCGGCAGCCCCGGCACCGGCCACAAGCGCGGGAACCGTCTGCGGCTGTAAAACAGCAAGTGCCGCTGCTGTTCCAATAAAAAAATGTGTTCTTCCAAGCATTTGTCTGTTTTTTCCTTTCGTAAAATTTCCTTTATCATAGCACATTCCCGCCCTTTTATGCAACCATTTGTTCGATTCTTTTACGACCGTATGGTCCTATCAGGATCAAAAAAGAACCTCCTGCGACCGTTTATCGCCGCAGGAGGTTCTCCTCTGTTTCTGCCTTTATTCCATACTATTTCCAGGTTATCTTATTTCACGTTTTTCCCTTCATTGTATGAATTTTCATTTGACATTTATCGCTCATTTGAGTTATATCTTTATGCTTCATATACCAGTTCACCAGCAAGATACGTCCGGCACACCGGAATGTCTTTGATCGTGCTCTCATCCACCTCAAACGGATTCTGACCCAGTACGACGAAGTCTGCCATCATGCCTTCTGCGATCTGGCCTTTCACGTTCTCCTCGAAACTTGCCTCGGCACTGCGGATCGTGTAACTGTCGAGTGCTTCCTGTACGGTGAATTTCTGATCCGGCAGGTACGGGCCGACATGGTCGCGCAGCGTTGTTCTTGTGACAGCGCACTGCATGCAGGCGAGGGCATCCGGCAGCTCTACCGGGCAGTCAGTTCCGTTGCTGACGGAGACGCCGTTATTCATCAGCGTCTTCCAGCTGTAGCTTGTGCTCGCAAGCTCTTTGCCGACGCGCTCCTCTACGATATGGTTATCGTAATCGAGGAAGATGCTCTGTGCGTAAACGTGAAGATGCATTTTCGCGATTTTTTCAAGCTGATCGGCTCTTGTGATCTGGCAGTGCACGATGCCGTGGCGGTGATCTTCTCTCGGGTTTTCAGCAAGGGCTTTTTCATAGGCACTTAACACGCGGTCGAGGCACGCATCACCGATCGTGTGAACTGCAGCCTGCATGCCGTGTGCATTGGCGTAGCCGATCATCTCATCCATGGTTTCCTGGGTGAATACCGGGATTCCGCAGGTGGACGGGTCGTCTGCGTATGGGCGACTGAGGAATGCTGTTCTCGCACCGAGTGCGCCGTCGCCGAGCATTTTCAGCGGGCCGATTTTAAAGCGGTCTGTGCCGATGCCGGTCACATTTCCAGCCTCAACGAAACCTTTTAAGGATTCCAGATCGGTAAAGTTGCTCTGCTCGTAAACGCGGACGGTCAGCTCGCCGGAATCCTCGAGTTCTTTGTATGCTTCGTTGACGGTCTGCCACGGAACGGCGCGGTAAACGCAGTAATCATCACTCTGGCTGCTGGTGACGCCGTAGCTGTTCAGGGCTTTGCAGGCGCTGCGGATCATATCTTTGATTTCCTCTTTGCTCGGCACCGGAATGCTGTCGTAAACCGGTTCCATTGCATTGTCGAAGAATCTTCCGTCCGGCTCACCGTTTTCCATACCGATCTCTCCGCCCTCCGGCTGCGGGGTATCTGCGGTGACGCCGAGGAGTTCCAGCGCTTTGCTGTTGACTACGAGGCAGTGGCCGCACGCTCTCGTCGCGCAGATCGGAACTTCAGTTGATACGCGGTCAAGATCGTAGCGGTTCGGCATGCGGTCCACGTCCGTGAAGTAATCCTGATTCCAGCCGCGGCCCATCAGCCATGCGCCGTCTTTTCGCGGATGCTCTTTCTGGAAGGTGTCGAGGCAGGCGAGCATATCTTCCAGGCTTTCGGTATGTGCGGCAAGCTGCGCTTTCAGCAGGGAGCTTCCGTAATTTAAAAGGTGCATATGGCTGTCGTTAAAACCGCTGCAGACGAATTTTCCGCCGAGGTCTACAACTTTGTCGCCGGCTGCTGCAAGGGCATCTGCCTCTGCGCTGCTTCCGGCGAAAACAAATTTGCCGTCTTCTACTGCAAACGCTTCGACAAGCGGCAGTTTTCCGGTGTAGACAGCTCCGTTTTTGTAAATTGTTTTCATATCATTATCCTCCTACTGTCATCTAAATTTGATTCTATTCTTTTCTGCCCATTTGCGCAATATACAAATTCAGACACGCTATTCTCATGCGTGTCTGGATTCGCTTTTGAATATTTTTTATTTCGTTTTCTCTTCGTAGAACAGGCAGGCGTTCTTGTCTACCGTGCCCTGGCCGAAGTTTCTTGCTTTGTAGTCTTTCAGCAGTTTGAAATACTGGTTCGAGAGAATCAGGATCACTGCTACGTTGACGAAGGTCGGGATCGCAGATGTGATATCAACGACAGTCCAGATAAAGCCCTGGTTGTTTGTCTTTACCAGATAGATCGTCCACAGTACGCCCGGCAGAGCGCGGACTGCGTAGAAGATTTTCATGACGATATCTTTCATCTTGCCTTCTTTTTTATACAGATGCTCCAGAATTGCCAGATAGTAGGTGAACCATCCGCCGGAAGTCGTTACAGTGAAAATGACCATGATGACTGCCAGAAGGATGCTTCCAAATTTGCCGAATCCGCTTGCAAATGCACTTAAAGCAAGTGTTCCGCCGTTCGTTCCGTCGGTCCAGTTTCCGCTTAAGATAACGGAAAGTGCGGTGATCGTACAGATAACCATGGTATCAAAGAATACCTCGAAAGATCCCCACAGACCCTGCTCTACCGGATGCGGTGTTTTTGCGGAAGCATGGATCATTGGAGAAGTACCCCATCCAGCCTCATTGGAGTATACGGAACGCGCCATACCCACACGGATAATCTCGCTGACTGCGCAGCCGGCAAAACCGCCGATCGCTGCTGTTCCGGTAAATGCGTTTGTTACGATGGCTGCAAATACGCCAGGAACGCGGTTGATGTTGATGATGATCATGCCAATTCCCATCAAGATATAAAGAACGCTCATAAATGGAACGAGCTTGCTGAACAGACTTGCGATTTTCTTCGTACCGCCGCTTGTAACGACATAGGTCAGAATGCAGAGCAGAACGCCCATCACGATAACGCCTTCTACTTTGAAGCTTCCAAGATTGATATTCTCAATACCGAACGCACCGGCTACGACCTGAGATGCGGTCAGGTTGGAAGAGGTTACGAAGAAGGTGGAGAAAATACCGATGCCGAAGATGAGCGCCGGGATCAGCCACAGCTTGCCCCAGTGGCGCTCCTCGCCAAGTCCGCACTCCATGTAGTAAGTCGGACCGCCGTAGTACTCACCTTTTTCGTTGGTGTGACGGTAGTAGCAGCCGAGGGTAACCTCAACCTGTTTTAATATCATACCAAGCAGAGACGAAAGCCACATCCACATAATGGCTCCCGGGCCGCCTGCTGCAACTGCAGTTGCAACACCGGCGATATTACCGAATCCTACGGTACCGCCGATAGCGGTCGAAATCGCCTCAAACGAGGAAAGCATACCCTTTCCTTCACTTGCTTTGTCTTCTTTCTGGAACAGTTTTCCGCCGGTTCTCTTCATAATCCAGCCAAAGTGACGGAACTGGAAAAATCCAGAACGAACGGTAAAGTACAGACCGGTCAGAATCATCAGCGCGATCAGCGGCACGCCCCAAAGGACACCGTCCAGCCAGTTAAGAAATGCTATCATGTCAAAATCCTCCCTTTTTTCTTTTCCGGCAACAGTTTTCTTCAGACGTATCCTGTAACACCCGTTTCGTCTTTCGTTCTCCAACCAAACAGATTTCCACCCCTGGAACCTTTTGTCACGGTTCCAACTGCAGTACAATAAAAAGAGCAGCGGTCTTCACCACTGCTCCATTAAATCTACGTTCATGAAGCAATAGCTCCTCCACCAGTACGGTGAGAGTGCACAGCCTGTTCGACTGTACCCCAACGCAGACAGTTTTTCGGGAACTGCCCCGTTTCGGCGAATGCTCCTTTCCCTGCCCGTCCCAGACCCCGTTGTCTCAGGACAGCTACTCTTAGCCTTCGCGCCTCTATTGCCGAATATGTATATTGACAGGTATTATCATATGTTTCTTTTCGCTACTTGTCAATCGTTTTTTCGACATTATTTTACAAAAATTTTATATTTTCGAAATTTGTCCTGATTTATTTGACTTTCTTGTCTCCCTCTGACGGCTTCAGCTGGTTGAACTTCCACAGACGCTCCATATAGCCGGACTGCTCTTTGGCCAGCTCTTCCACATTCGGGTTGTAAATGATTCCTTTTACCATTCATTCTCTGTCTGTCATACTGTCCTCCTGTCTGCTGTAGGATCTAAATAAGTATCCCTTCCAGATGATCCATCTCATGCTGGCAGATCTGGGCTGGCCAGCCGGTGAATTTCTGGCGTTGTTTTTTCCAGTTCCAGTCGTAGTATTCGATTTCGATGTTCTGGTACCGCTTTGTTTTCCGCACGCCTGGCAGGGAAAGGCAGCCTTCTTCTGTTTCGTAGGGGCCGCTTTTGCGGACGATCACCGGGTTGAACATGATGATGTCGCGGAATCCGGCGTTTACGATGATGATGCGTTTTTTCACGCCGATCATATTTGCCGCCATGCCGACGCATGCCTCGCGGTTTGCTGCCAGTGTGTCCTGCAGATCTCTTCCCACCTGCAGATCTTCCTCTGTCGCCGGGACGGATTTCTGTCCGAGGAAGAGAACGTCTCTCATAATTGGTTTTACCATTTGTGTTTCCTTTCTCTTTCGGCCTTAAAGGCCAAAATCGTTTAATTTTCTATTTGAATCCACATATCGCACGATGTGCATCCGATTACGTTTTTTCCGCCTTTCTGCTCCAATCGTTCTACTGTTCCGCTGCAGAACGGACAGATCCAGTCAATCTGTTTTCCGGCTTTGACGGCCTGCATCATGTTGACGAATTTTGTCGTATCTACATTTTTCGAATTGCAATTCTGCGTCCAATCACCGGAGAGTACTTTTCGCAATTCGCCGTTTTCATTCAGAATAACGGTGTCGCCCTCCTCGATGTTCCAGTCATACAGCATCTGATCCTCCTGGCGGATGCGCGATTCTGTTCCGTTTTCATCTTTCAAAACAACAACTGCCATGACAGGCTCGTCGGCACCGCGCTCCTCACAGCCGAAATCAAGGTCTTCCTCAATTCGCATTACCTGATATTTCATAAAAACGCCCTTTCTTCAAATATAATTCATGCTTTTTTGTATTCCACACGGTTTTTGCTGTTACAAAACTTTTTATTCCTGAATCGTAAAAATCACAACCCGCTCCCGGCTATCCCCGCCCGGAAACAGATCCATACAGTCGATCTCATCGAGAAATTCCAGTTCCGGCACCGTCATCAGATACGAGATATAAGCATCCGACGGGTAATAGAAAAACAGCTGGATCTCCCGCGGATTTTCGTAGTACGATTCCAGCAGTCTTGCCATCGCTTTTCTTAAGATTTCAAGCGAAAACGGGTTAAAAAAATACACCCGGTCCACTTCCGCAGGAACGGGAAAATTTTCGGCGCTCTCCAGCACAAACTCCGTCCGCGCACCAGAGGCCGCCGCCTTTTTGTTTTCCATTGCCTTCGCATAAATCCGCTCATCATACTCCACACCGATGGACTGGCACCGGGTCTGCGCCGATAAGAAGAAATCTACGCGGCCCTTTCCGCATCCGTAATCGAGCAGCGTATTTCCCTTTCGGATCATCCCCGTGTTTGCCATCCGCTCCAGCACGCAGTACGGGGTCGGCTCATACGGATACCGGTACAGATCCGACCGGCTGTCGTCCCGCCCCATTGTGTGGATCTGAAGCAGCTTGTCCCAGCGGTTTTCGTTTTTATCCTCTCTCATCGCCCGTCTCCCGATACTGTTCGAATAATTCCAGATACTCCTGTTCCACCGCATCAAACGGCCGCACCGCGTAGTCCAGCGTGATGTGAAGCTTCGGTGCATCCCCCTCCTGCGGCTCCTCCAGCAGATTCGTCAAATCGTACCACAGCAGATCATTGTCGATCTGTTTCATCATCCGCTGCTCCTCCGCCGTCAGATCACTGCCAAGATATTTCTCATAAATCACCGAAAGCAGATGGTCCTCGATCTCGCGGTACCGCGGCATTTCCTGTTTTAATGGCCGCGGCACGTCCGACATGTAACACTCGCTCGCGTCATGCAGAAGGCACGCCAGCACCAGCCGCCGGGAATAGCCGCGCGCGGCCGCCTCTTTCGCACAGCAGATGCAGTGCTCTCCCACTGACCAGAACGTCGTCACATGGCCGTTTCCGCGGCAGATCATCGGCAGCGCATGCGCAAAATCCTCCACACAGAGCAGTTCCGGAGCGGGATGCACAGGGTCAAAATGTTTTCTTGTATACGTTGTTATTGTGCTCATTCTTTTATCTCACTATATGATTTTACTGCCGGCTGTCCCGCGTGCGGCTCGCCGATGATTTTTTCCATCCAGACCATATCGTACCAGCGGTCGAATTTGTAGCCGCAGTTGTGGAAGGTTCCCACGAGTTCGAATCCGAGATGCGCATGGAACTCGGCGCTGTTTTTCGTCAGATATTCATCCTCGACCTGCGGATAGCCGATGCAGGCGTAGAGGTTCAGAATGCCCATTTTTTTCAGGCGGTCCGCCAGCTCTTCATACAGTCTCCGGCCAAGGCCTCCTTTTCTTGCATTGTGATCGAGATAAATGGTCAGCTCGCTCGACCAGTCGTATGCGGCGCGGCCGACAAAGGCATGTGCGTATGCATAACCTTCGATTTTTCCATCCTGCTCGATGACGAGGTATGGATATTTTTTCATGATATCACGCATGCGGTTCTCAAATTCTTCCAGAGACGGCACGTCCCACTCGAAAGAAATGACGGTGTATTCTACATAGTAAGCATAAATCTCCAGAATGCGTGCGGCATCCTCTATTTTTGCATCTCTGACAGTAATTGTACTCATAATAAACTCCTCCTCTGACCGTACTGCTTGCGTTTTCTGAACTTTATCTTATCACTCCGCTGAAAAATGGACAACATGATTTCCAGATTTCCTTTTTTTCTAAATTTTTCTGTGCTCTTTGCTTTCTTTCCTGTATAATAAAAGAAACAAGACGGATCACTATTTTTCTTCTTAATGAAAGAAAGGAACGTGCCTATGAAAATTTTAAATCTCGAAAACGAAAACCGGAAATTCACCAAGTCCATCGAAAATTTCCACGTCATGGAATATCTCCAGGATTCCAGCGTCTCGCCGATGACTGCCATGGAGGAGTATTACATGAGCAAAATGAATGTGCGCCGCCGCCAGGTTGTCATTGAACTGGACAAGGAGCACTCCGCGATTATCCAGTCCGGTGCGATGCAGTGGATGGGCGGCCATGTACAGGCGACCGCCGGAATCAAAGGGATCGGCGACCTGTTCGGAAAGGCCATCAAAGGCGCCATGACAAAGGAATCTGCCGTAAAACCGGAGTACGTCGGCGACGGATATCTCGTGCTGGAACCGACCTACAAATACATCATTCTTGTGGATGTCGAGAAATGGGGCTCCTCCGGAATGACGATTGAGGACGGCATGTTCCTCGCCTGCGACGGCAGAGTCAAAACCAAACTGACCGCCCGCAAGAGCATTTCCTCCGCTGTCCTCGGCGGCGAAGGCTTCTTCAATCTGAGCCTCGTCGGCAGAGGCGCCGTTGCCCTCGAAAGCAACGTACCTGAGGACGAGCTGATCGAAGTCGAACTCGAAAACGACGAACTGAAAATCGATGGAAACCTCGCCGTCTGCTGGTCCTCCAACCTTGATTTCACCGTAGAGCGCTCCACCGGAACCCTCGTCGGATCCGCCGTCAGCGGTGAAGGCCTCGTCAACGTCTACCGCGGAACCGGCCGCGTCCTCATGAGCCCGGTCGCCCCGACAGATTCCCTGCCGACTGCAACCAACACGACCCAGGCGAACCCCGCTGTGAAGAACAACCTTCCGCCGGAAAATTAAATTCGAATCCTCTCCGCCCCTATGCCTAATACGCATAGAAAAAAGTCAAATTAAACCTCGTTTTTGATTGACACTTTCTTCAAAACATGTTAGCGTAAAATACGCATTTATCTTTACATTCTTAAGAAAAACCATACGATAAAATACATGTTCTGGAGAAAATGATGAATAGAATAAACTGGACTGAACTGAAACCGCAGATTCAGCAGGTCGGGCGATTAAGTCTGCCTGCGATTCTTACACAGATTACTACGATTGCGATGCAATACATTGATTCCGCGATGGTCGGCGCGCTTGGGGCGAATGCTTCGGCGGCGATCGGACTGGTTTCGTCGACGACGTGGCTCCTCAGCGGTACGATTTATGCGGTTTCAGCCGGTTTTTCTGTTCAGGTAGCGCATCAGATCGGGGGAAATCATGACAAGAAGGCAAGGGATGTTGTGCGGCATGGCATCGCGTCCGCGCTTGTTGTGTCGGCTGTTTTGTGCCTGATCGGGCTTCTGATCAGTCATCCGCTGCCGGGGTGGCTCGGCGGTGCGCAGGAGATCCGGCGGAATGCCACGCTCTATTTTATGATGTTTGCCATCATGCTTCCGTTTTCCCAGCTCAACTCGCTGATGTCGTCCTTCCTGCAGTGCAGCGGTGATATGGTGACGCCCAGTATTTTAAATGCCGTCATGTGCGTGCTCGATATCATTTTCAATGCTCTTTTGATTCCGGTTTTCGGTGTCATGGGTGCCGGTATGGGAACGATGCTGGCCTGCGCCGTCATCAGCCTCACGGGTGCCTGGTTCTGTTGTGTCCGCAATCCGCGGCTGCGTCTCCGCCGGAAGGAAAAAACGGTTTTTGATACGAAAATTCTGAAAACTGCATTCAAAATCGGTGTGCCGGTTGCCGTACAGGAAATCGCGATGAACAGCGCCATGGTTGCTGCCACCATGCTGATTGCCCCGCTCGGCTCCATTGCGATTGCGGCCAATTCGTTCGCCGTCACCGCCGAAGGCCTCTGCTACATGCCAGGCTACGGCATCGGTTCCGCCGCGACAACGCTCGTCGGCAGAAGCTACGGCGCCGGAAATTACAAGCTGGCGAAACGCTACGGAAATATCTGCATTGCCATGGGCGCAGTCCTGATGGCCATCACTGGAGGTCTGATGATGATCTTCTGTCCGTTCGTCTTTAGCATTCTGACTCCTGACCCGCAGGTGCGCTCGTTTGCCGCCGAGGTACTCCGCATCGAACTGCTCGCCGAGCCGTTTTTCGGCGCTTCCATCGTTGCCGCCGGAGCCCTCCGCGGAACAGGCGATACGTTTGTGCCAAGCCTTCTGAACCTTGGCAGCATCTGGGTCATCCGCCTCGGTCTCGCGGTGCTTCTCATCACCCCGCTCGGCCTGCGCGGCATGTGGATCGCCATGGCTATCGAGCTCTGCATCCGCGGATTGCTGCTGCTCTACCGCCAGCATACATCGAAATATTATAAACTGCCCGCAGCCTGACTTGGCGGCAGCGTATAGAAAAAGCGCTTATTTGAGATTTCATTCCCGCCTCAAATAAGCGCTTTCTATTTTACCTTATCCCTTGTTTCAATTCACAGTCGGTATTTTCACGGAGTCTGACATGTCGAAAATAGTTCGACTGTGACTTACCTCATGTCTGTGGAGGATACCGATTTCTCTCCGCCCGCCACTGCCGTTATGTTTCTTTTAACAATTCATCCCACCACTTTAGAAGCGGGGGACTTCTTGTCTACTGGTATTAAAACTGAATCACTTCCGGCTCATCCGTAAAGGAGCTGATCATTGCCGTTGCGTTCTGGAAATTTTAAACGTCTCAACCTCCACAACCCGCTCTTTCCCTCTCGTTCCCCAGATCATCAGATGGACCTTATATTCCACCGAATCCCGTGCATAAAAGAATGGCTCCTCGCGCAGCAATGATGCGCGTTTTCCTTCGGCTTCCAGTATCTTTTTCCGTTTCATTGCCTGCTCCTGGATTTTTCGGATCTGGGTTCCTTCTTCGCCGGTGAAGCGTCGTTTCGGATAATTCTGTGCTTCGCGGGCCAGTTTTTTTTCCAGTAAATCCACGACTTTCGCGTGGCGGCTCGTATGCAGCAGTTTTGCGATCTGTTTTGCGAGGAGTTTTCCCTGCCATTTTTCATAAAGTGCAAGATACCACAGCAGCACTTTATCGCCTGCCTCCGATGCCAGTTTTTTCATCTCCGTAATTGCCTCTTCCGTCGCTTCCCACCACGGGCATGACGGTACGAGATACTGATCCGGCACGGCCGGGTAGCAGCAGAAATTGAGCGGCGGGAAATTGGCCAGCGATGCCAGACGCATTTCTTCCTCGGTGCAGAACGCCTCGCCGAGGTATTCCAGCTTGTCCCGCAGGATCGCAATACGGAACTCAATCTGCCGCAGATACTCGTATCCGTCCACCCAGAAATGACCCGTTTTTCCGTAATCAAACAGATGCACTTCCAGTGAAAGGCGGCTGAAAAACAGCGTGCACACCGTCTCTCCCTGCCGCACGATCAGAACGTACTGCTCCCCGTCTTTTTCCAGTGCAGCATCTATTTCTCCCTCGTATTCCTTCTGATACGTTCCCGTCAGCTCCGCGTCATGAAAAACGAGAAAGCTCTCTGCCGCATCGTTCATCAGATAGACAAGCCAGATCTCCTTTTCTCCTCCACCGTACCGCTCACCCGGAAGCAGCAGCTCGAACTGCCCCTGCGAAAGAAGCACATCCAGCCTTTCCAGTTCCTCGGTCCATGTGATATTTTCTGCAATTTCCATTCCGTGATTCTCCCCTGTTTTCTTTTACTTCCTATGATACACCATAAAAAGGCTCCACTGCAATCCAAAGCAGTAGAGCCCCTTCTCCAAATTTTTCTGTTATTAATCCGTCCCGTTATCCGGCGCATGCCGTCCGCACTTTCTCGTCCAGCGTCGTCTGAATCTCTTTTAAATTCACCGGTTTCGGAATATGCCCGCGTCCGCGCACCGCTTGCGGTCCGTTGCAAAGGTATTTGCTGTCATCGCAAAAATCGGAACATCATTGTCCTCACGCACACTGTTTCGAATTTTTTTCGTCGCCTCGATGCCATCCATCACCGAAATGTTCCATATTTACGCAGCTGGCTGCCATTTTACAGGCCCTGTAGCTTTGCGTCACAGCCTTTCGACTGCTTTGCCGAGATTCTTTTTTTATTTTAATTCATTGCTGTAAGACTCTCTTCTCCTTTCCCATCGGAATATGATATAATGACCTCTGGATTTTGGCAGATTACTGTTTTTAACATTGGAGGTGTACGATGAAATACAGACTCATAACAGAAAACGATTTAGAATATGTTGTCGAAAAAAATAATGAATACTACAACAATGTCGAAGGCTGCTGGACCTATGAAAAAGCCTATAAGAGAATTTATCAGGTACTCACAATGGAAAATTCCTGAAGTAAACTGCGGAATCGCAAGTATGTGTTTCGTCTTGAAAAAGCAGCAAAAATATAGTATAATATTTTTGTTTCTGACCTGGCTGAAACATTTATAATTCTTGTTTCTGTAGCTCAGCAGGATAGAGCGTCCCCCTCCTAAGAGAAAGCCGAGGCATTCCCCAAAGGGAAAAAATGAAAAACAACTTTCAGTTCGAATCTATTCTGAAAAATGCCAAAGGTGACAACAAAGCATTCCCCAATTTGGGGAACGTTCTAATGTTACCAAAGTAAAAAAATCTGTAGATTGACAACTCGAAAAAGAGTTGATAATCTTATATATGGCCGAAGGGAAAAATCCCAGAAACCCAGTAAAATCAAGGGTTTGCGGCATGTGTCGTCATAGCTCAGCTGGATAGAGCACTCGCCTCCTAAGCGAGGGGTCGGAGGTTCAAATCCTCTTGGCGACGGGCTTCAAAGCGTTCGAAAATGTTAGCTGGATTAGCTGACAGCGAACGCTTTTCTTATTTTCTAATCACGTTCGTGGCATGAAATTCCATTCAAAATGATCCATTTCCAGCTAACACAATCCGATTTTTGTTAGCTGACAGCTAATCAAAATCACCGGTTTGCAAACATGGTTTTTCAAGAGTCCAGCTAACATTTGGGTTCCGCTCTGTTGTCACCCCTTATTTGGGGATGTAAATCAGAGAAAAGGCAGGAAAAGAAACAATCTCTCCGAAACCTGCAAACATAAATTAGCTGAAACAGTATTCAATTCTATTAGCTACAGCTAATAGTCAAACGGCAATGTCTGTTTGGAACTTTTCTTACAACAAAAGTTCCAGGCAGGCATTTTTTATTTCCTGAATCCTGGAGGAAAGGAGTCAAGATGACTGATGCAAACAGACAATCAGGAGAAAAAGAAGAAAGAATCATAGAAATTGAGATTGAACGTCTCCGCCCTTTTAAGGAGCATCCGTTTCAGGTGAAAGATGATAAGGAAATGTTTCTTCTGCAGGAAAGCATTGAGAAATATGGAATCTTAAATCCGCTGATCGTCAGACCGGTACCGGATGGCTACTATGAAATCATATCCGGTCACAGAAGAAAACATGCTGCAGAGAAACTTGGATACCGTAAAGTACCGGTGATCATCCGGGTATTAAGTGAAGATGATTCCATCTTAAGCATGGTGGATTCGAATCTTCATAGAGAACGGATCAGCTACAGTGAAAAGGCTTTTGCTTACAAATTAAAGAATGACGTATTGAAAAGAAAAAGTGGTCGAAAAAAGAGCCAAGTTGACCACAAAAAAACAAGAAAACGTTCGATAGATATTATCAGTGAGGATTGTGGTGATAGCCCAAAACAAGTGCAGCGTTATATTTCACTGACAAAGCTGATACCAGAAATGTTGCAGAAGCTGGATGATGAAATTATTTCTTTTTGCCCGGCTGTGGAAATAGCAGCACTGAAAGAAAATGAACAAAGAGAACTGCTTAAAGCAATGGATTATGCACAGGCGATTCCGTCACTCTCACAGGCTCAGCGGATAAAGCAGCTGAGTAAAGAAAAACAGTTATCGCTGGAAAAGATGGAAGAAATCATGTGTGAAGTTAAAAAGGGTGAGATCACAAGAGTGGCATTCACAAACGAGCAGTTACACAAGTATTTTCCAAATTCCTATACACCGGCAATGATGAAACGGGAAATACTGGCACTGCTGAAATTATGGAAAAAAGAATCATGGGAAAGTTAAAGGAGGAAGAAATCATGTGTAAAGTTATATCCGTAGTAAACCAGAAAGGTGGAGTCGGCAAGACCACCACAACCGTAAATGTAGGTATTGGACTGGCAAGAGAAGGTAAAAAAGTACTGTTGATTGATGCAGATCCGCAGGGGAGTTTAACAGCAAGTCTTGGATATGAAGAACCGGATGATCTTCGAATTACACTGGCAACAATGATGATGGATGTTATCAATGAAGAAGATATTAATCTGGAAGATGGTATCTTACATCATCAGGAAAATGTAGATCTGCTTCCAGCAAATATTGAGCTTTCCGCACTGGAAGTAACGATGGGAAATGTTATGAGCAGAGAAATGATCATGAAAGAATATATCGATGCGATAAGATCCCGATACGATTATATCCTGATCGACTGTATGCCAAGTCTTGGTATGATGACAATCAATGCACTGGTTTCTTCCGATTCCGTGCTGATACCTGTACAGGCCGCATATCTGCCTGTTAAAGGACTTCAACAGCTGATTAAGACCATTCTTACAGTAAAGAAAAGATTGAATCGGAAACTGGCGATTGAGGGCATTCTCCTGACTATGGTAGATTTCAGAACCAATTACGCAAGGGACATTGCATCAAGAGTACATACAACCTACGGAAGTCAGATTGAGGTATTTGAAAATGTGATCCCGATGTCTGTAAAAGCTGCTGAGACCAGTGCGGAAGGAAAAAGTATCTACATGCACTGCCCGAAGGGAAAAGTTGCTGAGGCATATATGAATTTAACACAGGAGGTTTTGAAGAATGAAAAATAGAAGTGGTGAAAAGATTAAGCTGGCAAGTATTGATGAACTGCTCGGTGTGGTAAATGAAGAATCTGCAATGGAGATAGAGATCAGTAAGATCCATCCGTTTAAGAATCATCCATTCAAGGTGTTGGATGATGAAAAGATGCAGGATCTGGTAGAGAGCGTAAAGATCAATGGAGTGTTGACACCGGTACTTCTCCGTATGGATGAAAACGAAGATTACGAAATGGTATCCGGTCACAGAAGAATGCATGCAGCACAGCTTGCAGGACTCACAACTATTCCGGCAATCGTAAGAGAATTATCAGATGATGATGCCATTGTGACGATGGTGGACGCTAACATTCAGCGAGAGGAACTGTTACCGAGTGAGAAAGCCTTTGCCTACAAGATGAAACTTGATGCAATGAAAAGACAGGGAATCAGAACAGATTTAACTTGTGTACAAAATGAACACAAGTCAGGTAAAAAGTCACGAGAATTATTGGGTGAGCAAGTTGGAATAAGCAGTGTGCAGGTGACTCGTTATATCCGACTGACAGAGCTTATTCCGGAACTTCTTGATCTGGTAGATAACAAAAAGCTTCAGTTCACGGTTGCTGTAGATATCTCTTACATCGATAAGGAAGTACAGGGATGGATTTACGAATATATCTGCGACACAGGATTTATCAAACCAAAACAGATTGCAGCACTTAGAAATCAGCTGAATGATGGACCAATCAATCAGATCCAGATGTTATCGATTTTCAATAATTGTGTAATGGCAAAGAAAGTATCCCGGTCTCTTACTTTCTCAGAAAAGAAACTGACAAAGTATTTTCCGGATGATTATACAGCCAAAGATATGGAACAGATAATTGAATCATTATTAGAAAAATGGATGCAGGAACAGTCCTGTTAAGGATAGAAAAAGCTAAGAAAACAAAGTCAAAGAAGTTTAAAAAGAGGACTTCTTAGCAGAAAACGAAAGGAGGAAATTATGGAGAAAAAAATGACATTTAATTATTTTTACGGTACCGAAGCTGATCAGTTCAGCTTCTACCGCATACCAAAAGCATTATTTACAGACAGCTACTTTAAAGATTTATCAAGCGATGCCAAAATTTTATATGGACTGATGTTGGATCGAATGTCTCTTTCCATCAAGAATCAGTGGTTTGACGACAAAAACAGAGCATATATCTACTTTTCCATCGAAGATATCATGGAATTACTGAACTGTGGCAGAAATAAAGCCATCAAATCCATGAGAGAACTGGATGACGAAACAGGAATTGGTCTGATTGAGAAACGTAGACAGGGATTTGGAAAGGTGAATGTTATCTACGTAAAAACCTTTATGCCTGAGAAAACAGATGAGAAAAAATTTGGAGAGGAATTAGAGAAGTTTAAAAAACAAACTTCTGTGGAAAATGAAGAGACTGCAGAAGTTTACAATTTAAACTTCATGAAGTCCCAAAATCAAACTTCTAGAAGTCCCGAAAACAAACTTCAAGAAGTTTACATTTCAAACCCTAATAATACTAATCTTAGTGATACTGAAATGAATGATAATAAATCTAATCATATCATATCTGTGGATGAGAAAAGATGTGATAGCGATAATCGCTCTGAGGATTATCAGGCTTATGAAAACCTTGTCAAGGAGACCATTGATTATGAATCACTGGAAATAACCCATCATGACGATATGCGACAGGTAGATGAAGTCGTGAACCTGATCGTAGAAACTGTGATGTGTAAAAATGACAAGATCTTGATTGCCAGCAACTGGTATCCGGCATCTCTGGTGAAGAAAAAATTTCTGATGCTGACCTATTCACATATCGAGTATGTCTTACACTGTATGCGTGGTAACACCACAAAGGTGAAGAACATCAAGAAATATTTATTAGCAGCCCTGTTTAATGCACCGTCTACGATGAATGGGTATTATCAGGCAGAAGTGAACCATGATATGCCAGGACTGGTAAGATAGGAGGTGCACATGTTTATTTTAAAACTTGCTGGGAAGATATTATTACTGCCGGTATGGCTGATACTTTTTGTGATCGGCCTGGCAGTGAAGATGACAGTACAGACTTATGCGGTTGTCAGAGGAATCCTTGGATTTATATTCACTTTGTTGATTATAGCGACTGCATACTGTTACCATGATTGGGTACAGGTTGCATTCCTGTTTTCGCTGAGTGTAATTCTGTATCTGATCCTGTTTGCAGGAGTGTTTGTAGACACTGTACTGGATATGACAAGAGAAAGTATTATTGATTTTATTTTATCGTGAGGAGGATATGAAAATGAGCGAAAACAATGATTTTATTCAGTTACCACCGATCAAAAAAGACACACCTTCCGAAGTGGTCTCAATGATTTGGCAATATTTGAAATTACCCGAGGAATCCAGAAAAAGGGTGAAAGCAGAGTTGATTAATGTACATGAGAACTGTGGGAAAGAAGATTTTCAGATTCCTAATCTCTATGACATCGTTTCAAAAGAGGAAATCGCAGAATTTGAGGGCATCATGCGTAAGATCATAACAGGAATTATTTCTGAGGCCAGTGGTATAGCCACCTGGGTGTATGTGCAGAAATATGAGAAACACAAAACTCTGGATGAAATGCTGCAAGAATGGCAAGGCGCAGGCCAGTTTATTATTGTCATGGATACCTGGTTCGAAAAATTGATGGCGGAATAATATGATACTGTGATAGAATGAAGAAAACGATTTGATGTGCAAATCGGTAGTTGAGGAAAAGAAAGAATGGAAGATAAAAAGATATTGCTTGATAATATTGATAAAATTCATACAACCGAAATGGGAATTGATAGAATTAAAAGAAACCTAAAAATAGATACAGCAGATGTTGTTGAGTATTGCAAAAATAAGGTATTAGATAAAAATTGCAATATATACAAACAGGGTAAAAATTGGTATTGCGAGGTTGAAAATATCAAAATTACTATCAATTCATATAGCTATACAATCATTACAGCACATATTGTTAAGTAATTTCAAGTTTTTGAAACTGAGAAATATGAATTTGAGGTGGAAATATGGCATCAAGCAAGGAATACTTAGAGTTTATTTTAGGGCAGCTATCTGAGTTAGAAGAAATTACTTATCGAGCTATGATGGGAGAATTTATTATTTATTATCGTGGCAAGATTGTAGGCGGTATCTATGATGATAGATTACTTGTTAAACCAGTAAAATCAGCAATTAGTTATATGCCGACAGCTCCGTATGAATTACCCTATGAGGGAGCAAAAGAGATGTTGTTGGTAGATGAAGTTGATAATAGGGAATTTTTGACAGGCTTGTTTCATGCAATGTATGATGAACTGCCAGCCCCAAAACCGAAAAAGAAGAAATAAACAACTCCCAGTTTGTATAACAGGAAAATTTGAATTTGTGGAGGATAACTATTGTGGATAAAGCAGTTATTTATATACATGGAAAAGGTGGTAATGCTGAAGAAGCTATTCATTACAAACCGCTCTTTAGTAATTGTGATGTGATTGGTCTCGACTATACTGCACAGTTTCCATGGGAAGCAAAAGAAGAATTTCCATTACTTTTTAATTCAATTTATAGAAACTACAAGACGGTTGAAGTAATTGCCAATAGCATTGGAGCGTATTTTGCTATCAATGCCTTATCAAATCAGCAAATAGAGAAAGCATATTTTATTTCGCCCGTTGTAGATATGGAAAGGCTTATTGCTGATATGATGATTTGGGCAAATGTTACAGAGGATGAACTCAAAGAGAAAAAAGAAATTCAGACAACCTTTGGAGAGACTCTTTCATGGGATTATCTTTGCTATGCAAGAGAAAATCCTATTATATGGGAAATCCCAACGCACATTTTGTATGGTGAAAAAGATAATCTTACCGCTTATGGAACGATATTTGAATTTGTACAGAGGACTAATTCAACACTTTCTATTATGAAAAATGGAGAGCATTGGTTTCATACGGATGAACAAATGAAATTTCTTGATGAATGGATAATAAAATCTTCCAAATAAATTCCTGTTTTTGAAACTGGAAAATCGGAAGCTGAGGAGATAGACTATTGAGAACATATGAGAATAAAGACGAGCTTAAAAACGAGATAAATAAAAGCTTTGCAAAATATATTTCAGAATTTAATGATATTCCGGAGCATTTAAAAGATAAGAGAATTGATGAGATCGATCGAACTCCGGCAGAAAATCTTGCTTATCAGGTTGGCTGGACAACTCTTGTTATTAAATGGGAATCAGACGAAAGAACGGGTATTCCTGTTAAAACTCCTTCGGATAATTTTAAGTGGAATCAGCTTGGCGAATTATATCAATGGTTCACAGATACATATGCTCAGCTGTCACTGCAAGAATTGAAAGACAGATTGAATGAGAATATCAACTCTATTTATGCAATGATTGATTCTCTGAGTGAGGAAGAATTATTTAAACCACATATGAGAAAATGGGCTGACGAAGCAACTAAAACAGCTGTCTGGGAAGTATACAAATTCATACATGTTAATACAGTTGCTCCGTTCGGAACCTTTAGAACCAAGATTAGAAAATGGAAAAAGATTGCACTATAACTTCAAGTTTACAGAACTGAATCAAAAGAGCTCGAAGGAGCTCTTTTTCCTTTTTTATAATAGTATCATTATGGTATAATAGAGACATTAAAATCGGAATTTGAAGCGGAGGTATGTATTATGAATATAGGATTTTGGTCGTGTATAATTTTGGTAATACCATTTCTGATTATAGGTGTGTTATTTGCGATTTTTAAGGAAAAAGCAACAAAATTTGTTTCGGGATTTAATTCATTTTCTAAAGAAGAACAGGCATTGTATGATAAAGCTTATATCTCTCGTGATATAAGAAATCAGTGCTTTATGTGGGCTATTATAATGTTGGCAGGAGCATTATTATCCTGCTTTTTAACCCCATATATAGCTATACCAACCTATATTATTTGGTTAGTTCTGTTTTTTAGAGAAGTCCACTTTGATAATCATAAAGCGTTTGAAAAATATTTATTAAAGTAAATTCTAGTTTGTTGAACTGAATCCGAAAAGCATTAGGGCGCAGAGGAGATAGAATCCTTTGCGTAAAAGACTAACGAACATATTTAATGAAACATCGGAACCATCTTCTTTTTGTTGTTTACCTATAATAACGATTGGAGTAGTCGATTATAAACACTGCAATAAAAAAATCTGAAAATATATTTATCAACATTACATAAAAGTGTGTAGATGCACATAAAATGGGAATACATATTGAAATTCAGGTCGTTCTGTGATGGAATCTCATTACTAAAAAGTGTGCAGATGCACGGAAATGGGGAGTATAACAATGGAGATTAAAAGAGACGTTTACCTACTCTGCATTTAAGCCGATATGTTCTGCAATTACTTCTTCGTCCAATGGAAAAGAGAACCAGTCCCCGACCAGTTCTTCCTCATTGTACTTGCCAAGATTGGCTATATAGACTTGCATATCATCAATCATAAGCGGTCACTTCCTTTCACTCATCGTATTCATAAAATCTGCCATAAGCAATACCCACCATCAGAGCTTGAACATACCATTGTTGCAGACCGCATAACGTCCTTTTTCTTCCGGTTCATGGACGTAGGCTTCCAGATTAAAATATTTCTTTCCCTTTTCGGAGAGAGCAAAAAAATCAATGTTATGTTCCAAGCGGTAACGGGCAACGTCCATGATGTTGTGGCACTCTGGATAAAACAGAAATTCTTCTGATTTCTGCAATAAATCCTCTACACCGCCACAATAGGAAATCAACTCTTTATAAGCCAGCTGAACTTCTGGCGATAAATCCGTGTAAGCAAAGTACAGCTTGTTTAACCGTCTGACAGATGTTGTCCTTACAATGTCGCCAGCAAAGGGGAGCTTCATATCAATGATTTGATAATCGCCACTGTCAGCTTCCACGCCGAGCAGGTCACGGAACAGCTCATAATCAATGGGTAAATCGAACCAGCGAGAGGTTTTATCCTCTGCTGATTTGGTCGTTTCAATCAATACGCTACATTCTTCCATCGTAATTCAGCCCTTTCTTTTTAATTTTGAATATGAAAAAAGCAGTCGATCATAAATGAAAGGCTGCTTTAAATCATATCCTTTATTGCTTTGTGTGGAGATTTAACTGATTGTCTATGTCCCGTCCGGCATACATTACTCTAAGTATTGTTACAACTTTTTTATCGCTGTCTGGAATATAAAGTACCACATAATTGTCTACTGGTAATACACGAAGTCCACGACTTTTCCACGGTTCTTTTTCATATTTTCGATAACGCTCCGGCATCGTATCCAGACTTAATATCTGTTCTTCCAGACGGTCAAGCTGTCCGCTTGCATTTTCCGGCGATTGTAATTCAAAAGAAATATATTCAAAAATCCCTCTCAAATCACTGTCAGCCTGTTCGGATAATTCTACTTCATATATCATAAGCCATAATCCTTGCGAATGTCAGCAAATGCTTTCTTCGCATTTTTTGTCCGTCCAGCCTGCATATCCGCATATCCTTTCTCCAATTCTTCATTGAACTCTGCTTCTGATAATGTGCTGATATCAACAGGTCTGTCAGATGGTATTTTTACTTCAAACGGAAGTCCTCTCTGTAAGATAATCTGTTTATAAAACATATTGATAGCACTGGAAGCAGGGATACCAAGTGTAGACAGGATACTTTCTGCTTTTTCTTTGACATCTGGTTCAATCCTTGCATATAAATTTGCTGATTTTGTAGCCATATAAAACATCTCCTTTCGTGAGTAGTATTTCCATCTATCTTTATTATATGCAAATGTCCGCACAATAGCAATACTAATTTTATGCTCCAATAATCTTATTGAATAACTGTAACAATACATCTTTTACGCCGGACGCATTGAATACAAGACCAACGGCTACTAAGGCAACTACCAAGAATCCGATAAGTTTGGAAAACTCACGCTTACAGGATAATCGAACTACTGCATACTAACCGCCACAGGGAACTCCTAATCCCTTGCTCATGAGGGGAAGAATAGTTTATCATATTGTAAAAAAATATAAAAAAATATAAAAAGTTTTTGTGTTTTTAAATGATTTGTTAAGGTTAGTTGTTTATATATAGAGAAGAATAATTAAGAGAAAAGTGATGGATATGATACAAGACTGGATGATAATAAACAAAATTAAGATGGGAGATCCTGATGCATGGGATATTTTAGTACATAAATATTATGATAGTGTGTATTTTTATTGTGTTCGCAGATGTTATGGAGACTGCGATATAGCTTCTGATTTAACACAGGATATTTTTTTAAAATTGGTAGAAAGTTTACCTAGATACCGATTCATAGGAAAATTTCAAAATTATCTATACACTATGGCTGTCAATACTTGCAATAATTATTTGAAAAAAAGACATATTGAGCAAATAGAACTCACAGATAATTTTACAACTGATTTAGACACTTCATTGATTGATGAAATATTACATGATGAGAGAAAAGAAACGGTTCAAAAAGCACTTGATTTACTTCCTGAAATACAACGAGAGGTTGTGATACTACGGTATTATCACGATTTAAAGGTAAAAGATATTGCGACAATTACTGGCGTGGGGGTATCTACTGTACAGTCACGTATTTATCAAGGCCTTAGAAAATTAGAAAAAGTTTTAGAAAGAGAGGAATTTTATGATGGATAAAAAAGATATTATATCGAAATTGGCTGGTTATAAATTAGAAGGTGATATAGAAGGACGTGAAAAAACCATCGAATTAGGATATGAAATAATGATTAGACTTGGAATGAGTCGACATTCTTACTTTGAGCTATTCCTGTCAACTTTTCGCTTCATACATGTTCATACTTGGATAATTCAATTATTCATCTTTCTATCAGGGATAACTATGGCATTAAATTTTAAAAATTTACAGCCGATAAGTGAAATAATGTTATGCATTACAGGTGTAATATTCATTTCGGCTTTATTTTTTTTAGATGAATTATTCAAAAGTTTTACTACAGGAATGTGGGAATTGGAACAGACATTCAAATATGATTTGCGACAACATATTATGATGAAATTATTGATTTTTGGCATTATTGATATGGTAATTGTTATTTTGCTTTCTCTTATGACTAAATCTATAGTATCTTTGCCTTTGTATCAGATATTAGTCTATGTACTTGTTCCATACAATATTGTTTGCATTATTTTATTTTCGCTTATAACTATATGGAGAAAGCAATTACATAATTATTTCCTATGGTGTATATCGGGAAGTATTTGTGTCGCAGTTATTTTAATTGCAAATATCTTTAAAATATATGAAATCCGAATGCTTTATTGGGGAATAGCATATTTCATTACAACGACAATATTAGGGATTATCTTATATTCTCAAACTAAAATAATCAAATGGGAGGTAGCTTCAGTATGGAATTAACTATTAATAATATAACAAAACAATATGGGAATGTAACTGTGCTTGATGATGTGTCGTATCGATTTACTCCTGGAATTTACGGAATATTAGGTGCTAATGGGGCGGGTAAAACAACTTTATTTCGTATTATTTGTGGACTGATGAGAGCAAATTGTGGAAATATACAATATGACCATAAAGATATTGCTCTGCAAGCAGAATATTATCGCTCGATTCTTGGATTCTTACCACAAGATTTTCGATACTATCCTGATTTTACAGGATTAAATTTTATGATGTATATCGCTTCATTGAAAGGCTTAAATGGGAAAATAGCAAAAAAGAGATGTTTAGATTTATTGATTCAGGTTGGCTTAGATGATGTGAAAAATAAAAAAATCAGAAAGTATTCTGGCGGAATGAAACAGAGACTAGGTATCGCTCAAGCAATGATTAATAATCCGGAAATTTTAATATTAGATGAACCTACGGTAGGGCTCGATCCCAAAGAGCGAGTTAAATTTAGAAAACTGATAAGTTCGTTTGCATCAGAAAAAATAGTATTATTGTCTACACATATTGTATCAGATATAGAATATATAGCAGATGAAATCATTATTCTAAAAAAAGGTAGAATTGAAAATACAGGCACAATAAGATATTTGTTGAAAGATATTAACAAGTGTGTATGGGAATGCCTGGTTCCAGAAAAAGAAGTAAATCGAATTGAGCAAGTATATACAGTAAGTAATCGTAAATATGGAGAAGACGGAGTTGTTCTTCGACTTATTTCAAGGGAAAAACCTTTTGCAAATGCGAAACAAGTTGATCCGGTTTTAGAAGATTTGTATTTGTTTTATTTTAGAGAGGGGGAATGAGAGTATGACATCGCTAATTAAGTTTGAACTTGGGAAAATATTGAGAAACCGAACTGTATTTGGTGGGATTGTTGTAGGATGCTTAGTCCTTCTGGGGATTTTTTTTGTTGGGTATCACTATTCACAGCTATCAATGAGTGAAGCGAGTAATAAGAAAAAGGGGTTTGAAAAGAGCCTCGATGTAATAATAGATGAAAAATATTCTGGAGAGTTTACAGATGAAAAAGTTAAAATGATTCTGTCTGATTCTATGAATAATTTCCAAGAGAATGAAGAGCAAAAAGTTGTTAATAAGCCTTTTTATCCATTTTATTGGGAAATGGGAGATACTTTTTTTTCAAAAGATGCCGAAAATGTTTATTCAGAAATGATTGAACAGGTTAATAAAGGCCAAAGATTAACAATAGAAGACGTGGATTTATATTCATTGGACGAGGTTGGATTTAAAAAATTTGATACTCCTTTGACATTAGGAAATTATGTTCCATGGACAGACTTATATCGAGTACTTGGATATATATATGCTCTTTTGTCCATAATTACAATATTGGTATCTTCCATAGTGTTTTCAGATGATAATTCTAAAAATATCAATCAGATTCTGTTAGTTACAAAATATGGAAGAAACAAAATGATATTTGCTAAATTGATTGCGACAAGTATTATTACAGTGAGTTTATTTATTATTTTTCAATTGGTCAACATAGGTGTTTTCTCTACAATGTATGATATGAGCGGATGGAATTCAGACATACAAACAAATTTGTCGTTGGGATTATTTGACTTCCCTTTGCAATATAACCATATTCAAATATACTTTTTAATTCTTGTCATGCAATTAGTTGGTATTGGATTTGTTGAGAGTGTAACATTGTTAATATCAGCTCTTATGCATTCATCTATGTCAGTATTAGCTGTTTCATTAGGGGTATATATATTACCATTATTGCTGGTGCAAATGATAAAAACAGGGGTAGGTAACAAAATTTTGTATTTGTTTCCAATAAATAATTTGAATGTACAAAATATATTAGGTATTCTATATTCAAAAGATGCTTTTTTCTTCCATTCCTTCTTCATTAATATAGGATTTATATTTATTTTTCAGCTCTTAATACGAGTAGGGATGCAACTATATTGCTTTATTTATATTAAACATTGGAAGTTTTAATGATTTTTTCAATGAAAATGCAATTGAAGAAAAAATATGATATCATGTGAGTAACAAATCGGAATTTATAAAGGAGAATATTGATGAAACTATTTTTATGTTCGCACTTTTCAAGTGTGGGAAGTCTGATAAAGGAAGAAATTGAAAATAAGAAAGTCGCATTTATTCCAACAGCTTCACTGCGTGAAGGCTACACCGGTTATGTCGGCTCGGCTCGAAAATTATTCAAAAAGTTGGGAGCAATCGTAACTGAAATTGATATTTCAACGGAGGCTTATTCAACGATACAGTCTGTTTTTGAAGAAGCAGATGTGATATATTTTACCGGCGGAAATTCTTTCTTTCTTATGGACCAGCTCCGTAAAACGGGAGCTGATGGGCTACTGAAAAAGGAATTGGCAAATGGAAAATTGATGATCGGCGAGTCGGCAGGCGCAATTATATGCGCTCCAAGCATCCAATATATCGAGCAAATGGATAAAAAGCCAGAGGACTACTCACAAGAAGATGATGCAGGGCTTGATTTGATTGATTTCTATGTTCTTCCGCATTATCTTACAGCACCATTTAAGAAAGTTACCGAGAAAATAATGACTGAGTTTTCGGATTTGAATCTATGCCCAATTAACAACCGTCAGGGAATTGTAATTGATGGTGAAGGTTCAAAGGTTATTTGCAAAGACTAATTTGAAAATTCAAGTTGATATTTCACATATTTTAGGAAATTTAATAACTGTTATATTTGATTATCAAATTCTTCGCAAACCCTTGAAAATACTAAGTTTGTAGCAAGTGTACTTTCCCTTACTCTTTCCCTTGTGTTACATTCTCCCATTAGCTTTCATGAACCTTAATATGGGAAAAATTAAGGGAAAGAAAATTTCATAACACAGTATAACATATAACAATAACGACATGGTGAACTGATTGAAATGTTTTCGATATTTAACTCTATTACTGATTATCAAAAGAAAATGGAGATAAGATACGATGAGAACAATTTATGCAGAATACAACATAAATCACGATAGTATTGATGTTTACACAAGTGCTGGATATATGCTTCGCATTGACTGCTGGGAAGCTGAAAAAGATTTAAAAACCACATATGGATCAGAATGTGCACTTACTTCATTAGCTGTGGATGAGCCTTTGGAATATGCAAGATTATATCTTGAGGGCAATTTACAGATGTGGGTGGATGCAGAAGATTCATTAGAATTTTATTAAGTGAAAGAGGGATAGTGTTCATTAAGAGTGCTATCCCTCTTTAAAGAATGTGCGAAATGCAATAATTACATATTTTCTATGGATTAACAGAATGCCTAAAAATAATCCATGTACTTATGAAATAACAAATCAATAAAATTGCCAAAATGCCCATTGTTGCCCCTATTTGTAACATCAATGCACCAAACCCGATATAGGCTGAAATTTCTGCTGATATGGTTTGGATAAAGTAAGCTATTACAACAGCAGCTACAATGATTGCTGTGATAATTGGAAGCCCAAACCAAACACTTAATTGTTGCAAGATAAGTTTTCCGATATGCTTTTCTTCCACCCCCAATTTTCGGAGTACAGAGAAGCGATATTTATATTGTCCTGCGTCTAAGAGTTGTTGCAAGGAAAGTACGGTAAGACATATAATCATCAATACAACAGCACCATAAAGCATTGCAGCCTGTAAAACAAAATTATTTGCTATTGTACTGTTCCTCTGTAATGTACTGAACCGTATTCCATACATAACACCGCTTTCTGCTTGCTCTGGGTATTCCTCTGTAAAAAATTTTTCCAGTTCCCTTGCATTTTCATAGGAGATGTTTTCTTCTGTTGTGATATAGCGGTTTTTTATTACCGGCAACAGCTTTTCACAAATACTGTCTGGAAGTACATAGAGTATATCTGTATAGGAATTGTACGCTGTTTCTCCGATTGCTTCCTCATAATAGGACTGCTCGGAAAGAGTCAATTCTCCTGCGTCTGTCAAAATACTGGTATGCTCTTTCAAAAAGCTATCCCGTTCTTCCTCGGTGGCGATTGCCGCCCATTGTGTCGTAAATTCATCTTCCCCCAGAGAAATCTGTTCATAACCCAACATTTTCCTTATGGTGTTATAATCACTTAAAGAAATTGCCACAATCGGAAAATCATATTTCTGTCTGTTGTGAAAATCGTCTTTCTCTGGCAGATATAGATTGAAAGTGCAATCATAGTCTGTATCTATTTTATGTTCTGCCAGAAAATCAGTAATGATTTCATAACTGTCCTGTGGCAGATTTTCTTCTTCATAAACATCATTGTATCTCGAATATACCTGCACATCATACATAGAGCGTATATCCAAATAACCAGACGACCAGCCCGTCAAAATAGGGGCTGCAACGAACATGAAAATTGCTAATACCAAAGTGATACAAATGACTGCCATAGTCTTGCTGGTCGTATTCAGCTTTGAGGTAATCTGTCCGAAAAAGAAAAGTGCTTCCTCATGGTATCGGTGTTCTGGCGATTTTTCTTTCCATGCTACAATCAAACCACTGGTAAGATAAATGAAGGCACAAATGAAGAAAAGTAAGTCAATCACAACAAAAAGCAGATATTGATTGAGCGTTCCACCACCTAAAGGCAGATAATATTTATTTGTTAATGCTGCAACGCTGGCTGCTGTAAAAGCATTCAATACAGAACATATCAGCAAACCAGCAATGAAACATTCTCTTTTTTTCTTTCTGATTATGCAAAATATCGACCACAGCAAAGTAAGCAGCGGAAAAAGAATATTTCCCCAAAACATAAGCTGCACCGGAAACGCAAAGCGGGTGTCATAATAAAACCAGACCTTTTGTATTCCTGCAATCAATCCCCATACGGTAAATACTTCAAAGAGGACTACTACAACAGAAATGAAGCGGCTCTTTTTTAGCTCTGGTTCGTTCTCTTTCTCTGCGGAAAGCATATCAATAATTTTTGTTTTCTGAATGGTACGGGTATTGAAAATTCCTACCACAAAAAAACTTGCCACAAAAAATACCACTGTCAACAAAACGGTATCCGGGAATAATGTCCATGAGATTTCATAAGGCTTTCCATAAGCAGTAAGGAGCATTGCGGTAATGAATTGAGAACAAAATACACCGCAAAAAATACCAATCAAAATGGAAAACATACCCATAATCAGTGTTTCTGCAAAGAAAATCCTGCCAATAGTTTTTTGTTCCATTCCCATAATGGACTGGACAGCAAACTCTTTTTGCTTCCGTCTTAGCATATAATGATTGACGAACCGTATCAAAAATAACAACAGCAATGTTATCATGCAGATTGCAATTTTCATTCCGTCACTTAACAGAGTAAAATCATACTCGCTGCCTATATCCGGGCTATAATAACTACTGGAAATAGACAAGAACGCATAAAACAAGGTAACACAGATTGTCATTGTGACAATGTAGACCAGATAGTCTTTTACAGACCGTTTTGCATTTCTGAAAACAAGTTTAGCATACATGGCTCTGTCCCCCTCCAATCATGGTAAGGACATTCAGAATTTTATCAAAAAAAGCACTTCTGCTGTCGTTGCCCTTGCGCAGTTCCATAAAGATTTCTCCGTCTTTCAAAAAAAGAATACGGTTGGCATAGCTGGCGGTAAAAGCGTCATGAGTTACCATAAGAATTGTCGCCCTAAGCTGTTCATTGATACTTTGAATGGTAGACAGCAGCATTTGTGAGGAATGGCTGTCTAATGCTCCTGTCGGTTCATCTGCCAATAAGAGTTTCGGATTGTTGATAATTGCTCTTGCACAGGCACAACGCTGTTTTTGACCGCCCGATACCTGATAAGGATATTTGTTTAGAATATCGCTGATATTCAGCTTTCCGGCTATATCCAAAATGCGGGGTTCTACAATCCCTGCAGGGACTTTATTGATTGCTAATGCCAGTGCAATGTTTTCTGAAATTGTCAATGTATCCAGCAAATTGAAGTCTTGAAATACAAAACCTAAATTCTCTCTGCGAAAGCGGGCAAGGAATTTTGGTTTGATTTCCGTTATATCTGTTCCCTCTAAAAAAATATGCCCTGCACTTACGGTATCAATCGTAGAAATACAGTTTAGCAGAGTTGTCTTTCCAGAACCGGACGCACCCATAATTCCGAGAAATTCTCCGGCTTCCACAGAAAAACTAATATCTTTAATGGCTTTGGTAATATTCCCCTCATTGCCATAATATTTCTGGATATGCTCCAGCTTCAAAATTGTATTCATCGGATAAACCTCCTTAACTGTTCCATACCCATATTGTAAATGGAGTATCTCATTTTTTGTATCAAGTTTTCTTACACAGTTCTTACAAAAATGTAAGAAGTGCAGAACCTGTCAGCCCTGCACTCCGATAATAAAATCATTCATTTGAAAGATAAGTGAAATCGTTGTTCCTCTGTTTTCGGAATAAGCAGTAAGTCCTATTCCCAGTTTATCACATAGACGCTTGCAAAGATATAAGCCAATTCCAGTAGAATTTTTCCCGGTTCGCCCATTCTGACCTGTAAATCCTTTTTCAAAAATACGGGGTAAATCACTTTTAGGAATACCTATCCCATTATCGCTGATAGATAGCACAATCTTGTCATTCGTTTTTGTTGCCCCAAAGTGCAAAATAGGCTGCTCTGCATGGTATTTGATTGCATTACCGATAATCTGATTTAAGATGAACCGCACCCATTTTTCATCAGTGTAAACCATTGTTTCTATATCGTCTATCTGAATTGACATATTACTTTGACGCAAAAGATACTTATTATCTGCGATTGCACTATTCACAACATCGCATAAATTGACTTCACGGACAGAATAGTCTTTTTCAGCGTGTTCACTTCTGGCATAGTAAAGTGCCTGTTCTGTATATTGATTGATATTCTCTAACTCTGCCAATACCTCTCTGGAAAAGGGAGAACGGTTATTCTCACACAGCAGCTTCATAGCTGTAATTGGTGTTTTTACTTCGTGTATCCATTGTTCAATGTATTCTTTATATTCCCTGCGTTCCCTCTGTACTTCGCCAATCCGTTCCAACATGGATTTTTCAGCCATTTTCATAATCTGGTAAAAAACCTGTTCATCAGCCCTTTCCGGCACTTGCATGATTTCCGGCAATAAATATCGTTCTTCTAATTGCTCCGTCATATTGAGCAATTTATTCAGATACTTTTTTCGTGAGAAATAAAAAGTCAGCAAAGATAAAACAAGGACAATCGACCAGACCGCAAGAATAAACAGGACTGTTTGGATAGGATTATCGCTTGCAATCAGGAACAAGGCAAAGGCAAGCATACCCAGCAGATTGATTAAAATAACGGGGAGTTGATTTTTCAAATATTGTTTTCCATTCATAATGTATATCCTTGCCTGTGTTTTGTTTTAATGAAATCTACAAGTCCGATTGTTGCCAGTTTGTCACGAATACGGGTAATATTGACACTTAGGGCATTATCATCAACATAAAGCTGATTATCCCAAAGAAAATCCACAATATCATTTCTGGAACAGATTTTTCCAGCGTTCTTAAAAAGGTAGTAGAGGATTTTCAATTCATTCTTTGTCAATTCTGCTTTCTGTCCTTTGTACTCTATCATGCTACTCTCCAAATGCAGGGTAGCTTCTTTCCACATATAAATTTCTGTTTGAGAGGAACGGTAGGCTTTCTTTAACAATGCAGCAATTTTAGCAAGAAGAATAGCAGGATTATAAGGCTTTGTGATAAACGCATCTCCACCCAGCATAATGCTGTTTAGTTCGTCCATATCTGTATTGCTGCTTGTTACAAATACAATCGGAATATCTGAAAAAGTGCGAATTTGAGAACATATTTCAAAACCGTTATTCCCCGGAAGTTTTATATCCAGAATAACCAGATGTGGTGCAGCTTCTTTTAACTGCTCTATTGTTTGGGAAAAATCCGTAACTGCAAATACTTCATATCCATTCCCATACAAAAGAGTTTTAAGCTGTGTTTGTATCGTAAAATCATCTTCAATGATTAGTATTTTTTCCTTCATAGAGATACCTCCCTAACACTTTATTATACTGTATCAGAGAGGTTTTCTCAATCGTATTATTGAATGGGAATTTTAGAATGATTTTGTACATAGCTTTGTAAAAAATGCTTAATAGTTTCTTTTCTCAAGGTACGATTCTAAATAACACCTAAGTCCAACATATGCGCCCTGCAAAAGTACAAAAAGCAATAGAAGATTTACTGACAGTGCTTTTTTGATTGCTTCTCCAAAATAAATGATGACAGCAGCACTTGTCAGTATCATCAGTAGAGTAATGACATCCCAACACTTTTCCCTATATAATTCTATAACCTTTATTTCTATCAGTATCGCCAGTATCCCTGTTCCTGCCACACATATTCCTACAATCAATATTAGCAATATCCAATATACCATTCCGGCTATAAAAGGATTTGGAATTTTTGTGCTAATCTGTGCCACAGATTGCCCGACCTCAATCGTCCAACCGATAAAAGTTTGTATGAATGACGCTGCATCATGGAAGAATGATTTGCAATCGGAAAGAAACACATCTGACTGTACTGCCTGAAAAAGAGTGGTTGTCAGCGAATACCATGCAAGAAGGAACAAGGTTGTTTGGAACATTACCGTTTTTGCTTTATACTGTCCTGCAAGTCGCTCTTTTTGTGTTTCGTATTTCGCTTTTTCATTCTGATAGGCTGTCCGGTCACAGGCTTCACATTTTTCATAGGGTACCGGCTTTTCTACCGGTATCTCTACGATTTTCTGATGTGTCCGGGCATAATCCCGTTGTTGTGTTAAGCATCGTATTTTATCTTGACATTCCCCTATCGTGACGTTTGCGCTTCGCAGCTTCTCTTTCTCGTTCCGCAATGCTCTGTCTGCTAGCTTCAAGTCGTTCTTTAATGCTTGAATATTCCCGGCTCTGTTCTCTTTGTTTAATTTCTCGTTCAAGGTCAGAGATTCGTTGAGCTGCGTCTTTAGTTCCACGATAAGCTGGTCTTTCTGTTCCAGTTCTTCTTGTATCTCCTCGGTCAAGAGGAGAAGTTCTTCCAACTGTTCGGCGTTCTTTGATTCTCTGGATTCGTTCATCTATATCACGTCCTTTCTCTATCTGCTGTTCCAGTTCAGCAATTCGGTGTTCTGTTTCAGTAATAAACTGTTTTCGCTGTTCAGCTTCTGTACCAATTTCTGCCATTGCTGATTTTCGTTTTCCAAAAGTTCTATCTTCGTTTTCTGTTCTTCCATCTTGGAAAGCAGTTCCTCGGTATTTGGCAAAATGTTGAGCAGCTCGGATAACTCGCTGTTTAATTTTTGCAATTTCTGATTCTGTTCCTGCATAAGAGAGAGTTGGGTGTCCCGATTCTGCATTTCCAGAATCATTTCTGCCATTAAGGTCTGCTGTTCTTCGATTTGCCCAATCATGGATTCCATTAAGGGTATAATTTCCCGGCTTTCTTCTAATGTCATTTAATCGCTCCTTCCATAATGATAATGCACCCGATACTTTTCCAAAGGTGTCCAGTATCTTTTGCAATAACGTGTTTTGTTGTTTTATGATTTGATTTTCCGCTACTTTCCACGAACCTTTTATTTCCTGCCCGGCAAGAAACTTTTGTTCAATCTTTCTTGCGTCAGCGCCTTCATGGATGGTAGGAATCTGGAGTTTTCCCTGTTTTTCATAAGAACGGTGATCGACCTGATTATGCAAAGGAAGATGTTCATTACACACCTTTGCCCACTCACTCCGCCACAGTTCACAATTTTTTGGATTGTTCCATCCGGTAGCATCGGTCAGCACCCGTTTCCATTGCAGGCGGTTTCTTGCACCAATCTTCTGAATTCCGTTTTCGTCTAATACAGGGATACGGATTCCATGACGGTCAGGGTTTTTCTTATCCTGCCACCAGTTCGGATGGGATTCATCAATCACGATATTTCCGTTTTTATCTCTGACAAAATCCCAATCCTTGACTTCTTTCTTTCCCCAAGAATGATCCGGGTTAAAAGGACGCATAGTCAGAAGAAGATGAACATGGGGGTTGCCATCCCCTTTATCGTGGATACTCCAATCAGCACACATTCCTCTATCTACAAAAGTTTTTTGAATATAGTCAGTTGTATATTGAATTTGTTCCTGTCTGTTCCATTCTTTGGGAAGGGCAAATTCAAATGACCTGCCAAGTTGGGCATCTGCATTTTTTTCAATCTTCAATACCTCATTCCATAACCTTTGTTTCTGAAATGTGATTTTAAATTTTTCTAAAGTAGCTTCTTTATCTTCTGATCTTTTGTATCGGACAGATTTTTGAAAGCGTTTTATATTTTCTTCTAGTACTATCTGCCATTCAGGAGGTACGTTTTCACACATCATAAGACTGGTGTAGACCACTTCTTTTTTAGAAGTGTAATAACTGATTCTCCCGGTTTCCTCGTTTTTCATCACATCCCCATTGAGATATGCGGAAGCGGAGATAACAGATTTCCCTTTACTTCGTCCGACTATTTTGATTGTGTAATGAAAAATCGCCATGTCTGGATTCCTCCTTTCTGACGTATCCGGCATAGATTTCCGGCAACATTGCTTTCAGTTTTAGAAAAAGCAGCATTGCCGGAACGCCCTCTGCGTAAGAGTGCCCTGCGCATAGCAGCCTGCATGGAATGCGCCTCTCTGGCGAAGAGTGCCTCCTGCGGCATGAGCAGGTCTGGCTGAAAGCCCCGCCGACGGAACGAGCCCGGCAAGCGTGAGCGCAGACCGGTTGCCACTTGTGGCAAACTTATTGGGACGACCTCTGGTTGTCCATAAGTGCGCCCTTCATGAAAAAGCAATGAAGGGAATGAAAAACTCATCCCCTCCGTCATTACACTACCTCCATATCAGTATTTGTTTCTTTCTGCATTGCCTTTGAGAAAAATTTCCCATTGGCTTCCTGCTTTTTCAGAAAACCAATCAGCTTTGGGATGTCTTCCTCCTCAATAGGCGCACCAAGAACGGATTCCACCGCACCGCCAACCTGACAGAGCCTATGGGTTCGTTTTTTACTTTCTTCGGCTTTCTTTCGTTTTAGAAGTTCTTTCTTCTGTGCTGCATATCGTTTTGCTTTTTCAAGGCTTTCCTGTTCCTTCTTTTCCATTTCAAGCATTCGTTCTTCATAACTTTTTGTTGATTTTGCCATTATTACATTCCCCTTTCTTTTGCAAACATAAGTTCTCGGTTGCGTATCAGAAGAAGCACATGGTATAATCTTCTTGCGTGTAGGTATATCATGGCTTCGGTCTGATAGAACCTTTGGCGGTTTCTTTGGAAGCCGCCTTTTTAATTTGCCGCAGTTCTTGTTACGGCTTTTACATTTCCTCTATCCCTCAAATCACGACCTTCATTCGCTTCCATAAACATTTCCAGAATATCGGTTTTAATCAGGACTTTACGACCAACCTTTAATACCGGAAGTTTCTTCCATTCTACAAGCTGTCTTAAGGTGTTTCTGCCGATTCCCGTATAGTCGGCAGCTTCTTCGATGGATAATGCAATTTTTCTTTGCGTCATATAATCACCTCCCTGTAAATTGCATTATGCAATTCTTGTGATGTAAGTATATCCCTTCCAAATCTCTTTGTCAAGCGTTACGAAATATTAAAAACAATTTTTATATTGCATATTGCAATTTTAGAGAAACAATGCTATAATTCATACATACCGAAAAAGGAGGCAGTCAGCATGAAAGATAAAGAACTACGCAAGCTGATAGGCAGCAGAATAAAACAGCGCCGTCTGGAATTGAATCTGACACAGCCTTATGTCGCAGAAAAGATGGGAGTTACCGCTTCTACAATCCTGCGTTATGAGAATGGTTCGATTGACAATACGAAAAAAATGGTGCTGGAAGGTCTTTCGGAAGCACTCCATGTATCTGTGGAATGGCTCAAAGGGGAAACAGACGAATATGAAACCGACATTACGGATAAGAGAGAGTTACAGATTCGTGATGCGATGGGAGATATTCTGGAACAGTTACCGCTTGCCCTTACCAAAGAAGAAGATGCTTTTTCAAAAGATTTATTACTGCTGATGTTAAAACAATATGGTCTGTTTTTGGATTCCTTCCAGTTCGCCTGCAAAAACTTCAAGGGGAATGATGGTCAGACGGATATTGCCAAAACAATAGGGTTTGAATCGAATGAGGAATATAATGAGATTATGTTCTTAAGGGAAATCACTCCTACCATCAATGCTCTTAATGAGATGGCAGACGTTGTAAGGCTCTATTCCAAGAAACCAAAAACAGCAGAACAAAGGCTTGCAAATCTTTTATCAGAAGTCTTATACGAAGATTCCGAATCGGTATAGTAAGACAACCGGAGTTATGATATACTTACACGCACGAAGCATTTCATCAGTTCCGATTGTCTAATATCGAAAGGAGACATACGATTATGGCAAAAGGATCTGTAAGAAAAAAAGGAAAGAAATGGTACTACCGCTTCTATGTAGAGGACGCAAGCGGCAATCTTGTTCAGAAAGAATGCGTTGGAACAGAAAGCAAAAGTGAAACTGAAAAACTGCTCCGTCAGGCAATGGATGATTATGAGAAAAAGAAATTTGTTGCCAAAGCGGAAAATCTCACAGTCGGACAACTTCTGGATGTGTGGGCAGAGGAGGAATTAAAAACAGGTACGCTCAGCAATGGTACGGTGGAGAATTACCTCGGAACAATCCGAAATATTAAGAAACATCCGCTGGCAGAACGGAAATTAAAAAATGTAACCTCTGAGCATTTGCAATCCTTCTTTGATTTGCTTTCCTTCGGGGGAGTTCATCCCGATGGAAAAGAGAAAAAGGGTTACAGCAAAGACTACATCCATTCTTTTTCCGCAGTCATGCAGCAATCATTCCGCTTTGCAGTATTTCCAAAACAGTATATTACGTTCAATCCTATGCAGTATATTAAACTGCGGTATCAGACGGACGAAGTTGATTTGTTTTCGGATGAGGACATGGACGGAAATATCCAACCAATTTCACGAAAAGATTATGAAAGACTGCTTGCGTATCTTCAAAAAAAGAACCCAGCCGCAATACTTCCAATCCAGATAGCCTATTATGCCGGGCTTCGTATTGGAGAAGCCTGCGGTTTGGCGTGGCAGGACGTAAATCTGGAAGAACAATGCCTTACCATAAGACGCAGCATCCGATATGATGGCTCAAAGCGCAAATATATCATCGGACCAACCAAGCGGAAAAAAGTGAGGATTGTTGATTTTGGAGATACGCTGGTAGAGATTTTCCGTAATGCCCGGAAAGAGCAGTTAAAGAATCGAATGCAGTACGGAGAACTTTATCACACGAACTACTACAAAGAGGTCAAAGAGAAAAACAGAGTGTACTACGAGTATTATTGCTTAGACAGAACAGAGGAAGTCCCGGCAGATTATAAAGAAATTTCTTTCGTCTGCTTAAGACCTGATGGCTGTCTGGAACTTCCGACTACTTTGGGAACGGTATGCAGAAAGGTAGCAAAAACATTAGAGGGATTTGAAGGCTTTCATTTCCACCAGTTACGTCACACCTATACAAGCAACCTTTTAGCAAATGGAGCTGCCCCAAAAGATGTGCAGGAATTGTTAGGACACTCAGATGTCAGTACCACAATGAACGTCTATGCTCACTCCACAAGAGATGCGAAACGAAAATCGGTTCGGCTTCTTGATAAAGTGGTAGGCAATGACTAAAAAATTTCCCTTATTTCCCTTGTGATTATCTCATAAGGGCAAAAATAAGGGAAACTACATATCATTTCACTAATGAACAGGCGGGAAAGCCTGTAAAATAGGGAAAGTTAGAGGAATAATTATATAAAATCAAGTTTGTAGAATTAAGAAAATCGAAACTTGCACAATTCTTGAACTCAACACAAACTGCCGTCAGTGTTGTTCCGTTACTCGTTCTTTGCTGGTATCATAGAACCATCAAATGAAGGAGGAAACAAGCCATGAATACAGATAAAATCTATGCAGAACAACTCGCAAACGAATATGCACCCAAGGACACTTCCAAGGTGGTCGCTCTTCGCAAGCTGGATGCAAAAGCCAAGCTTCCCGCAAACGTTTTTACCTACACCTTCGGTATTATCACAGCGTTGGTAGCCGGTGTCGGGATGTGCCTTTCCATGAAGGTTATCGGCAACGGTAGTACTGCTATGTTTGTTCTCGGCGTGATTGTCGGCATTATCGGGCTGCTGGGTATGGGCGTTAATTACCCCATCTACAAAAAATTGCTGGCTCAGGGCAAGCAGAAATACGCTTTTGAAATCATAGAACTGGCAAAAGAAATCAGTGAGAAGTAAACAAAAACACGAAAGAAGGTGGGAATGATTGAATAGATCAGAAAGCAGATATTTTGCTACTGCAGCCAGAATGGACGAAGCCTTTCTGACACTTCTGGCAAAAAAAGATTTTGAGTATATTACAGTCAAAGAAATCTGTGAAGTAGCAGAGGTCAATCGTTCCACCTTCTATCTTCACTATGAAACGATGTCAGACTTGCTCTCGGAGAGTGTCAGTCGTATGAACGAGCAATTTCTTGCTTGCATGGAGAAAGATTCAGATGCCTTTTCTGCAAAGCTGCGGAATTGCCCGAGAGATGAATTATATCTAATTACGCCGGATTATTTAACACCTTACCTCTGCTACATTAAGAACAACAAGCGACTGTTCCGCACAGCAACAGAAAATGCGGCGGTGTTGGGGATGGATAAAAGCTATGATAAGATGTTCCGTTATGTGTTTACGCCAATTCTTGACCGTTATGGTGTACTACCACAGGATCGACCTTATATCATGGCCTTTTATATTCGGGGATTGATGGCGATTATCTCAGAATGGCTCAAGAACGACTGCACCGATTCCATTACGTATGTTACAGGTGTGATTCAGCAGTGTGTAAAAATGCCACAAAGCGAAACAACGAACGCTGTTTGACAACTTCCAGTTTGTTGAATTAAAAATGAAATAAAGTTCCAGTAATCATAGAGTGTATGGATTCAATTCCATATGCTCTTTTTCTTTACTTAATTTCATGAAAAATGTAAAAATCTAATGTTACGAGTTGCATTAAAGAAAACTCGTAAGAAAAAAGTAAAAAAATTTGCTTTTGACCACTGTAAAACATGCTCTGAGCGTTTCGTTATATGAAGGGATAATTTTTCTTTCATATTTCAAAGAAAAGAGGATAAAGAAATGTCAGAAAAAAGATGTTATACAGTTCAAGAGTTACAGGAAATCTTAGGAGTCAGCAGACCTACTATTTATAACCTTTTAAAGAAAAAGGAATTCCGGTGGATCCAGTTGGATGGCGGAAAGTATCGCATCTCTAAGAAGAGTTTCGATGACTGGCTCGATAACTTGGAACAATAAAAAACAGGGTGTTGATCAGGCAGATTTTGTCTGCAATCGACATCCTAAATTTTTATCTGGATTTGAGATATGATATAAGAAAAAAAACTAACACTAAAAAAGACAGGAAGTGAAGAATAAATGGCAACAGCAATTATGAAACAAAAAGAAGTTCCGGAAATGGACGATGTTGAAGAGATCATTTCAAAGATATCAGAAGACAGTCCTTACAAACGGCGTCCGACACAAAAGAGAACCTGGATGACCGTGCCGGAAATGGGAAAGCTGCTGGGATTAAAAAAGACAGATCGATACTGGCTGGTGCATAAAAATGTTTTTGAATCTAAAGAGATTGCTGGAAAGATACGAATCAATATTGCCAGCTTTGAAAAATGGTACGCCAATCAGATTAAATACCATAAAGTTACCGGAGAAGAACCAGGGAAAGAATTGAAATCCTGGTCCTATTCCGTTAAGGAAGTTGCGGATCTGTTGGGTGTTGATGAGTATCTTGTTTATGATTTACTCAAGAAAAATCAAATGGAAGCTGTTATTGTCGATTACTGGAAACGAATACCAAAAGAATCTTTTCAGAACTGGTATAAAAGCCAGTCCCGGTATCGAACAAAGGAAGACAGAAAAAAAGACGCTCTTCTGGAAGATGCAACAATTACGATGCCTGAGATGGCACAGCTGCTTGGAACAACCAGAAGCGCAGTATATACAATTCTTGATAATCCAAAGTATAGTCATTTTTTTGAATTCATTGTGATTGCAGAAAAGAAAAGGATCACAAAAGAGAGTTTTCGAAAATTCCTGGAAGGTCAGGATCGGTATAAGCTGGATCCATCGAATGATTATGAAGAACTTGCACAGGAACAAAATATTGCCCTGGCTAATTTCCGGCGGAAGAAATTATCACAGACCGGAATACGAGGAAGCAATGGAAATATAAAGTATCTTACTTTTGATGAAGCTTCCTATCTGGCAAAGGTCAGCAGAAGCATGATCAACAAGTGGGCGGATAAAGGAAAGTTCACAGTAATAAAAGTTGGCAGTCGAGTTAGGATCCGTCGGGATGAATTTGAGGACTGGATGGAGCAAAGAGATTTGGAAAGGAGTATGCAATAATATGGCATCTATAAGAGAACGAAACGGAAAATTTAATGTAATCTATTCTTATACGAATGAAAAAGGTGAGAGGAAACAGAAGTGGGAAACCTATGAAACGAAAGCCGAAGCAAAGAGAAGAAAAAAAGAAATTGAATATAAAAAAGAGATGGGATCATTTGTCGTCCGTAAATGCAAAACACTGGACGAGCTTATTACAGAATATGTTGCACTTTATGGCAAAGAAAACTGGGCGCTTTCTACATATGAAGGAAATGTCTCTCTTATCAATAACTATATTCTTCCGATCATTGGTGATACGAAACTCTCAGAGATCAATACCCGTTTCATCGAAAGATATTATCAGAGTCTTTTGAAGAGACGTGCAGTTATCAATCCATTGAATAAAACCAGTCGAAATGAATTTGTATCTTCCAGTACGGTCAGGGATATTAATAAGCTGCTTAGAAACTGTTTTGAACAGGCAGTGAAATGGGAGTTGATGGAGAAGAATCCTTGCACCCATGCGACTGTACCAAAACATAAATCACAAAAAAGAGACATCTGGACAGCGGATACATTGATGTATGCGCTCAGTGTCTGTGAAGATGAACGATTAAAGCTCGCAATTAATCTATCTTTCTCATGTTCCCTGCGACTTGGTGAGCTGCTTGGTCTTACCTGGGATTGTGTAGATATTTCTCATGAGGCAATTGAAGAAAACCGTGCATATGTCTTCATCAACAAAGAATCACAGCGTATAAGAAAAGAATCTTTAAATGCATTGGATGGAAAAGATGTGTTGTTGGTATTTCCGACAAATCATAAGAAGAATTCTACGGTCCGTATTCTGAAAACACCGAAGACAGAAAGTAGTGTACGTAAGATATTCTTACCGAAGAGCGTTGCTAATATGCTTGTAGACTGGAAAGCTGAGCAGGATGAAATGAAAGAAATCCTGGGTGACGAATATATGGACTATAACCTGGTTATGGCAAGTACCTTTGGTCTTCCTCTTGGTGATGGAGCAATCCGTGGCCCTTTAAAGAAATTGATCGAGGACTATAATCTCCCACCGGTTGTATTTCACAGTTTTCGTCATAGCAGTGTTACTTATAAGCTGAAACTGAATGGTGGAGACATCAAGGCGGTACAGGGTGATTCTGGCCATGCTCAGGTCAATATGGTTACAGATGTGTACTCTCATATTCTGGATGATGACAGAAGGAAAAATGCAGAGCTTTTTGAAGAAGCATTTTATGAGAAAAAGAATCTGGATCCACAGATGCATGTACAGCAGGAAAATAATAATACTACTGTTGCTGATGAAGTCGATCCGGAACTTCTGGCAAAAGTATTGGCGAATCCAGAGATGCGGGCATTGCTCAATTCACTGGCGAAGACGATGAAGTAATGAAAAATAGTGAAAAAATAGTGTAATTTTAGTGAAAAAACGATTCATAAAACGATATAATATATGGATGAAATGAGGATATTTATTGTGTATATGGATATTCTATCTCCATCATTTGATGATAGAATGACGGAGATAAATCTGAAATGAAGGAGATTCCTATGAGAGACTTTGATTTTATTGTAAGTCCTGCGAAGTTGTTAACACCTGAAATTGTTCAGATGGTTAGCAGCATCCATGAACATAAAGGCAAACAGGAATTATTTCTCGAAGCCAATGTAGATGAATTGAAAACACTCTTAGAAGTTGCATTGATTCAGAGTACGGGAGCATCCAACCGAATCGAAGGTATATCTACTGGTTATGTCCGTGTTTAAAAATATGAAAGCAGCTTATAAATTTGCCAGTCAAAAACGCATGGACAAACCGTCTCGTATGCGTTATATTATTTATAGACAAGAAAATATCTTGTACTTATGATAGGAAAGTTTAATTGAATACTGTTTACCATGATCGAACGTACGAAGCATGGTGGTCATATAACAGATGTCGATGGTAATATCAAGGCATTCCCCGATTATTAGCTGGGGCAAACAATCAGCTAACTTTCAGAGCTTTACAGAGCTTGACAGAGGGGGTATTCAGAATAACTCGAATTGAATCGGAAACAGTTTTATATAGTGTCCCATATGGGTTTACCTTACCTCAGATTGACAGAGAGTGACAATAGGTTGGAGCTCTCCTAAGCGAGGGGTCGGAGGTTCAAATCCTCTTGGCGACGGGCTTCAAAGCGTTCGAAAATGTTAGCTGGATTAGCTGACAACGAACGCTTTTTTTGTTTTCTAATCACGTTCGTGACATGATTTTCCATTCAAAATGATCAATTACCAGCTAACGCAATCCGATTTTTGTTAGCTGACGGCTAATCAAAATCACCTGTTTGCAAACATGGGTTTCAGGAAGTCCAGCTAACATTTGGGTTTCGCTCTGTTGTCACCCCTTATTTGGGGATGGATACCTGGTTTGAAAAACTGATGGAGAAATAATCTGGGAAAATAGTTTAAAGTTTACATGTTATGATCATGTATGAAGTTGGAACAAAATAAAAGAATTGTGCTATACTATTGTTCAAGAAAAAACTCATTGACATATTTCAATCTATTTAGGAGGATAACAGCATGATATTAAAGTTATTGAAATAAAAGATTATATAAAAAATCCAAAATCGAATGGTTATCGAAGCTATCATATGATTGTTGAAATACCAGTATTTTTTGCTAAGGGTAAAACACCTATGCGTGTAGAATTACAGATTCGAACCAATGGTATGGATTTCTGGGCAACATTGGAACATCAACTTCGCTATAAAAAAGGAATTGAAGAAATGCCTGGCTATGATGAGATAAGTGAAGAATTACTTCATTCTGCAAGAGCTATCATTGAAGCAGATAATGAAATGCAGAGAATAAAAGACAAAATTGGTATGTTACACGAAATTTAGGGAGAAAACTGAGCAAGTAGGAAGGTGGAATATATATGAAACAAGATACTTTAGAGGGCAAAGCAAAAACAAAAAATGGGGTAAAACGGCTGTGCTTTTCCATAATCTGCATTCTTCTGGAAGTGATTTTTATTATTACTATCGTAACACGCTTGAATGAATATGCAGAAATCATAAATTTATTTACAAGGATTTTGAGTGGGATCTTGGTTTTGGGATTGTACGCATCAAATAAGACATCCTCTATGAAAATGCCTTGGGTCATCTTAATTCTAATTTTCCCAATTATGGGTGTAGGCCTGTATTTGTTGATTGGTTTGAATGGCGGCACACATAAAATGCGTGAGCGATATGCAGAAATTGATAGCAAATTGTTACCAATGCTCCCGGACAGTCAGGAGTGTTTGAGCAGAATAAAAGAAACAATTCCGAAAGCAGGAAATATAGCAAGTTACATACAAAGAAATTCGCAGTATCCAATCTATCAGAATACGGATATTGTGTATTTTGATGAAGCAGTGAAAGGATTAGAGGCACAGCTTAAGGATTTGGGGAAAGCACAGAAGTTTATCTTTATGGAATATCATGCGATAGAAGACGCTGAAGCATGGCATAAGATTCAAGATGTTCTGGAAGAGCGAGTAAAAGCAGGTGTGAAAGTTAGAGTATTCTACGATGATATGGGTTCTATAGGCTTTATTAACACAGATTTTGTGAAAAAGATGGAGGCAATAGGAATTCATTGCCGTGTATTCAATCCGTTTATGCCAGGCTTAAATCTGTTTTTGAACAATCGTGATCATAGAAAAATAACAGTTATTGATGGAAAAGTCGGATTTACAGGTGGATATAATCTAGCAAACGAATATTTTAATTACACACACCCGTATGGACAGTGGAAAGATACAGGTATTCGTTTAGAAGGAGATGCTGTTCAGTCGCTTACGGTGACATTTTTGGAAATGTGGAATGCAGTAAGTGATAAGGATGCTAATGATTCTGATTTTAGTAAATACCTTTTCCACTATGATTATGCGGCACAGCAAACTGGGTTTGTTCAACCTTATGCAGACAGCCCTATGGATAATGAGCAAGTAGGAGAAGAAGTTTATATCAGTATGATAAATAAAGCTGAAAAATATTGTTGGTTTATGACTCCATATCTAATCATAACAGATGAAATGACGCATGCGTTATGTCTGGCTGCTAAGCGAGGGGTAGACGTAAGAATTATCACACCTGGTATCCCTGATAAAAAATTCATTTATAATATAACTCGTTCTTTTTATCATGGATTGGTTAAACATGGTGTTCGTGTTTATGAGTGGACTCCTGGTTTCTGTCATGCAAAAATGAGTGTGGCAGATGACTGTATGGCAACTTGTGGAACAATTAATCTGGATTATCGAAGTTTATATCACCATTTTGAAAACGGCTGTTTTATGGCAGATTGTCAGGCAGTTGTGGAAATAAAAAATGATCTGATAAGAACGATGGGAGAATGTCGTGATGTGACAGACCAATATCAAACCGGACGAAGTGCATATTTGCGACTGGGACAATTATTTATGAGATTATTTGCTGGATTGCTATAAGAATCTGATGAAACGACCTTTCAAAAAACAGTTGATTTAGAAGTTAACTGTTTTTGAAAGGCCGTTTTTACTATATCTAACAGTCTGTTGTACAAAGAAGATTTTGCATTGATGAAAAAACAAACCTTGTTGAGGTTAAATTGAGATTGACTTTGTATTGTATAAGTATGAAATAAAAAGGAATCAGGTGATGTACAATGAAAAAGTATAAAATATGTAAAATCCTTCTTGTTATACTGGCAATTTTTTTATGTGTGGCTTTTTATGAATTGCTCGGAATCCGCGTTGCATATAAAAAGCAGCCGGAAGTGTCCAATACAACCAAAAAAGAAACAAAAAATGTGTCATGGAACGAATGCAGTGAAAATACAGAACGGGCAGTAATCATAGAAAAGAATCCAGAAGCGCTTTTACAAAGAGTGCGTTTGATCAAGAATGCAAAAAAGGAAATTATTCTTTCTACTTTTGCATTTCAATCCGATGAAAGTGGAAAATTGATTTTAGGAGCACTGCATGATGCGGCAGACAAAGGTGTACATATTCGTCTGTTAATAGATGGAATGGAGAGCTGGATTGATATGGAAGGAAATCCGTATTTCTATGGATTATCTTCCCATGAGAATGTTGAAATTAAACTATATAATAAGGCCAATCCGTTGAAACCGTGGAAAATGATGGGTAGAATGCATGATAAATATTTGATTGCAGATGGAAAAAGATATATTCTTGGGGGAAGAAATACATACAATTATTTCCTGGGTGATTTTCCGGGACATAAGAACTATGACAGAGACGTGTTAGTGGTTTGCGATGAACCTGAGAAAGAAAATTCAGTTAACCAGTTGTTAGAGTATTTTGAAACGATATGGGAACAAGAAGACAGTGGTTATTTTCATGACAATAAAAAACTGGCAAATAGAAAATCTGTAAAGAACGCAGTTTTAGAACTGCAGAACGGCTATCAGAAATATTTTGAAGAGAATAAGGAAAGAATCTGCGATACCGATTACACGGACGAAACTTTTGAGACAGAAAAGATTGCATTAGTGTCAAATCCTATCCACACAGGTTCCAAGGAACCAGTAGTCTGGTATCAACTGGGAGAACTAATGAAAAATGCAAAAGAGCGCGTGAAAATTCATACACCATATATTATTTGCAATGATATGATGTATAATACATGGAAAGAGATTGCGGAGAGAGTTCCGGATTTTTCTATCATGACCAATTCGGTTGCCAACAATGGAAATCCGTTTGGTTCTGCTGATTATGCGAGAAACAGAAACAGAATTTTAAATACAGGAATTGATATCTGGGAGTATGAAGGCGGCTATTCTTACCACGGAAAAAGCATCCTGATTGATGATGATCTATCCGTAATCGGTTCCTTTAACATGGATATGAGAAGCACGTATCTGGATACGGAACTGATGCTTGTAATACGTAGCAAAGAGATTAATAAACAGTTGGAAGAAGGCATGATGGAATATGAAAGAGTGTCCCGACAGGTATTGGAAGATGGAACCTATCGTGATCCATATCATGTAGAGCCAATCGAATTAACAAAGAAACGTCAGAGAAAAATATTTTTGGTACAGCATCTGCTTGGATGGGCAAGGTATCTGTTTTAATAAGGAGGAAGGAAAACGTGTTTCAAATATTGATTGTAGAAGATGATAAAGAATTAAGCCAGCTATTCCAAAAAGTGCTTGAGAAGAATGGATATCAGGTCAAAAGTGCATCGGATGGAGCACTGGCATTAGAAATATTGGATAAAGAGTATATTGATCTGATCATTTCCGATATTATGATGCCGGTTATGGATGGTTATGAACTGGTGTCGGAACTCCGTTCAGCAGGATATCAGATACCGGTACTTATGATCACTGCGAAAGGTTCCTTTGATGATATGCGCCAGGGATTTCTTTCGGGAAGTGACGATTATATGGTAAAACCGGTAAATGTGAATGAAATGGTTTTAAGAGTTGGAGCACTGCTTCGCCGTGCACAGATACTGAATGAACACAAAATTGTGATCGGTTCAACAGAGTTTGATTATGATGCAATGACGGTTACAACTGATAAGGAAAGTCTTGTTTTGCCTAAAAAAGAATTCCTGCTTTTATATAAGCTTGCAGCTTCGCCAGGCAGAACATTTACAAAACAACAGTTGATGGATGAAGTATGGGGATACGAGACGGAGGCAGACCCACATACGATAGAGGTACATATAGGAAGAATCAGAGAGCGTTTTAAAGATAACCCTGATTTTGAAATCGTAACAATGCGTGGAATTGGATACAAGGTGGTGAAAAAATAATGGAACAAAAGAAAGAAAAAGGATTGCGGATCCGATCCTGTCTGACTGGTGCAATCTGGCTGGCACTTGTATTTTCAACAGTCATATCTGCTTTATTATTTGCTTTTTTGAATCATTTTTTTTATCTGCCGGGCAGCATATCTGTGCTTGGCTGGCTTTTGATTTTCAATACATTGATTGCCGGGCTGATCACTTCCTTTATTAATGCAAAGTTACTGGAACCAATTACCAGACTTAGTAAAGCAATGAAGGAAGTTTCTCAGGGAGATTTTGAACAGCATTTGGAAACGAACAGCCGTATAGCAGAAGTTGGAGAATCTTATCAAAGTTTTAACGTTATGACAAAAGAACTTCGTGCAACAGAGGTGCTGCAGATGGATTTTGTATCTGATGTTTCTCATGAGTTTAAGACCCCGATTAATGCCATTGAAGGATATACAATGCTGCTTCAGGGAGAAGAACTGTCTCCGGATCAAGAGGAATATGTAGAAAAAATCTTATTTAACACCCAAAGACTTTCCGGATTGGTTGGTAATATTTTGCTGTTATCCAAGTTAGAGAATCAGAATATACCAATGAAAAAAACAGAATATCGTCTGGATGAACAGATCCGCCAGGCATTTCTTTCATTGGAAACAAAATGGACAGAAAAAGAAATTGGTTTTCAGGTAGAATTGGAGGAAGTTAAATATACTGGGAATGAAGGACTTTTTATGCATATCTGGATAAATCTTTTGGATAATGCGATTAAGTTCAGCCCTTCAAAGGGGACAATTACGATGTTTCTGAAACAAGAACAGGATTCTGTTAAGTTCATTCTGGAAGATGAAGGACCAGGAATAGAGGATGATGTAAAATCCAGAATATTTGACAAGTTCTATCAGGTAGATGGATCTCATAAAGCAGAAGGAAATGGCCTAGGTCTTGCACTTGTAAAACGGATTGTAGATAGTGCCGGAGGAACAATCAAAGCAGAAAACCGTGAATATGGTGGATGCAGATTTGTTGTAGAGCTTCCAATACAGAAAGATGAGGCCATATAAGTTTAAGAAAAACAGATAGAGGAGGAATTACATGACATTTTATCAGGAGTTGCAGTTAAATCAGGCAGGTTCTAAAAACCTGTTGAAAAAGAGTGAAACACTAAAAGAAAAATCATATCATATGTGGGTATATCTGGTGAAGATAGCTGCTACAATGGCATTTTGTTTTTGCTTTGTTAGTATTTTCAGTATCCTATTTGGAAATGAGAACAGCATTGTAGGTGTAGTAGTCTTATTATGTCTCATGGTGTTTAGAAATGCGGATCTGGGGATCCACACCGGACAATCTACGATGCTTTTGGCTTTGTTCTTTGTAATTATGACTGTATGTCCGCATTTAGCAAATCAGTTTTCACCGGTATTGGGAATGCTGTTAAATATTGCGGCACTGGCTGTGTTGATTCTGTTCGGATGCCATAATCCATTCATGTTTAATCAATCTACATTGGTTCTTGGGTATCTGCTGCTATATGGTTATGATGTTACGGGAAAAAGCTATCAGATGCGATTAGTCGGAATGGCTTTAGGTGCAGCACTTACCTGCCTCGTATTTTATCGAAATCATAAAAACAGAACTTATAAAAGAAATCTGAAAGATCTGATACAAGAATTTGATATCACTTCTTCCAGAACAAAATGGCAGATATGTCAGATTTTATGCGTACCGATTGTCCTTTGCATTGCAGAACTTTGTAATATGCCACGTGCAATGTGGGCTGGTATTGCGGCCATGTCCACGATTTTGCCGTTTATGGAAGATATGCACTACAGAGTCCGTAAAAGGATTGTCGGAAATATTGCAGGTGTTATATGTTTTACAGTATTATATTTTCTGCTTCCTTCGTCAATCTATGCATATATAGGAATTCTTGGTGGAATCGGTGTAGGATTTTCAGCACAATATGGCTGGCAGGCAGTATTTAACACATTTGGTGCTTTAGCCATTGCTACAGAGACTTATGGACTACAAGGAGCGGTTAGTCTTAGAGTGATTCAAAATGTTTTTGGTGTTGTGTTTGCTTTAGCATTTTGTGTTATATTTTATTGGTTTATGTCTAAAAAAAAGGGAAAGTAAGGTGACCGTACATGCAGAGTGAAGTGAATCAGGAAGAAAATTTGAATAGAATTATTACGGTTCCTAATCTTCTTTCTTTTTTTCGGCTTTGTCTGATTCCGGTAATTATATGGAGTTATTGTGTAAAGAAAAATCCTCTGTTAGCTGGTGAAATCTTATTGCTGTCTGAGCTTCCCGATATGTTCTGGTAAAGACTTGGACCATGGCAGAAGCTCTGTTAGAAAATCAGTTTTTTTATCCTCCACATGTTTAGGGATTTCTCTGAGCAGATGTCGAACTTTCCTATTATATAAGAAAATTCCGCATAGCCGCTGATGATAATGAGCTACATATCTTCCCGGATTTTTCTCAGCACCGAGCAGACTTCCAGTCCAAGTTCTTCCCCCAGGATCCTACCTTCCATCCTTTCTTTTCTGTCATACCCTGCTGTAAGTATAGCATAGACTTTTGTTTCCGACATTAAAAATTCCATCGACATCCGTTTCTGCACACGGTATAATAGGTATCATGTAAAGAAAAAGGAGGTTGTTTTCTTATGTTATCCTGCACCTACGAAGTAGTCGCCATCGATGGTGATTACGCGCATTTACGCCGCAATGACATCGAACCGGAGGACAATGAAACGAAACTGGTTGCCCGTGCGCTGCTGCCGCCGGAAATTATGGAGGGCAGTATTTTGAAATACGAGATGCTGCAGTATGAAATCATTGGCTGATGCTGTTTTTCCGGCCGAGGTGTTTTCTCTCCCGCTCTTTCATGGCATCTCGGAAACCGGGCGGACGGCTCTTGTTTCGAGCGGGTGGCTGCGGACGTGTTCGTTTGAGAAAAACCAGACCATTTATCACATGGGTGACCGCGTGTCCGAACTGGGGATTGTGCTGTCCGGCAGCGTTTTCGTGGAGAATACGGATCTCTGGGGCAACCGCAGTATCTTAAGCAAGATCACCCCCGGCCAGGTATTTGCCGAAACGTATGCCTTCTGTCGGGAGCCGATGATGGTGAATGTCACGGCAGCCGAAGCCTCGACGGTTCTCTTTTTCAATCTTCGAAACCTCGACCAGACCGCCGATGGTGATGATGCATGGCTGTCCCAGCTTCGCAGTAATATGCTCCGCATCTCCATGCAGAAAAATCTTACCCTCTCCAACCGCATTTTCTGCACTACACCAAAGACGATCCGCGAGCGCGTGCTGGTCTACCTCGCCGCGCAGTCTGCCAAAACCAGCGCCGACACCTTTACGATCCCCTTCGACCGCCAGGGCCTCGCCGACTACCTGAACCTCGACCGGAGCGCCCTCTCCAAAGAACTCGGAAAAATGCAGAAAGAGGGAATCCTCGAATTTCATAAAAACAAATTTACGCTGCGTCATCCGTCTCTCTAGGCGGTACCGCAGCGTAAATTTTTTACCGTTTCATCGTTTCAAATGCTTATTTTTCATAAATGAATATACACAAAAAGTATTTTTCCGTGGTTATAACCACATACTTTTCCTGTTATATCCGATATTCTGTACGTGTAAATTATGAAACTCCGCGCAGATCTGTTTTTCCCTCTGCGCTTAACCCCTCGGAAATACCCTACAGGAGGAACTATTTTTATGGAACAGAATATGTTTTGCTACCAGTGTCAGGAAACTGCCGGCTGCTCCGGCTGTACAAAATCCGGTGTCTGTGGAAAGCGCCCGGAGACAGCGGCGCTGCAGGATCTGCTGATCTGGACGACGAAAGGACTTTCCGCCGTGACGACACAGCTCCGCCACGAAGGAAAAACCGTCGATGCCAGCGTCAATCATCTCATCACCGAAAACCTGTTTACGACCATCACAAACGTGAACTTTGATGATGATACGATCCGCGCACGAATTGAGGCAACGCTTGAGACCAAAGCGCTTCTCGCTCAGCTTGCCGACTGCTCCGCTCTGCCGGAAGCCGCCCTCTGGAACGGCACAACCGATGAGTTTGCCGCAAAAGCAGTAACCGTCGGCGTACTTTCCACGGAAAATGAGGACATCCGCTCTTTACGCGAGCTCATCACCTACGGTCTGAAAGGACTTGCCGCGTACACCAGCCATGCCAATGTTCTCTTAAAAGAAAACGAGGAAATCGATGCCTTCCTGCAGCGTGCTCTCGCCGCAACGCTCGACGATTCCCTCTCCGCAGAGGAACTGACGGCTCTCGCACTCGAGACCGGCTCCTACGGCGTGCAGGGAATGGCACTGCTCGATGAGGCCAATACTTCCGCTTACGGCAATCCGGAGATCACCACCGTCGATCTCAGTGTCGGCACCCGCCCGGGTATTCTCGTCTCCGGCCATGATCTGCGCGACCTCGAGATGCTGCTCGAGCAGACCGTGAACACCGGCATCGATGTTTACACCCACTCCGAAATGCTGCCTGCACACTACTATCCGGCGTTCAAAAAATATGAACATTTTAAGGGAAATTATGGTAACGCCTGGTGGAAACAGAAAGAAGAATTTGAAGCCTTCAACGGCCCGATTCTGATGACGACGAACTGTATCGTGCCGCCGAAGGACAGCTACAAAAACCGTATTTACACAACCGGAGCGGTTCGTTATCCGGGATGCCCGCACATCGACGGCGTCATCGGTGAGACAAAAGATTTCTCTCTGCTCATCGAACAGGCAAAGCACTGCGCACCGCCGACGGAACTCGAGCAGGGAACCATTGTCGGAGGCTTCGCCCATGCACAGGTACTCGCCCTGGCAGACCAGATCGTCGATGCCGTGAAATCCGGCGCGATCAAAAAATTCGTTGTCATGGCTGGATGTGACGGCCGTGCAAAGAGCCGCAGCTATTACTCTGATTTTGCACAGGCACTGCCGAAAGACACCGTGATTCTGACCGCCGGCTGTGCAAAATACAAATACAACAAGCTGAACCTCGGCGACATCAACGGCATTCCGCGCGTCCTCGATGCCGGCCAGTGCAATGATTCCTACTCTCTTGCCGTGATTGCACTGAAATTAAAGGAGGTCTTCGACCTCGACGATATCAACGATCTGCCGATCATCTACAATATTTCCTGGTACGAGCAGAAAGCTGTGATTGTTCTTCTGGCACTGCTGTCTCTCGGTGTCAAGAACATCCACCTCGGCCCGACACTCCCGGCATTTTTAAGCCCGAATGTTGCAGCTCTTCTCGTTGAAAACTTCGGCATCGCCGGAATCGATACCGTTGAAAACGATATGGAATTGTTTTTCGGGAAATAAAGAAAACCCCTTGCTTTCTTTCATTTTTCCACGTATACTGTATATGTTCAGACAAAAATATCTTTGAATTTGGGCATATCAGAAAACGGACCTCAGATTCCATTTCTATACACGCCCGACACCGATGAGTCATCTCATCTTAATCACACATTTTTAGAACGTGCCTGGGAATTTTTTCAGACACGTTCTCATTCTATCACGGAGATTTATAAACTATGAGCATCATGAAAAATATCAATAAAGCCAAGGTTATGGTCTTAAAAGATCAGGTTTCCTACCAGGAAGGCCAGATCGTCAGCAAAACACTGGTACAGAATGAATCCGTCAGCATCACCTTATTTGCCTTCGACAAAGGCGAAGAAATCAGCACCCACGAGTCCGGCGGCGACGCCTTCGTCACCTGCCTCGACGGAACCGGTGAAATCACCATCGACGGCGTAAAATACGAACTCCACGAAGGCGAATCCATCGTCATGCCGGCAAAACATCCGCATGCAGTGTATGGCAAAGAGCAGTATAAGATGCTTCTGGTAGTGGTATTCTAACGTATCCTTTTTGAACCAATTATTGATATGCCTGGCAAAATAAGGCAGCATGCCTCAGGATTTCCTGTGATATGCTGCCTTGCCTTTTTATTCATTTACGCCTTTTCTATCAGGCATTCATGCTTTTTCGTCTTTTTATCATAATTAATTCCAACCAGTAGAATATCTCCAATATACGGTTCCAATGATGCAATGTACTTTTTCTCTTTGATCTGATCCGTCTCCACCCACAGATGGGCTATGAGCTCCTCAGCAAATGGGATTCCACAAGACCATACGCCGAGGCGGCGCTCTACCACCATCTCTGGTACGACGAAAAAGGCGGCTATCCGCGCGAGTATACCCATAAAGGCAACGACAACGCCATTCTCTACCAGATCCTCACCTGCGCCGATTGTCTCGGTGCGGCAACCGATTCCGTCGGGCGGCTGATCACCGCGGAACGCGAACAGTTATACCGCGAAGTCTTCGGTAAAAACGTGGAGCTGGTTCTATAACTTTGGTTTCTGTTTATGACATTAATTCGTATATCCGTATATTGTAGTTCTTTTCAAGGTTCTGTCCGTCTCGCGTGGACACATTGTAGAATGCACAAATTTCATTCAGCTCATATGTTCATTTTGTTAATTTATTAATGAACGTGTTTTTTCAATTTTATGTTTTATGTTAATTTATGTTCATTTATCGTTCATCATTTTGTGAACTCCAAGTTGACATCATTAAAAGAAAATAGTTTACATTTTGGAAAAAATATACTAAAATAACAGAAACGGTCAAATCTCCGCCAAAAAACGGCGGAGATTTTTCTGGAAAGAAGGGCGAAAAACGTGTTGGAAAGACGATCGAAAAATTTCGAAGGAAATGCGTAGAAAATCCGCCCGAAAAGGTGAAAAGCCAAGCATAAATCACAGGGAGGAACTCATACTATGAAAGAAATCATCCAGGGCTTCTACCAGAAGAAACATTTCTGGACCCGCCTGATTCTGGTCATCGCTGCCGTCATCCTGATGGGCTTTGCGCTCTCATGGCTGCTTCTCGTCGATCTCGGCACCGATCCGTGTACCTTGTTAAACCAGACCATCTCCACCCGCCTCGGCATCAGCATCGGAAACTGGCAGGCGCTCTTCAATACCGTCCTGCTCATCTTCGTTATCATTTTCGGCGGCAGAAACTTAGGCTTCGGAACCCTCGCAAACATGTTTCTCGTGGGATATTCCATCGACTTTTTCTCCTGGATCTGGGCGAAAGTCCTTCCGGCAGACCTCTTCACCTCGATGGGTGTGCGAATCGCCGTGCTGATCCCGGCGCTGATCCTGTTTATCCTTGCCGCATCCTTCTATATGGATGTTGATATGGGAACTGCACCGTACGACGCAGTATCCTTCATTATCTCCACCCACCTGCCGAACGTTTCGTTCCGTGTGATCCGCATCGTCTACGACTTCGTTGTCACCGCGATCGCCGTTCTGCTCGGCGGAAAACTCGGCATTGTCACCGTGCTGATGGTTATTACCCTCGGTCCGGTCATTGAATGGCTGGGAAATATCATGAAACAGCATCTGAATATTTTTGATGACTGAAATCATTGCTTTTCCGCGCTTTCTATACTACAATAGAACTACCAGATGATCTTTTTTCTAAAAGAAAAGCCTGCCTCCGGGACTCACATCTCTGTGGCAGGCTTTTCTTCCCTAAAAATAGCCGAAAAAAGACTCAAAAAGCAGAAAATCATTTATATTAAGGAGGTTTTTCCTATGAGCAACACCCCAAACCCTGTTTACGAAAAACTGATGAAATGCTACGAGAGCTTCCGCTCCCAGATCGATTTCCAGCCGGAAGTCGCACTGATTCTCGGTTCCGGCCTCGGTGATTTTGCGAATGATATCCGCGTTACCGCAACCCTCGATTACCACGATATCGAAGGCTTCCCGGTTTCCACTGTTCCGGGCCACGCGGGCCGTTTTATCTTCGGCTACGTCGGCGATGTGCCGGTTGTCTGCATGCAGGGCCGCGTTCATTATTATGAAGGCTATCCGATGACCGACGTCGTTCTCCCGACCCGCCTCATGAAGCTGATGGGCGCAAAAGCACTGTTCTTAACCAACGCCGCCGGCGGCATCAAACAGGGCACAAAACCAGGCTCTCTGATGCTGTTAAACGGCCAGATCGCCTGCTTCGTTCCATCTCCGCTTATCGGGCCGAACATCGACGAGCTCGGCACCCGTTTCCCGGATATGAGCCAGATCTACGACCTTGAATTCCAGAAAATCGCACGGAAAGCCGCAGCCTGCCTTGATATCGACCTGATGGAAGGCGTTTATCTGCAGCTCACCGGCCCGCAGTACGAGTCCCCGCAGGAAATCGCCATGTGCCGCACCCTCGGCGCAGACGCGGTCGGCATGAGCACCGCCTGCGAAGCCATCGCTGCACGCCATATGGGCATGCGCGTCATCGGTATTTCCTGCATTACCAATCTTGCCGCCGGCATCTCCCCGCAGCCTCTGTGCCATGCGGAAGTTCAGGAGGCAGCTGACATGGTTGCACCGCAGTTCAAAAAACTCGTTGCCGCAACGATTCAGGGCATCGCAAAGACACTGTAAACAGCACGTAAAATAAAGGAGAGATCTTTTTTGAATACACGTTTTTACAACGCCAAAATTCTCGTACTCGACGCTGAAAACCATTTTTCCATCGCCGAAGACGAACTTCATGTCACCGGCGACACCATCACCTATATCGGACCTGGTAGAAAAGCAGATCCAGATGCCGCAGAGACCCCTGTCTTCGACCGCGAAATTGACGCCCGCGGCAATCTTCTGATCCCGGGCTTTAAAAACGCACACACGCACACCCCGATGACCTTCCTCCGCTCCTACGCGGACGATCTCCCGCTCCACGAATGGCTCGAGCGCCAGGTCTTCCCGAACGAGGCAAAGCTCGCCGGGGACGACGTTTACTGGCTCAATATCCTCGGCATCATGGAATATCTGACGAGCGGCATCACCTCCAATTTCGACATGTACATCCAGCAGAAAAACAGCATCGCTGCCACGGTCGACACCGGATTCCGCACCGTTCTTACCAGCGGTCTCAACAACTTCGTCGACAGCCCGGAAATTCTCGAAGAGATGTATAACTATGTCAACAAACTCTCCGACCGCACCTCGTATCTGCTCGGTTTCCACGCCGAATATACGACCGGCGGCCCGCTTCTTGAATCCGTTGCCAAACTCGCCGAAAAATACCATTCCCCTGTCTGGACACACAACGCCGAAACAAAAAGCGAAGTCGAGGGCTGTAAAGAGCGCTGGGGACTCACCCCGACACAGCTGATGGAACGCTTAGGCATGTTCCAGTACGGAGGCGGCGGCTACCACTGCATCTGGATGGAGGACCGCGATTTTGAGATCTTCCGTGACCGGAAACTGACGGCCGTTACCAATCCCTCCTCAAACCTGAAGCTCGCCTCCGGCATCTGCCCGCTGAAGCGTTTTTACGATAACGGCATCAACCTCGCCATCGGCACTGACGGGCCGGCCAGTAACAACTGCCTCGATATGTTCCGCGAAATGTTCCTGACCACCGGCCTTTCCAAAGTCCGCGAGATGGATGCCGCAGGAATCCCGGCCGACGCCATTCTCTACATGGCAACCGCAGGCGGCGCGCACGCCATGCAGCTTACTGACTGCGACCGTCTCGCTGCCGGCAAAAAGGCCGATCTCGTCATGATTGACCTCCATCAGCCGAACATGCAGCCGGAGAATAATCTGATCAAAAACCTCGTTTACAGCGGCAGCAAACAGAACGTAAAGCTTACCATGGTAAACGGTCAAATCCTCTACGAAAACGGCGAATTCCATATCGGCTTTGACCCGGAAGAAATTTATGCAAGATCCAACGCCATTATCCGAAGAATTTCCGGCTCGCATGCAGATAATTAGTGGATTTCACGCAGTTTTTCCTTTGCTTGACATACTTTTTTCTTTTATATTATAATGTAGCCATACACGCAAAAACGCTGTACCTCTTGAAAGGAGAATACTATTATGAAAAAGAAAGTAGTTAGCTTACTGCTTGCAGCCGCCATGACAACTGCTGCACTCGCAGGATGCGGTTCCTCCAACGGCTCCTCTTCCTCCGACGCATCCACAGGCGCCGATTCCACCAGCGCAACTTCCGCTTCTGCTTCCACAGATGGAGAAAAAAAAGACGCCGCAGGTGAGAAAATTGCCATGATCACAGACTCCGGAGATATCACCGACGAATCCTTCAACCAGATCACCTGGGAAACTGTATGCGCCTACGGCGATGCAAACGGCGTAGAGTACGAGTACTACAAACCGGCAGAGGATACCGATGAAGAGCGTATCAACTCCATCGATCTTGCTGTTTCCGAGGGTGCTACCGTTGTTGTAATGCCAGGTTACCTGTTCGGACCTGCCATCGCTGAAGAGCAGGACACCTATCCGGATGTAACCTTCATCGCAGTCGATGTTACCGAAGGTGATATTGTAAAAAACGGCAAAGCTGTTGATCTCGGAAAGAACGTGTACATCTGCTCCTTCGAAGAAGAGCAGGCCGGCTACCTGGCTGGATACGCTGCAGTAAAAGACGGCTACACAAGCCTTGGTTTCCTCGGCGGTATCGCTGTTCCGGCCGTTATCCGTTTCGGTTACGGTTATGTACAGGGTATCAACGCTGCTGCTGAAGAAGACGGCGTAGATGTAAACGTAAAATATTACTATGGCGGCCAGTTCTACGGCGATGACTCCATCACCGCCCGTATGGAGGGCTGGTATGCAGACGGAACACAGGTTGTATTCGCCTGCGGCGGCGGTATCTGGACATCTGCTCTGGATGCAGCTGAGACACACGACGGAAAAGTTATTGGTGTAGACGTTGACCAGCGTTCCAAAATCGGCGAGCGCTGCCTGACTTCCGCTATGAAAGGTCTTCCAAGCGCCATCAACAACGCTCTGGATTCCTACTTCAGCGGAAACTTCTCTGAACTTGGCGGAACTGCTCAGCAGCTTGGACTGAAAGACGGAGATTACATCGGCCTTCCTACCGATTCCGAATCCTGGGGATTCACAACCTTCACACAGGATCAGTATGAAACTGTACTGGCTGGTATCCGCGATGGTTCCATCGAAATCTCCAGCGATACAGAAAATCAGCCGGAAGTAGGTTCTCACGTAACCGTTGATTACATCAGCTAATGTGCATACTGTTTCTGTAACAATATGCCTTTTGGGGAAGAGAATATTATTTCTCTTCCCCTTTTTTTCTGTCACACAAAATGCTATACTAGACATAATGAAAGCCCGCAGTTCTGCCCTGTTTTCCATGCCTTCGGCAGTCCTGCCAAACCACGCTTGAAAGGGAATATGTATATGGAAAATGAGTACATTATTGAGATGTTGAACATCACCAAAGAATTCCCGGGTATCAAGGCGAACGACAACATTACGTTACAGCTCAAAAAAGGAGAAATCCATGCTCTGCTTGGAGAAAACGGTGCAGGAAAATCAACCCTGATGAGTATTCTTTTTGGTCTGTATCAGCCTACCTCCGGAATCATCAAGAAGAATGGGCAGGAAGTCCATATCAACACGCCGAACGACGCCAATGATCTCAACATCGGTATGGTGCACCAGCACTTTAAGCTGGTCGAATGTTTCTCGGTTCTCGACAACATCATCCTCGGCGTAGAGCCGACCAAAGGCCTTTTCCTCGAGAAAAAGAATGCCCGTGCAAAAGTCATGGAACTGAGCGAGAAATACGGTCTGATGGTCGATCCGGACGCTCTGATCTCGGATATCACCGTCGGCATGCAGCAGCGTACCGAAATTCTGAAAATGCTCTACCGTGACAACGAAGTCCTGATCTTCGACGAGCCGACCGCGGTTCTGACGCCGCAGGAAATCGACGAGCTGATGAAGATCATGAAGAACCTCGCAAAAGAAGGAAAATCCATCCTCTTCATCACCCATAAACTCAACGAGATCATGGAAGTTGCCGACCGCTGTACGATTCTCCGCAAAGGAAAATACATCGGAACCGTCAACATCAGCGAAACTTCCAAAGAAGAGCTCTCCCGCATGATGGTCGGAAGAAACGTCAGCTTTTCCGTCAACAAAAAGCCGTCAAAACCGGGCGACACCGTTCTGAAAGTAGAGCACATAACCGTACCGAGCAAGGTGCACGGAAACAACGCCGTCAAAGATGTTTCCTTTAATGTAAGAAAAGGCGAGATTGTCTGCATCGCAGGTATCGATGGAAACGGCCAGTCCGAGTTCGTTCAGGGCCTCACGGGACTGGAAAAAGTATCCGGCGGTAAAATTCTGTTCAACGGACAGGACATCACGAAAGCTTCCATCCGCGACCGCTCCAAGATGGGCATGAGCCACATCCCGGAGGACCGCCATAAACACGGCCTCGTGCTGGATTACTCCATCGAGCAGAACATGGTGCTGCAGCGTTACTGGCAGCCGGAATTTGAATCCTTCGGCTTTATCAAATCAAAAGCCGTGCGCGAATATGCCGAGCGCCTGATCGAGCAGTACGATGTCCGCAGCGGCCAGGGTCCTGTGACCATCACCCGCAGCATGTCCGGCGGAAACCAGCAGAAAGCGATCATCGCGCGTGAGATCGACAAAGATCCTGATCTTCTCGTTGCGGTACAGCCTACCCGTGGTCTTGATGTCGGAGCCATCGAATACATTCACAGCCAGCTCGTTGCACAGCGCGACAAGGGAAAAGCCGTTCTTCTGGTTTCTCTGGAACTGGATGAGGTTATGGATGTTTCCGACCGTATTCTTGTTATGTACGAAGGAGAGCTGGTCGGCCAGCTGGATCCGAAAACCGTTTCTGTCGAAGAACTCGGTCTCTACATGGCAGGTGCAAAACGGGATCCGGTTCCCGAAGAAGTATAAAAGAGAGGTAAGAAAAGCATGAACGAAAAAACGAAAAACGCTCTTCTGTCCATTGTCGCTTCTCTTGTATGTATTGTGATCGGTCTTCTTGTGGGATTTATCATTTTATACTGCATCAACGCGGAGAACGCAGTGGATGGATTTACACGAATCATCAAAGGCGGCTTTTACTTAAAGCCGAAAGGAATCGGAAGTGAAATCGCTCAGTCCGCTCCCCTGATTATGACCGGACTTTCGGTTGCATTTGCTTTTAAAACAGGTCTGTTCAACATCGGTGCTGCCGGACAGTACACCGTCGGTGTCTTCGGCGCCCTGTATTTTGCCATCATCCTCCACATGCCATGGTATGTATGCCTTCTGGCTGCTATGGTCTGCGGAGCCATCTGGGGAGCAGTTCCTGGTATCTTCAAAGCATACTTCAACGTAAATGAAGTTATTACTTCCATCATGTTCAACTGGATTGGTCTTTATCTTGTCAATGAGCTGATGTACAACACCATCCCGGACATGTATGATCAGAAGACCACACGTACTTACAAATTAAGCTCCGCTTCTCCGAAATCCCTGATTCCGGACTGCGGCATGAACTCCATTTTCCGTACCAGTTCCACAACGATTGCGATTTTCATTGCGATTGCCATTGCGGTCATCATCTACATCGTTCTGAACAAAACAACCTTCGGCTATGAGCTGAAAGCCTGCGGGTTCAATAAGGATGCTGCCAAATACGCCGGCATCAACGAGAAGAGAAACGTTGTTCTCTCCATGACCATCGCAGGTGCGCTTGCCGGAATCGGTGCAGGCCTCTACTTCCTCTCCGGTGCATCCGAGTGGAACCCGCAGGTATCGACAGCACTCCCGGCCATCGGATTTAATGGTATCCCGGTTGCGCTTCTTGCACTTAGCAACCCGATCGGCGTTATCTTCGCTGCTCTCTTCGTTGCTCATATTTCGGTCGGCGGTGCTTACCTGCCTACGAAATATTATCAGCCGGAGATCGCGGACCTGATCGTTGCCGTTATCATTTACCTTTGCGCATTCGTCACCCTGTTCAAGGGCATCGTTGCAAACCTGTTCAAGAGCAAAAAAGAGCAGAAAGCAAATGCCAATGCAGACAACGGAAAGGAGGAGAAGAAATAATGTTCCTTTTAATTAAATTTACCTTACTGTACGCCGTTGTTCTGATGCTCGTTGCGATGGGCGGTATGTTCTCCGAGCGAAGCGGTGTCATCAACATCGCGCTGGAAGGAATCATGGCGATCGGCGGCCTTGCCGGTGTCTTCGTCCTGGTTCTGTTCCCGGACCTCCCGGCTCCTGCACTTGTGGCACTTTCCATTCTGGCGAGCGCCGTATCCGGTATGATCTACTCTCTGCTGCTTGGCTTCTCCGCCATCACACTGAAAGCAGACCAGACGATCGGCGGAACCGCGCTGAACATGCTGGCTACTGCCATTGCCATCGTCCTGGTAAAAGCATTCAACAACGGCTCGGATGCCGGAAACGGTGCAGCTTCCGCAAAGCTGAACTACACCAACGCCGCTTTCATTTACAAGATCGGACCATTTACCGTGAACATCTTCCTGTTCATCGGCATCATCCTTCTGATCTGCAGCTACGTGTTCCTCTTCAAAACGAAATGGGGACTGCGCCTGCGTGCCTGCGGTGAGCATCCACAGGCAGCCGACTCTGTTGGTATCAACGTATACCAGTGGAGATACACCGGTGTTATCATCTCCGGTGCACTCGGCGGTATCGGCGGATTTGCCTACATCGTTCCGTCCGTTACCACCTGGAACTTCGAAGTCGGCGTAGCCGGTGCCGGATTCCTTGCCCTCGCTGTTATGATCTTCGGTCAGTGGAAACCGTTCCACATTGCCGGAGCAGCCGTATTCTTTGCGGTATTCCGTTCCCTGGCAAACATTGCGGACTCCACCGTCCTCTCCCATCTGGGACTGTCCAAGAACATTTACAACATGATGCCGTTTATCGCATCCATGATTATTCTCGCCTTCACATCCAAGAATTCCCAGGCTCCGAAAGCCGAAGGTATTCCATACGATAAGGGCGCAAGATAATATGTAACTATTCAGAGCCATGTGAAATGGAAGAAAAAATTGCGAATCATGCTTGCATGAATGAGCGGTTTTTTCTGGAATTTCATATGGCGAGCAGCCACATCGAGATGCAGCGCAGCGGAATCGAGATGTGGCTCTGAATAGTTACAATTTTTAAAGGCAGAGCCGTTAAATCCGAACTGTGTTTTTTCGGCTCTGCCTTTTCTCTATCATTCTGATTTATTTTTCATAAAAGAAAGGAAAAAATTATGCTGAACACCAAATTATTTGACCACACTATCTTAAAAGCAGACGCAACCGAAGCACAGGTTGCAAAGATCTGCGACGAGGCACTTGCACATGATTTTGCTTCTGTCTGCGTCAACCAGTACTACACCAAATTCGTTGCTGAAAAGCTCAAAGGATCTGACGTCAAAGTCTGCACCGTTGTCGGCTTCCCTCTGGGCATGTCCGATACCCGTGTAAAAGCGTTTGAGACCCGTGCGGCCATCGAAGACGGTGCACAGGAGGTTGATATGGTCATCAACGTCGGAGCCCTCAAAGACGGCAAATACGACTTCGTACGCTCCGATATCCAGACCTTAAAAGAAGTATGCGGCAAGGACATCGTTCTGAAAGTCATCATCGAGACCTGCCTTTTAACCGATGAAGAGAAAGTAAAAGCGTGCAAGCTCGCAAAAGAAGCCGGCGCTGACTTCGTAAAAACCTCCACCGGATTTTCTACCGGCGGTGCAAAAGCGGCTGATGTTGCCCTGATGAGAAAGACCGTAGGCCCGGATATGGGCGTAAAAGCTTCCGGCGGAATCCACAACGCAGACGAGGCACAGGCTATGGTAGATGCCGGCGCAAGCCGTCTCGGAACAAGCGCAACACTGGCTATCATCGGATAAAAAGGAGTTTCTTATGGATACGATACTGATAGGAATTGCCGGAGGAACCGGCAGTGGAAAAACGACACTGGCAGATAAGCTGGTAGAAAGTTTTGGACGCGATGAAGTGAGCATTCTGCGCCATGACAACTATTACAAACGCCATGACGATATTCCTTTTGAGGAGCGTGCCAAATTAAATTACGATCATCCCGATGCCTTTGATACCGACCTGTTATGCCAGCACATTCTCGAGCTGAAAGCCGGAAAATCCATCGAGATGCCGGTTTACGATTATGCCATGCAGAACCGCTCGGATAAAACGATTCTGGTCCATCCTGCCCCGGTTATCGTGCTCGAGGGCATTCTCCTCTTCGTTGAGAAGGATCTCTGCGATCTGATGGACATCAAAGTCTTTGTCGATACCGATGCGGACGTGCGGATTCTCCGCCGGATCCTGCGCGATGTAAAAGAGCGCGGCCGTTCCCTGGACAGCGTTGTAACGCAGTACCTGACGACCGTAAAACCGATGCACGAGCAGTTCGTAGAGCCGAGCAAGCGCCGTGCCGACGTGATCATCCCGGAGGGCGGACAGAACACCGTTGCTCTTGAAATGCTGATCGAGCGGGTACGTAAGCATCTGAATCTGGTGCAGAACCAGTAAACATCCGTTTATCGCTATAAAAATCTGCAAAAAAAGAACGAGGACTGAATTTTCTCTTTTTCCGCCCTCGCTCTTTTTATTTTTCCCTTACAGATGTTCCAGCATTCCCTGCAGCCAGATCTGGCCTTTGAAACGTCTTCCCACTTCCGGTACTCCAAATAAATCCTTTTCGTTGATACAGATGTCTATCGGCACATCGTTGCAGACGAGGCCGAGCTCATACACCCGCTCGCCCGTTACCGCGTTCTTCGTTGTATTCATCTCCGTAATTTCACCCATCACGCTGTACTGGTCACATTCGAGACCGCTCGGCATGAAAAAGCTATCTACAATAGAAAAGACATCTTCCTTCGTCAGACGCTGGGAAATCATGGCATATGTGTCAATATCATCCATGGTGAGACTTTCCATCGCATCCTCATCCCCGTTTCTGGCAGCCGAGATCAGTGAATTCTTCTGCTGCGTGCTGCGACGCTCCTTCTCGACCTGTTCCGGGTCTTTCTGGATCGGAAGCAGAATTGTTCCTTCCGCTGCAAGACCGGAGACAGAAAGCGGGAGCGGAAGCGGCTGCAGCGCATTTTTCTGTTTCATCTCAAGATATTCCGCTGCATGCGTCAGATAAAAGATCATCGTGATGCCAAGCCGCATATCGTCGCAGGCGCCTGCAAACGATTCCTTATCGACGTGGCGCTCCACCGATACCTCCTCGTAGGAACTGATCTGTCCGCCCTCGAAATAGGGATAATAATATTCCATCTGGAAACGGTTGTTCTCATCAATTTCCCCACAGACCGTGATACCACAGTCATATGCATATTCTTTCGAAAATTCAGCAAAAAGGTGGTGTTCTTCTGTTTCCACAATCTTTTTACGGTCGTAGTTTTCTACTACATCACGAAGAAGCTCCTGGAGTTCTTTCGTCGTCTTGATCTTTGAAAATCCAATGGTTTTCAGGTAAGCGTGCATAAGAACACCTCCTCTCATTCCTTTGTATTTCTTATGCGATTAGTGTTTCGGAACCAGTTTCTCTTTTCCGCCCATGTACATACGAAGAACTTCCGGAATGCTTACGGTTCCGTCGGCATTCAGGTTGTTCTCCAGGAATGCGATCAGCATACGCGGCGGAGCAACTACGGTGTTGTTCAGGGTATGTGCCAGGTATTTCTTTCCGTCCTCGCCGTTGACACGGATTTTCAGACGTCTTGCCTGTGCATCACCAAGGTTGGAGCAGCTTCCTACCTCGAAGTATTTCTTCTGACGCGGAGACCATGCCTCAACATCGACAGATTTTACTTTCAGGTCAGCCAGGTCACCGGAGCAGCACTCCAGAGTACGAACCGGGATATCCATGGAACGGAACAGGTCTACGGTGTTCTTCCACAGTTTGTCATACCACATCATGCTGTCTTCCGGTTTGCAGACAACAACCATCTCCTGTTTCTCGAACTGATGGATACGATAAACACCACGCTCCTCGATGCCGTGTGCTCCTTTTTCTTTACGGAAGCACGGAGAGTAGCTGGTCAGGGTCAGAGGCAGTTTCTCCTCCGGGATGATGCTGTCGATGAATTTACCGATCATGGAGTGCTCGCTGGTTCCGATCAGGTACAGATCCTCGCCCTCGATTTTGTACATCATGGACTCCATCTCAGCGAAGCTCATAACACCGTTTACGACGTTGCCGTGGATCATGAAAGGCGGTACGCAGTAGGTAAATCCGCGGTCGATCATGAAATCTCTTGCATAAGAAAGGATGGCAGAGTGGAGGCGTGCAATGTCGCCCATCAGATAATAGAATCCGTTTCCTGCAACTTCTCTTGCTGCGTCCAGATCGATTCCGTCGAAGGACTCCATAATGTCGGTGTGATACGGGATTTCAAAATCCGGTACAACCGGCTCGCCGAAGCGCTCTGCTTCTACGTTCTCGCTGTCATCTTTTCCGATCGGTACGGAAGGATCGATGATGTTCGGGATCACCATCATGATCTTCTTGATTTCTTCTTCTACTTCTTTTTCTCTTGCAGAAAGAGCCTCGATGCGGGAACCGTCAACAGCTACCTGTTTCTTTACTTCCTCAGCCTCTTCTCTCTTGCCCTGGCCCATCAGTGCGCCGATCTGTTTGGAGATTTTGTTTCTTTTTGCACGAAGTGCTTCCACTTCCTGTTTGATGTCACGGTTTTCTTTATCCAGCTCGATGACTTTATCAACCAGCTCCAGTTTCTGATCCTGGAATTTATTTCGGATATTCTGTTTTACAACTTCCGGGTTTTCTCTTAAAAACTTAATGTCTAACATAATTTCCTCCTAGTAGATCTTATCCCCTCATTTTGGCGGGATTCTTTTTGTTCTTTCCAGCCCGGAACCACTGCCGTTTTTCCAGCATTTATGCGGGTTTGGCGCGTTCCAGTACCATCATATAACAGTATATGCATTTTTTCAAGCGTTCTTTCATGCTGTTTACAGTTCACCCGCGCCATTCGCAAAACCGCGCTTTCAGCGCTCTCCGCTGCTTCGCAGCTCTTTTTGCTCATACCCTGGCGCTCCCTTCGTGCATTCATAGAGACAGATTTTCATGCAAGCATGAAATCTGCCTCCACGAATGCACGAGTGAACTTTTGCCCTACATCAGATCGATCGAATTCATCGTAATTGCCTGGCGCAGCGCGTCGATTTCCTCGGCGCTCAGCATGATATAGGACTCGCCTTTTACGATCTCTTTCAGATATAAAAAGCAGTTGTCACGGCTGTGGATTGCATTTAGGATAAAACCTGTGTTTTCTTTGTCGAGCATTGCCAGCGCAAAACTCATCTTTCCGCCCACATCGTCAAACGCATCATATTTTACGATTCCGTATTTGTTCAGCGTCATGCCCTGGATCTTTTTCAGATCCGCAAGATTCTTTTTCGTCAGCTCATTCTGCTTGTTCAGTTTGTCAATTTCCTTGAACCGCTGATGAAACAGCTTTTCGAGTGACTGGGCGTCTTTTCCCTTCATAAAGCTTCTGTACTTCTGGTTCAGTCTGCTCAGACGCAGCGACATGCTGACCGTCATAATCATCATCACGATAATCAGTACAATCAGAAGAAGTACAACAACGCCAAGGTCAATTCCTACCTTACTAAATAAATCGCTCATTATTCTACCTCTTACTGTATTGATTCAAACAGATCCATGATTCTCTCGAGCTCTTCCTGGGAATAATACTCGATCTCGATCTTTCCTTTGTGCTTTGCCCCGCGGTGAATGGAAACCTTCGTACCAATGATGCTCTTAATTTTCTCTTCCAGACCTTCGTAGATGGCTTCCTCTTCCAGATTGACTTTCTTTTCTTTCTTCACCTTCGGATTCAGGATCTCTTTGACCAGGCGCTCGGTCTCACGGACACTGAGCTTTTCATCGAAGATTTTCATTGCCGTATTGTACTGGAGCTCTTTATTCTCCAGCGCCAGCAGCGTACGCACATGACCGGTTGTCAGCATTTCATCGACAACCATCTGCTGTACCCTGTCGTCCAGTTTCAGGAGACGCATCGAGTTTGTAACCGCCGTTCTGCTCTTGGAAACGCGCTCTGCGATTTCATCCTGGCGGAGATGGAACTCTTCCATCAGGCGTTTGTATGCGTGTGCCTCCTCAATCGGGTTCAGGGATTCTCTCTGAATATTTTCAATCAGGGAAATCTCGACAACTTCCTGCTCGGTAAAATCTTTGATGATGACCGGTACTTCTTTGATTCCGGCAAGCTTTGCAGCCCTCCATCTCCGTTCCCCTGCGATGATCTCATAATAATCATCTTTTTTCTGCACCAGAATCGGCTGTAGAACTCCGAACTGTTTGATGGATTCCGAAAGTTCGATCAGGCCGTCCTCGTCAAAGGATTTTCGCGGCTGTTCGCGGTTCGGTTCAATTTCGGAGATTTTCAGTTTCATCTCAACTGGTTTTTCGACAACTTTTTCAACAACCTTCTCGACTACTTTGACCTCCGGTTTTGCCGGTTTCTCTTTTGCTTCTGCTTTGGCCGAATGTCCCGGTGAAATCAGGGAATCCAGGCCCTTGCCTAATCCTCCTCTTCTCGCTGCCATTACTCTTCATCCCCCCTGTGAATCACTTCGTCTGCCAGGAGACGGTAGCTCTCTGCACCGGTGGACCGCTTGTCGTAATAGTTGATCGGCATACCGTAGCTCGGTGCCTCCGCAAGGCGGACATTTCTCGGAATAATGGTTTTGTAGATATTCTGATCCAGGCTGTCTTTTACGTTTTCTACTACCTGCAGAGAAAGATTCGTTCTCGCATCGTACATGGTAAAGACAACGCCTTCCATCTCCAGTTCCGGATTCAGACGCTCCTGCACCAGCTCAATCGTGTGCATAAGCTGGGATAAGCCCTCCAGTGCGTAATATTCACACTGAATCGGCACCAGAACGGTGTCCGCGGTGGTCATCGCGTTGATTGTCAGCATATTTAAGGATGGCGGACAGTCAATAATAATGAAGTCGTACTGATCGCGAACCTGATCAATTGCGTTTTTCAGGATGAATTCTTTGTCTTCCACCCCGATCAGCTCGATCTCCGCTCCGGCCAGATTGACATTGGAAGGGATAAGGGAAAGATTGTCAAAATTCAGAGGAATGATGCAGTCCTCCAGTTTTGACTCTCCAAGAAGCAGCTCATAGATGGTATTTTCCACTTCATTTTTCTCTACTCCCATTCCGCTGGTGGTATTTCCCTGCGGGTCCATATCAATGGTCAGAACTTTTTGTCCCATTTCTCCTAAACAGGAAGAAAGGTTAATTGCGGTGGTAGATTTACCTACGCCGCCTTTCTGGTTTGCAATTGCAATTGTTCTTCCCAAAATATGTATTGCCTCCTTTCATCTTTTTGTTTTCCATTTGCAGTTTTTCCTTTTTACAGGAAATGACCTGCCGGCACTTCTTTCAAAAAAATGATTCATGCGGCAGGTGTTTTGGCATATAGATAGGAAAAATCTCCTTTTCTATGCCAGTCTATCTGAGGAATTCTTCAGATTCTATCTCAAAATTGCCCCAATTTGGGACAAAGATATTTTATCATACTACGCCGGATTTTACTACTGGAAATGTTTCACGTGAAACATTTTCTGCATTTTTGCATGATTAGACGGTGTGAAACATAAGAAAATTGGAGATTTTTGGCGATGTTTCACGTGAAACATTTTGAAAAGCACTGTTTTACAATAATTTTTCTCGGTTTTTACGCTGTTTAAAGGCTTTTTGGAATTTTTTCAGCGATGATTTTGCATTTTTTTGATGGTTTCCAAGTAATTCTGCAATGTCAGAACATTTTTTTCTGTTTCACACAGTTTTTATAAAATGTTTCACGTGAAACATTTTAATTTTTGACGTTTTTGAGGTATAAATATACTGGAAACGTTATTTTAATCGTGTGATGCTCTTTTTCAAGGAAATCTCATGTGATTAGAAAGAAAAAATCAACTTATCAGGATATTATTGATACATAGATCAGGAATCAAAACTGTTTATGGTTGTTCGGTGATCGTAAATGTCTCTTTTGTATATAAAATGTATTTTTATTCACCAGGGCTCTGTTTTTTCATCGTTCTTCCTCGCTTTTTTCAAATTTTCAGCATTTTTCTCTTTATCTTCATCAGTAAGAGGCATAATCCGTGAGACATCCTCTTTTTCATTTTTTCTCAATTTTTTTCTCTTTTCGGGCGGTTTTTCTTTGATTTTTTTATTTTACAGGCCAGGCTGCACATTTTCTGTTTTTTATCGATTTATTTGATTTCACTATAATTTTTCTGTTTTTATGATTTTAATATTTTCCTCTCGCTGCCACGTCTTTTATCCTCTTTTCCATCTTTCTGGCTTACCTTTCTCTTTTTTTGTAAACAATCTCACTTTTTCTCTTTTATCAACATTTTTTATTCCTTCTCTCCGTTTTTTATCCCTCATCGCCATTTCACACCATTTTCTTGCCTTTCACTGCCTCTCCCTCCCGTTTTTATTCTTTTCGCCCATGTCTATACTACATTTTCCCCTTTTCAGTCGTTTTTTGCCTTTTCTCAACTCATTTTTATCTTTTTTGCTTTTTCCGCCTCTTCCATCGTTTTACACCCTCTTTTTGCCATTTTTTTAGATCATCCTTCATTTTTTCGTTTCTACTTATGTCACTTTCCTCGTCTCATTTTTCACGTTTCACGTCTCTCAAAATGTTTCACGTGAAACATCGTTTTTTACGATTTTCGGTCTTCGGCGATCAGTGAGAAGCGATTTGCTTCCCGGCTTTCCGAAAATCACTCTCATTTTTCACTTCTCTTATTTTTAAAATAATCGTATTTTCTATTCTATCTTTGATTTTCTCCGTCTTTTCTACATTTTTCCTGTATTTTCGCGTGTTTCACGTAGTTTTTCGTCTCTGTTTTCTCTCTTTTATTAAATTATTTAATTATATTTTTATATTTTCGTATGAATTGAACTTTTACATTCGTTTTTTCGGATTTTCCAAACCATTTACTAAACGCATTTTGGGACCATTTTTTCATGGATTTTTACCAATCTGGAAGGATTTTATCCCATAGTGCCGTTTTCATGCTTTTATGTGTATTATTGCATCATTTTTTCTCTGTTTTTTGCAGTTATGTAAACCATTTAAATATGCCATTCGCCAGTAGTTGACATAACGTAGTTCTCCTTGAATTGTCTACGCTTTTCGTCAAATTGCGTCTTATTTTCGTCTCTTTTTCTCATTTTTCCCTTAATTTTTGCATTGTATCTTTCCCTTTTTTCGCTTATAATAAGCTCAACACAACGTTTCGAACCGATTCCTCCCCTCCGGGAGACCCCTGAAAGGAGTTTTATCATATGAAACACAGCAAAAAACTGGTCACCTTGAGTGTCCTCACCACGATGTCCGGCGCAGCGATTTACTTTCTGAATAAAACGCTCGATACCGCCGCCGTACGGAAAAACCTGCTCGCCTCGGCTGAAAAAGAGATCTTTTCCTGGCAGTTCGGCGATATTTTTTACACAAAAAAAGGCACCGGAACCCCGATGCTCTTACTTCATGACTTACATTGTGCCTCCAGCGGCCGCGAATGGCAGTATATTGAGGATGCTCTCGCCCAGGATCACACCGTCTACACACTCGATCTCCTCGGCTGCGGCCGTTCCGACAAGCCGGCGATCACGTACACGAACTTTTTATACGTACAGCTCATCGTCACCTTCATCAAACAGGTCATCGGATGTCCAACCGACGTAATTGCATCCGGTTTATCCGGCTCTTTCGTCGTAACCGCCTGCAATACAGCCCCGAAATGCTTCGGCCGAATCATGATGATCAACCCGACCGACCTTGCCAAGCTCAACAAAATCCCGGATAAACGCAGCCGCTTCCTGAAACGCATGATCGAGCTCCCGCTCGTCGGCACGCTGCTGTACCACACGCTCACCGGCCGCTCCAACATCGAGCTTTTATTCACTGAGAGCTATTATCACAACCCATTCCACCGCTCACCGGAGGACGTAGACGCCTTCTACGAGTCCGCACACCTCCAGAACAGCGCCGGAAAGTACCTTCTCGCAAGCCTCGTGGGCAATTACGTGAACCTCAACATCGGCCACGCCTTAAAACACATCGACAACAGCATGTTCCTCATCGGCGGTGAGGAGGAACCGGGCATCGCAGAAACCTTTGCGCTGTACACAGCGCTCAACACCTCCATCGAAACCCAGATCCTGCCGAAAACAAAGCACATGCCGCAGATGGAGGCCCCGCAGGCCCTCTTAGACCAGATCCAGATCTTCTTCGCACCGGTACAGTAATACCCCCTTCTGCTCCCGGCCTCGAGCGAAAAAAATGAGACAAAAAAACGGAGAATTTACTGATATTTCCATGTCAGTAAATCCTCCGTTTTTTGAACAATCAGCTTTCACTGAATCCTTATTCCGCCGAATCCGAAGAACTGTCATCCTCCGTCTTTGCCGCAAGCAGTTTCCCGTAATTTTCCACCATGGTCTTCACGTTATTTTTATTCACAAGAGACGGCACTCCGTCCTCATCTACCGTGTAATAGAAGCTTGAATCATACGGGCTGTAAGCAAATGTCAGGTCGCCGTCTGTCATATGGAAGACTGCGGTAAACTCGGCATCCTTGGCCTGTACGAGGCTCTCATCCTTCGTCTGCGCCTTCAGGCCAATGAGTGAAGAATAGAATGTGGTAAACGTTGATTTACCAATCGTTTCATCGCCGCAGATGTAACTGATTTCCTGTGTTGTGGAATCGCTGTCGTCATCCTTTTTCTCTTCCACATGGCGTACATACGTCTTCGTCTCGCCGTTATACGTAATATCAAGGCTCGTCAGATCCGATACATTTTCCATGCCGATATACATGTTCCAGAAATCAGATGCCTTCTTTCCGGTGAAGGTTTCAACATTCGAAGCCGTCATCAGATGAACTTCATTCGAGCCATCCAGCTTCACGTAATAAGAACCGCCGTCCTCATTTGCATTGCCTACATACAATACCAGATCTTTCTCCACCGTAACGGTTGTCGTTTCGGAAGAAGAGCTCGTTGCAGTGCTGTCGCTTGATGCAGAATCTGCTGTGGAATCCGAAGAAGTATCTGCCGTTGTTGTATCGTCAGCCTCAACCTCCTGCTCTTCTGTGTAATGCACGCGGATCGTCGTCTTTGGCTGATCCAGTCCGTACTGGGAAAAATCCGATGCGTTGTACGTAACAAGATCTCCAAAGCTAAGAGATGCCACCGCACTTGTCATGGTGCCGATCGAATCCGCATCACCGCCATGTGCCGCTCCATCTGCGTCCACAACCTGCCATTCATCCGTCTGGAGTGCCGAATCAGCAGCGCTTACTTCTTTTGTCAGCGTATATCCGTTCTCACCCTCCACCTGCAGCTTTGTAATGTTTTCCGCCGTCACAGATGGCATGGATTCCGTTGTCGCCCACTCCATCATATCGGACGGGAACATCGTTCCAAGCGATGTGCTTACCAGATAAACCTTACTCGTATCATCGTTCAGATAAATATAGTATCTGCTCGAGCTGTTCTTATCTCCGACATGAATCATCGTTTTCTCGTCTCCCGCAGTCACTACAACCTCCTGAGACGGCGTCTCAAGCCCAAAATCGGCCATAGAATCGATTTCATCGCCTTCAATGACTCTTTCTGCTGTCATGCTGCTAAGAGAGCTTAAAACGCTCGTTATCTTGCCCTCATCCAGTGGGAATCCATCCTCCTGATCGTATGTCCAGATATCGGTATCATCGTCTCCTGCTGTTTTCGTAAAGGACACCGTCTCTCCGTTGATCTGGAACGAAAGCGCTGTTACATCATCTTTTGAAAAATCAACCACTTTTTCGGCGTCTGCACCAGAATCCGAACTGCCGCTGTCCGCATCGGCGGTGCTGTTTTTCTTCGTCAACACCACCAGTACGGCAAGAAGCAGTACCAAAAGGATCAGGCAGGCCGCCATCTTTCCTTTTTTCTTCATCACTGTTTTCTCCTCTTCATCCAGATCATCACGCCAATTACAACAAGTACCAGCGGAATTCCCGCAATGGTAATAATAGACCAGGTGTTAACTGCTCCCTGTGTAAATACCAGGTTTGTATAGCTTGTGCTCTTGCTTGGAATAACAACGGTCTGCTCCACATCACACATGGAGGTCAGTGCAGTCGCTGCCAGCTTCGAGTTCGCACCGCTGATTGCCTGGTCAATCTGGCTGCTCAGCATTGATGCACTCGAGAAATAAATAATCTGTGTCTCTTTATCATCTACAGTCTCTGTGATGGAAACGCCAAGGTCAAATGCGCCCGTCTCACTGTCCGCGTTCTTCGACCAGGTGCTGTTCTCCGGGTCATTTTCAATATAAGCGTCCTCGGTGGTCGTCAGAAGGCTCTTGATCGTAATGGTATCACGATAAGAATCAAGCTTCTGAATTGCCTGTGCAACCGGCATCAGAATGTAATTACTCTTTACTTCGGTTGTAATGTCATCACTCTGAATGTTCGGCAGCAGATAATACGGCATCTGCGGATAATAATGCTGGGAATCGGTCTCCACAACAATTCCGCTGGAGCGTTTCACGCCATAATTCTCCAGTATGGAATCCAGATTTGGCATATCCGTTCCGGTATAGCTGGTGAACATCAGAAGTTTTCCGCCGTTTTCCAGGTAGGTAATGACTTTATTTGCCTCATCCTCGGAGAAATCGGTGGTCGGGGACATGATCACAAGCTCCTCGGCATCCTCCGGGATATCGTCTGTCATCAGGGCAAGATCACTGATTTCCACATTGTTTTTGTTAATGGCATCACTGAAGTTCGTAGAGAGATCGCTCTCGGAAGCCTCGCCGTGGCCGGTTACCCAATAAACCTTCGGGTTGTTTTCACTCGTCACATACGTGATGGCGCTGGTAATCTGACCCTCGCCGTCAAAGCCGGTCGTCTGTGTCTGATAGGTCTGATAGTTTGTGGAAGTCTCCCACATATCACTGTTGCTGACCACCTTGCTCTTATCGCCGCATACGACAATTACACTGTTTGCAGCTACCGTCTGATCGGTATACTGACTCGTAAATTTCGGATACAGATCCGGGTCTTTTGTCTCTACTTTGATATGGTCAGAAAGCTCATCGTAGTGCTCCAGCAGCTTCTCGATGGTGTCATCCTCACTGCCCTTCTGCACAATATAATACAGGGTAACGTCTTGATCGAGATCCTTTAATGCCGTTTTCGTCTCATCTGTAATGGAGTACATTTTCTGCGTACTCAGGTCAATCTGTGTTTTGCTGGTCGGAATCTGCGCCACAATCAGGTTAATAACTACAATCACAGCCAGGACAATCACCGTCATCATTGAAGAATAAGAGCCCTGTTTCAGGTGCTTTTTCTGTTCCTCGCCGGTAAACACTTCCTTCAGATGTTCTTTGGAGAACGTCTTTTTCAGCTTTTCTTTGATGTTGAAATTCATTTTATGCTGTTTCTTTTCCTTCTTTTCGCTGCTCATCGTCTCCACCTCCTAATTCCAGCGTTTTTTCTGCAGGGACTGCATTGCAAGGAAAGTGCAGATTGCAATGACGGACAGGTAGTAAACAACACCGCCAATGTCCAGAATACCGTTCACAAAGTTATCCATATGGCCTGCCATGTTGAATACACCGAGCAGATCCTGGATTTTGCCCTCGAGAAGGGTGGATTTTGTGAAGTAAACTGCCGTCAGCGCACCTTCGCCGATCACGGCAATCACACCGGTAATGATCGGGTTTTTAATCATACTGCCGATCCAGAGGCATACCAGTGCGATGATGATAAAGAACGCAAAAAAGGAACTTCCGGCTCCCTCCGGGAAGAAGTTTGCGATACCGCTCTCCACGTAGCACAGGAACAGGATCACAAAGCCGACAACGGCTGCGATGACCTGACTCTCGGTGATGGAGGAAACAAACACGCCGACCGAAATATAGGCTGCTCCCAGCAGGAAATAGCCAAGAATCGAGGTGTAGGATACGGCGTAGGAAACGGTTCCGTGGGTTCCAAGAAGCAGCGGATACAGGCACATGATCAGCACCGGAATTACGTAAATGGTAAGAAGCGCCAGATATTTTCCAAGGATAATATCGGAAATTTTTACCGGTGCGGTAAGGAGCAGCTGATCCGTCTTATTTTTCTGCTCCTCCGACAGGACACGCATTGTCAGAACCGGTACTGCGATCAGCAGAATAAATGCGGAATTCTGCAGCGCGTATCCGATCTCCGGGTAACCCTGCTGCAGGTTGATGGCCGTAAAATACAGACCGAACAGCGCCAGAGTAAACGCCATAAACAGATATCCGATCATGCTTGTCAGATAGCTTTTTAACTCTTTTTTATAAATCGCCGTCATTGTGCGTCTCCCTCCTCCTGTTTTGTTTCAGCGGCTGATTCCGCTGCATCTGTGCTTTTTTCTTCAGACGTTTCCCCGACAGCCGTTTTGTCTGCTTCTGGTTCACATTCTTTTTCACATTCTTTTTGTTTCAGCTGTTCTTTCTCTGCTTTTTTCAGCTTTCTTGCAGCCTTTCCGGAATCATCGGTCAGCTCCAGGAAGACGTCTTCCAGAGACATCGAGGAGGAAGTCAGCTCGAGGATCGGGCAGTTGGCCTTTGCCAGTGCATAGAACAGCTCCTCGCGGATATCCTTATCCTTTTCAGTGGTAATTTTTACCTTAATCTGCTCCTCATTCGGCGTATTTTCATATTGGATCTCTTTTGCATCGAGCGCATTAAGCGCCGGAACCAGCTGCTTTCTCGTTCCGTGAACGGTACATGTAACCGTGTTTGATCCAAGCATCAGTTTACTTAAGTTTTCCGGGGTATCACTCGCAACGAGCTGTCCCTTTGCGATAATCATGACGTAATCGCAGACGGCGCTGACCTCGGAAAGGATATGGGAACTTAAGATAACGGTATGTTTTTTGCCCAGTGATTTAATCAGATCGCGGATCTCAATGATCTGCTTCGGGTCCAGACCTACGGTCGGCTCGTCGAGAATGATGATCGGCGGATAACCGAGCACCGCCTGTGCCAGTCCGACTCTCTGACGGTATCCTTTCGACAGGTTCTTGATCAGACGGTTCTGCATATCGGTGATCTTCACCAGATTCATGACCTCAAGAATCTGTTTCTTTCTCTGATCCTTTGGAATTTTCTTTAATTCCGCCACGAATTTCAGATATTCCAGAACGGTCATGTCCGTGTAGACCGGCGGCAGCTCCGGCAGATAGCCGATGCATTTTTTTGCCTCCTCCGGCTCCTCCAGGATGTTGTGGCCGTTGATCAGCACTTCGCCCTCCGTAGATGCCAGATAGCCGGTGATGATGTTCATGGTCGTTGATTTTCCGGCTCCATTCGGGCCAAGAAATCCATAGATCTGGCCTTCTTCTACGGTAAAACTCAGGTTATTGACAGCTACGTGGTCGCCATAGCGTTTCACCAGGTTTTTAACCTCTATCAATGTTCCTTCCTCCTTGTTTCTTAAAGCAGTTCCGGCCCGCCCTTGGGGGTGAAAGAGCCGGAGATGCTCTCATTTTCTAAAGACACTTTATCTTATTCTGAAAATGTGATAATTTGCTGGAAAATTTGTGAAAAAACAGTGAAGCCATGGAGCAGTTTGTTTGTTTTTCGACGAAAAATCAATTTCTTTTACCATAAGAATCATGTATACTATAACGTATCCGCGGACGGACGCTTTTCCATTTTTGTTCCGCCGCAAAATATTACGCCGGACTTTTTCCCGTCCGGGACTGGAGATTTTAGGAGACTCTATGAATAAAAAAGACTACTACTGGGCCAAGTATATGCTGATTTTCGGCTTTTTCTGCATCTCTTTTGGCACCTCGATTTTCCTGAAAACCGAACACGCCCCCGATGAGGCGATGCGGATGCTGATTCCGGAATACATCGTCTCACACCACACACTGCCGAACGGCATGGAAGAATCGGTGCGCCATCCGCTGTGGGGATTCTCCTATGCGCTGTATCCGTATCTGACCGCGATCATCAGCTCCGTGTTTATGGCCATTACATCGCTGTTTACGAAAAGTGCAGCGGCTCTTTTAACTGCCGCTCGCCTCACCAGCGTCCTTTCCGGCACCGGCACACTGATCGTTGTGTTTCTGATCGGCGAAGAGCTCTTTGAACGGCGCGAATCCGCACTGCTCGGCGGTATTTTCGTCGGTTTTCTGCCGCAGTTTGTGTTCCTCTCCTGCTATGTGAACAACGACTCGTTCGCCGTTTTCACGGTCGCACTGATCATCTATTTCTGGATTCGCGGCATGAAAAGCGCATTCTGCAAAAAAGACTGTATCGGCCTGGGAGCAGGCTGCGGACTCTGCGCGCTGTCGTACTATAACGCCTACGCGTACCTGCTGTGCAGCATTCTGCTGTTCTTCGCGCTGATGATTCATTTCCGGAAACCGGCAAAAGAAATTTTTGTCAAAGCGCTGGCTGTTTTCGCTATCGCCTTCCTGATCGGCGGCTGGTTCTTCATCCGCAATGCCGTCATCCACGACGGCGATCTGCTCGGCATGCGCACCTCGAATGAATCCGCAGCGCTGTACGCAGCCGATGAATACAAACCAGAGAATCGTCAGACCCCGGCATCCGAAGGCTGGAGCTTCCAGCAGACGTATTTACAGACCCCGGAGGGCCGCACCTCCAACTGGCTGTTCTCGACCGTCAGCAGCTTCATCGGCTCGTTCTCCTACATGACCGTCCATCTCCCGATGGTGCTTTATCTGCTGTACGGCGCCCTGATGGCATTCGGATTCCTAGTGTTTTTGTTCCTCGGCATGGTTCCGCACTGGTTCCGCAAAAAGCCGCAGCTTCTCCTCTTTGTGATGCTGTTCCTCGCCTGCCTGGTCACGCTGTTCATGGACATGTACAACACGTATTTCAGCGACTACCAATCGCAGGGCCGTTACCTGATGCCGGCGCTCGTCCCTCTGATGATCTGGATCGACGACGGCTACTCTTCTCTCACCGCGAAACTTCCCGCCGAGTGGAAGCGCGCCTCCTGCCATCTGACACTCCTGCCTGGAACGATCTGGCTGGTACTGTTCCTCATCAGCTACATCGGATTTCTGATTCCGGGCTGCTGTGTATAAAAAATTTGTAACGCAGTAATTCACGTTCTGCCGTGCTGAATTTTTGGCATTATTTTCCGGAATTTCTATAAAAAACAGGTGCTGTCTCTTTTTCTCAGATAGCACCTGTTTCTTCGTTACAAGCTTTTCGTTTTTAGAAATGTTTCATCCGGGCTTCCCTTTCACTTTCTTTGTTTCCTTTTAATTGCCAAACCAGCTATAATACCAACTGCCAGAATCCCAATTCCTAAAATAATTACCAACATCTTATTTTGATGTTTCACCGGCTGATTTGCAACATCAAGGACAATATTGGTTCCTCCTTGTGCATCGTCAGTTTCGATATAAGACGAATCAGCAACTGCGGCAACAACCGCAGCATAACTATATGCATGGAATTCTTCTTCACCATCAAGTCTATCTTCCGCTATTTCCGAACTGTCTGTAAGACACGCTGCAGCATCTTCACGTCCCGGTATCAGATACTCCATTTGCGTTTCCGTGAATGTAATCCAGACCGGAAAACGAATCGGATCTACTCCTCCAACAAGTCGAAACTTATAATTGTCCCATACAATATCTGGGTTTGCAGCAAGTGAAATATTTAATTGTTCTATATAGGTCGGCGTATCGTCTAATTCATATCCTCTGGCTCCACTTATGTGCCATTGATCAATCGGTTGTCCATCTTCCCCATTTGCCCTTACCGCACATGCTTCATACAAATGTCCATATGCTCTAATCGGGATAATCCAAATATAATCGCTTTGTTCTAACGCGCTTTCTACTTCGGACACAGAAAGAAGTTCTGAGGTCAAAAGTGGCGTATCAATATACTCTTTTAATGCATTATCAAAATCAATATCCGATACACGGATTCCCTCCTCAAACGGATCCTCAACAGGTCCTCCATTTGTAACAGACACAATTTCATCAGCCAGCTCAACTATTTTTTCATAATCTTCAGATTCCGATAGTATTTCAAGTTTAGATGCCGATACAGTAGATGCTGATATCATAATTCCAATGAAGCAAACAAATATTTTTAATATTTTCCTCATGCCATTCCCCCCTATCATATTTTCTTTTACGTTTCACAATCGATCTATTTATCTCATCATACACTGATATAATTTTTTTAACAATTATCATATTTTCACAAAATATTCAGCGCAAAATACTGCAAATAGGAGAATTGTTTTTTTTGCTCAAAAGTGTAATTTTCCAGACATTTAATCGTATATATACATAAAAAATCAGAAGAGGTTATTATGCCAACTTACTCGGCATAACAATCTCTTCTGATTTCACCTTTTACACTTTTGTTTCTTTTTTAGCTTTCTCAAAAAATCTATTTTTTACTGAATCGGCTCCTTCGCCGGTGTTCCCGCTTTTCTCGGGTACTTTTTCGGCGTTGCCTTCCCCTTCTCGATACAGACAAACGATCTCTCATCCTCCGTTCCTGTAAGCTGGAAATAAACCGGCTCTTTCGCCTCGCCGCCGAGCACATGAATCGCTTTTTGAGCTGCGGCAAGCTCCTCATTCAATTTGCCCGATTTATACGAAACAAACCGTCCGCCCACTTTCACATACGGCAGACAGTACTCCGAAAGCGAGCTTAAATTCGCCACCGCGCGTGATACCACGAGATCAAACTGCTCCCGGTGATCCTTCTGGCGTGCGAAATCCTCGGCTCTTCCGTGAACCGCCGTGATTTTCGAAAGGCCAAGCTGTCCGATCACCTCATTCAGGAATTTCACTCTCTTATTCAGTGAATCCAGCAGTACAACTTCCACCTCCGGAAACGCGATTTTCAGCGGGATTCCCGGAAAACCGGCTCCCGTTCCCACGTCGAGAATGCGTCCCGCCTGTTCCACATCACAGACCTTCACCAGCGACAGACTGTCGAGAAAATGCTTCGTAATCACCTGATCGAACTCCGTAATCGCCGTCAGATTCATAAACGAATTCCACTCTACAAGCAGCTCATAATACTGCAGAAACTGCGTTTTCTGCTCCTCGGAAAGTGTGATTCCAAGCTCAAAAAGGCCGCGCTCAAATCCTTCAAGATTGTATTCTTTCATGTTGTTCTCCGTTCTACTCTATTCTTCCAAGTGCCCACTGCACTTTTTGTTCCTGTCCACGCAGTATCAAAACACTTGCTGTTTCGCTGCATAAGAATGTAATTCAGCCATGCATATCTGTCCTTTATTTATGTCCCAGATACACCAGCAGAACCGAAATATCCGCCGGGGAAACGCCCGAAATACGGGACGCCTGGCCGATGTTGATCGGACGGTACAGGTTCAGCTTCTGTTTCGCCTCGATGCGCAGGCTCTGGATCTCGTCGTAATTGATATTCTCCGGGATCTTCTTCTCTTCCATCTTCTTGAACTGCTCCACCTGCTTCATCTGGCGCCTGATATAGCCGTCGTACTTGATGTTGATGTTGACCTGCTCCTGCACATCCTCCGGCAGCTTGGGTCTTTTCGGATCTACTTCCGCCAGCATCTTATAATTCAACTCCGGCCGGCGGATCAGCTCTGCGAGCGAACTTCCGCCGGAAAGCAGCGTTGATCCATACTCTTCCAGAAGCTCATTGATGTTCGAGCTCGTTCCCACATACGTATTCTCCACGCGCTCAATCTCTTCCTGAATCTGCTGTTCTTTTACTTTCAGTGCCTCATACTGCTCCTCGCTGATCAGACCCACGCGGTAGCCGTATTTGCGCAAACGCAGATCCGCGTTGTCCTGACGGAGCAGCAGACGATATTCCGCGCGGCTCGTCATCATTCGGTACGGCTCGTGGTTCTCTTTCGTTACGAGGTCATCGATCAGAACACCGATGTACGACTCGGAACGGTCGAGCACAAGCTCCTCTTTTCCCTGCACGCGGAGCGCCGCATTGATGCCCGCGATCAGGCCCTGTGCCGCAGCTTCCTCGTATCCTGAACTGCCGTTAAACTGGCCGCCGGAAAACAGATTTTTGATCGCCTTGAACTCGAGGGACGGCAGAAGCTGTCTCGGGTTGATGCAGTCGTACTCGATCGCATACGCATTCCGCACGATTTTCGCGTGTTCCAGGCCCGGCACGGTGTGATACATCGCAATCTGCACATCCTCCGGCAGTGAACTCGACATGCCGCCGACGTACATCTCGTTTGTATATCTTCCCTCCGGCTCCAGGAACACCTGATGGCGGTTTTTATCCGCAAATTTTACGACCTTATCCTCAATCGAAGGACAGTACCGCGGACCAGTTCCCTCGATCATGCCGGAATAGAGCGGCGACCGGCTGAGATTTTCGCGGATGATTTTGTGCGTCTCCTCGTTCGTATACGTCAGCCAGCAGGATTCCTGATCAATCTGTACGCTCTCCGGATCGGTCGAGAAGGAGAACGGCACAACACGCTCATCACCGAACTGCTCTTCCATCTTGGAAAAATCGATGCTCCGCTTGTCAATACGCGCCGGAGTTCCTGTTTTAAAGCGCACCATCTCCACGCCGTTTGCCTTCAGCGAATCCGTCAGATGTGTTGCCGCCTGCAGGCCGTTCGGTCCCGTATATGTGCTCACATCACCGTAAATACACCGTGCATTCAGATAAACGCCGGTACAGAGAACGGCAGCCTTACAGTGGTAAATCGCGCCGGAAACGGCCTTTACGCCCGTCAGAACACCGTCTTCCACGATCAGCTCCGCAATCTCCATCTGGCGGATCGTCAGATGATCGGTATTTTCGAGAACCTCGCGCATCGACTGGCTGTATGCCCGCTTATCCGCCTGCGCACGCAGAGAATGCACTGCCGGTCCCTTCGATTGATTCAGCATTTTCGACTGAATAAACGTTTTATCAATATTTTTACCCATCTCGCCGCCGAGCGCGTCGATCTCTTTTACGAGGTGTCCCTTCGAGGTTCCTCCGATGTTCGGATTGCACGGCATCATCGCGATGCTATCGACACTTACCGTAAATACAACCGTTTCCAGCCCCATCCGCGCTGCCGCAAGTGCTGCCTCGCATCCCGCATGGCCCGCACCGATGACGGCAATATCAATTGTTTCTTCTAAAACTGCCATTTTTCTTTTATCCTCTTTCTCTATCTACAGCTTTGAATTTTGCCTTAAGCTTTTTCTACTCTGTCAAAATCCGGCTGTCGTTCCTTGTAACTCTATTCCGGCAGATCTTCGTAATCTGTATTTGCTGCCTTTATTTACCTGTACAGAACTTGCTGAAAATCTCATTCACAAGGTCCTCTCCCACCGCTTCACCGATGATCGAACCAAGCTCCTCATACGCATTCATAAGATCAATGGAAAAGAAATCCTCCGGCATACCCATTTCGATGCTTTCTGCCGTCAGTTCCAGACTCTTTTTTGCTGCAAGAAGCGCCTGCTTGTGGCGCGCATTCGTGATGTAAACCTCATCGTTGAACGAAATTTCGCCCTGGAAAAACATCTTTTTCATCTGTTCCTCCAGCTCTTCCATACCCGTCTCTTCCCGCGCGGAAATGCTGATGACCGGAGCGCCTGTCTTTTGCTCCATCTCCTCTTTTTCGATCACCGCAGTCAGATCCGACTTATTCAGCAGCACAATCGCCTTGCGCCCTTTCAGGATTTCCATGATTTTTGCATCATTCTCATCAAGCGGCACGGATGCATCCACCACATAGAGAATCAGATCTGCGTCCTTTGCATGCTCCAAAGCACGATCCACACCGATTTTCTCGACCGTATCCGCCGTTTTTCGGATCCCCGCCGTATCCAGAATCCGAAGGGAAATGCCCTTTAAGACCAGATTTTCCTCGAGCACGTCGCGTGTCGTTCCGGCGATATCCGTCACAATCGCTTTTTCCTCGCCTGCCAGCAGATTTAAAAGCGATGATTTTCCGGCATTCGGTTTTCCAAGGATCACCGTCTTGATGCCCTCCTGGATCATCTTGCCCTCATCCGCAGATGCAAGCAGCTTTTCCACCTGCTTTTTCTGCTCCGCAACAACCTGGGCCAGCCGCTTTGGATACCCGTCCAGGCTGATGTGCTCCGGGTCATCGAGCGCCGACTCAATAAATGCGATCTCGTAAATCAGCTTCTTGCGGATTGCCCGGATCGCCTTTTTCACCGTTCCGCGAAGCTGGCTCTCGGAGCTTTTTAAGGCATAGGCACTTTTCGCCGAAATAACATCCATGACCGCTTCGGCCTGCGTCAGATCCATTCTTCCGTTCAGAAACGCCCGTTTCGTAAACTCGCCCGGATCTGCCGCCCGCGCACCGGCATTTAAGACTGCCTCGAGCACTTTTTTCACCGCCAGCACCCCGCCGTGACAGTCGATCTCGACGGTATTCTCGCCCGTATATGTTTTCGGTCCTTTCATTACCATGACAAGGACCTCATCAATCACTTCCTCCCCTTCGGTAATCCAGCCATAATGAATGGTGTGCGATTTGACCGCAGAAAGCTTTTTTCCTTCTTTTTTTGCACGGAATACGCGATCCGCCACTTCGAATGCATCGTTTCCGCTGATTCTTACAATACCAATTCCCGCCGGCGCCATCGCTGTGGACACTGCGGCAATTGTATCATCCAAATGAAATCCTGCCATTGTTTCCAGTCCTTTCTAAAACCTCTCTTTTTGGGGATCCCAGTATTCAGATCCACATTTTTTCTTTCCTCTCGCATGGCTCTGAATAGTTCCATTTTAGCAGAAAACCAGAAAAGACGGTACCCCGTATTTTACACAGGTACCGTCTTTTTGCATATTTTTTACGCTTTCTTATCGTTTCGGCGCTACAACAACGTGGCGATATGGCTCGCTGCCCTCGCTGTAGGTCTCCACAAATTTATTTCCCTGCAGTGCAGAGTGGATGATTCTTCTCTCGTAAGGATTCATTGGCTCCAGAGAAACCGGTCTTCTGGTCTTTTTCACTTTGTAAGCGATGTTTCTTGCCAGGTTTTCCAGTGTTTCTTTTCTGCGCTTGCGGTAATTTTCCGTATCAAGTTTGACACGAACGTAATCCTTCTGCTCTTTATTGACTACAAGGCTGGTCAGATACTGAAGGGAATCCAGCGTCTGTCCTCTTTTGCCGATCAGGATGCCCATATCCTCACCGGCAAAATCAACTTCAAGAGAACCGTTCTCGGCATTATACTCCATCTGGATCTCAACCGGGAGCTCCATGGCTTTGAATACACCGCTTAAGAACTCAAGTGCCGTTGCCTTGATCTGGGCGATTTCCTCGTCTGTTCTCTGAACTACTTCACGCTCTTCTCTTGGCTCGGAGCGTCTTGCAGTTTCTGCCTGACGCGGAGCAGATTTTCTTTCCGTTTCTTTCTTTACAGCTTCTTTTTTCGGCGCTTCTTTTACCGGTGCAGGAGCTGCCTCTTTTTTCTCTGGTTTCTGGGGTGTTTCCGGTTCTTTTTCCGGTGCGGCTTTTACAGCGGCACGGATCACAGCCGGTTTACTTCCGATTCCAAAGAATCCGGAACTGCCTTCGCTGATGACCTGGATCTCCAGTTTATCGCTGGCAGCCTGAAGCTCGATGCAGGCTTTTGTAATGGCGTCGTCCACGGTTTTTGCGGATACTTCGATAAACTCCATAAAGATTTACCCCCTATTTTTTCTTTTTGCTGTTCTTTTCATCAAACTGTTTTACCATGTTTGCTTTCGCAGCGATGCTTCCGGCGCGGTATTCCTGATTGCTGTTGTAATACTCAGTCGAAGCCTTTCTTGCTGCCTCTTTTTCCTCAGCAGACGGCTCTTCGTTCTCCTGTACCTGAATATTACGCACACTCTGCGTTGCAGCCTGTGTGATTTTCTGCGGCGGAAGGCCGGCTTTTTCTCTCTTCTTTGCAGCTTTTTCCTGGTTTTTGCGGATCACCTCATCCATGTCGATCGAGGACATATGGCGGTTGATGATAACCTGCTGTACACTTCGAACGAGCGCACCGGCGATCCAGTAAATACCAATACCGATGGAGAATGATAAACACATAAATGCGGAGAAAACAGGCATTACCGTGTTCATGGTCTTCATGGAATTTTCCATGGAGTTTGCTGTCTTATTTCCGTTGTTGGAAGATGGTGCCTGCGGCATCAGCTTGTAGTTCAGCCACTGGGTAAACCATGCCAGAATCGGCACCAGAATTGCTCCTGCAATCAGAAGCGCAGATCCGTTTGCCATACCCTCGCGGATGACATCCATCGGAGACTGTGTGATATTAAATCCAAGGAACATGTTGATATGCTTGGACTCCGCGGCGGTTTTTGTAATGGTATCCGCAATACCGGAGAACTCGCTGATGTCAGCCAGCTTCGTCCACTGGGACGGTTTCAGCACATAAAACATGTCCAGAAGGTTATTTTCGGTTAATGTTTCACTTACTTTACTGTACATGGTAACACGGTTATCTGTGATAAACTGTGTCAGGATGTCAGAATATCCTGATACACCCATCATCTGTGTTGTCAGTCCCTGGAATACATTGCGGACACTTCCGATATATCCCGGAATATGATAGATAACCTGGTACAGTGCAAGCAGAATCGGCATCTGAATCAGCAGTGTACTGCAGCTTCCTGTCGGGGAGACACCGTATTTCTGATAAACTGCCATGGTTTCTTCAGATTTTTTCATCTGAGAAGCCTGGTCTTTTTTGTTCTGATATTTCTTTTCAATTCTCTGCAGATCCGGCTGCATTACGCTCATCATCTTCGACATCTTCTGCTGCTTGATCTGAAGCGGCGTCAGAACGAGATAAATGATAATCGTATACAGAATAATCGCAATACCGATATTCGGAATTCCAATTTTTTCCAGACAAAAATAAATTCCATTGATCAGCCAGCCGAGGATCTGGCATACCCACCCGATAATCGGCCACGTTGATTTACTCAGTACGATATCCAAAACGTCTTTTCCTCCTTATTTATCTACGGCACAGGGTCGTAACCTCCGTGTGAAAACGGGTTACATCTCAGTATTCTCCATAATGCCAGCAGACTTCCTTTGAAAGCACCATATTTCTGAATCGCTTCCAGCCCGTACTGCGAGCAGGTCGGCGTATAAGGGCAGTGCACCCTCTTCAGAGGAGACAGGTACTTCTGATAAAACCGGATACCTTTTATCAATACCGTCTTCATTTTTCTGTTTCCTTTAATATATGATGTAGTCTTCCCAGATGCAAAAGTGCTCCCTCTATCTCGAAATACGTACAGTTTTTTGCATTAACTCTTGCGATCACAACTACATCCATTCCACACTGAAATTCCTCTTCATGCAGACGATAACTCTCCCGGATCAGTCTCGCCAGATGGTGGCGCACAACGCTGTTTCCCACCTTTTTACTTACTGAAATTCCAATCCGGTTCCGTCCCAGCTGATTTTTCTTCACATACATGACCAGAAATCGGTTTGCAAACGATGTTCCCTGCTTATAAACCAGCTGAAAATCTCTGTTTTTTTTCAGGCTTTCCGAATATTTCATGAATCCATTCTTTCCTTCATGATTTGTCTAAATTTTCTTTTCATTGAATAGCTTTAGATAGAAGAAAAGACCACATAAATTTTATGCGGCCTTTGGTTTTATGCTGATAATTTTTTTCTTCCTTTTAATCTTCTTGCAGCTAAAACTTTTCTTCCACCTTTTGTGCTCATTCTTGCTCTGAATCCGTGAACTTTAGCTCTGGATCTTTTTTTCGGCTGAAATGTCATTTTCATAAGATAAGGCACCTCCTTTAAATTCTAATCAATAACTGCCTGCGAGGCAGTATTTCACTACATGTATGACAGAAAACATCATTTCAATTATATTCATAAACCCCCATTTCGTCAACCCTAAAATCAATAATTTTCGCAGTTTTTTCGGGAAAAATGCCGCTCTGACGCGGTTTTCCGGTCTGCCGCTGCCCGTGCCTTCCGTGTGCTGATTTTCGGTTTATCCACAACTTATCCACACTGTCCGCCGCACACGTACAAATACCAGTTCGATTTTTGCGCTTTCCACACGATATCTTGTAACCGTAATCAACATTATCCACAATCTGTGGATAACCTTGTGGATAACTTTCGGTTTTGCTGTGTACAACCTGTGGGCATTTCCAATTTTTCCAGTATTTACGCCATGTATAATGTGTATATAAGTTTTCCAGACTTTACACATTTCGGTTTTTCCAGCCCTCTATCCACAATTTTATCAACATAAGCTTCCCTGTTATCCACAAACTATCCTCCATTTCATCAACAGGAAAATTTTTTACACATTCTGTGGATAAAAAAATAATTATCCACATTTTTGGGTTGAATAAAACGGCATTTTATTATATCATATAGAAGTAAAAATGCGACTATTCGGGGAAAATTTCGTTTTTCAGACAGAAGTTATCCCCAAAAAGCAATGATTATAGAAGCGGAGCGACAGAAAAAGCATGGAAATCGTACAAGATAAATGGAAAGAAATACTGCAGAGAGTGCGGGACGAGCACGAATTATCTGAGATCTCCTTTACTACATGGATTGAACCACTTACGATCCATTCGGTTGAGGACAATCTGATCACAATCCTGGTTCCATCCGAAAAAATGGGTCTCGATTACGTGAGCAAAAAATATACTCTTCCTATTAAAGTGGCCATCGCGGAAATCACAGGTGTCAACTATGAGATCCGCTTTATTCTTCCGGAAGAAGTGAAACAGGAAAAAGCGCCTGCTCCCGTCCAGAAAAATCTCTATGTGCCGAACCTGAATCCAAAGTATACCTTTGATACCTTCGTGGTCGGCAGCAATAACAAATTTGCCCATGCAGCTTCTCTCGCCGTGGCCGAATCCCCGGGAGAAATCTACAATCCGCTGTTTTTATACGGTGGTGTTGGACTGGGCAAAACCCATCTGATGCATTCGATCGCACATTTTATTCTTCAGAAGAACCCGTCTTCGCGGATTCTCTACGTAACGAGTGAAGAATTTACAAATGAAGTCATCGAGGCCATCCGAAACAGCAACAACACCGCAATGACCAAATTCCGTGAGAAATACCGCAATATCGACGTACTTCTCATCGATGATGTGCAGTTTATTATAGGAAAGGAATCAACACAGGAAGAGTTTTTCCATACCTTCAATACGTTGCACGGCGCCAACAAACAGATCATCCTTTCTTCGGATCGTCCCCCGAAAGACATGGATATCCTGGAAGACCGCATCCGTTCCCGTTTCGAATGGGGACTCCTTGCCGACATCCAGAGCCCGGATTATGAAACGCGAATCGCCATCCTCCGCAAAAAGCAGGAACTCGACGGCTATTCCGTCAGCGACGATGTGATCGAATACATCGCTTCCAATATTAAATCGAACATCCGTGAATTAGAAGGCGCTCTCAACAAAATCATTGCATACGCAAACCTTGAAAAACGTGAAATCAACATTGATCTTGCAGAACAGGTGCTGCGCGATATCATCTCCCCAAACGAGAAGAAGGTCATCACGCCGGAATTTATCATCGACACCGTTGCAGATCACTTCGATATTACGCCGTCCGACATTGTCGGCAGCAAGCGGAGCAGCAAAATCGTATTCCCGCGCCAGATCGCAATGTATCTGTGCCGCGAAATGCTCGATGCCCCGCTGACCGGAATCGGAAAAATGATGGGCGACCGCGATCATACCACTGTCATGCACGGCATTGAGAAGATCGAAAAGGAAATGAATGCCAAAGACAGTGTCCGCAACACGGTAGATATCTTAAAGAAGAAGATTAACCCGTCTAAATAAGCGGCATAGCTGTAACTCTGTCAAAACAGTTCGAACCGATCTACATTTATATCTACATTTATATAAGAAGAAACGCATCGGTTTACAGGCCCTTATTTATGCACAAACCGATGTGGAAAGCCTGTGGATGAATTGTGGACAACTTTGGAGCCTGAAGTTATCAACATTTCATACACAAGTTCACGTTCGATTATTCACAGAGTTATACAGATCCATTTTTCCAGTATTTCCGCATTCTCGAAGGGGTTATCCACATATCCACAGCCCCTACGACTAAGACTACGGATTTTTACTATATTTTTTCTTTATAAGCATACTCACCCAGCCGTGAGGAAAGGAGAGTTATCCACAATTATGAAATTAGTGTTTGACAAAGCAGACCTTGTAAAAAGCGTTGCCATTGCGATGAAAGCTGTTTCCGGTAAAACTACGATGCCAATTCTGCAGTGTATCCTGATTGATGCATCTTCCAGCCAGATCAAGTTTACCTCCAACGATATGGAACTCGGAATTGAGACCCTTGTCACAGGTATGATTCTGGAACGCGGTATTGTTGCTCTGGATGCAAAGATTTTTTCTGAGATCGTAAGAAAACTTCCGGATAATCAGGTTACAATAGAAACAGATGAAAATCTGCTAACCACGATTACGTGTGAAAAAGCAAAATTCAACATTCCGGGACAGTCAGGAGAAGATTTTTCCTATCTGCCGATTCTCGAAACTTCCGATTGTGTTTCCATTTCCCAGTTCACCTTAAAAGAACTGATCCGTCAGACCATTTTCTCCATTGCAGCCAATGAGAACAACAAACTGATGACCGGTGAGCTGTTTGAAATCAAAGATAACACACTTCGCGTCGTATCTCTGGACGGACACCGTATTGCGATCCGCAAAATTGAGCTGAAAAATTCGTATCTGGACCGAAAAGTCGTTGTTCCGGGAAAAACCCTGAACGAAATCAGCAAAATTCTGTCCGGCGAGATGGATGATCAGATTGATATTTACTTCTCGGAAAACCACATTATGTTCAAGTTCGATGATACAACGGTCGTTTCCAGACTGATCGACGGTGAATATTTCCGCATCGACCAGATGCTTTCGAGTGATTACGAGACAAAAGTGACGATCAACAAAAAAGAATTCTTAAGCTGTATCGACCGTGCGACGCTTCTTGTCAAAGAAGGCGACAAAAAACCGATCATCATCGACATCCAGGATGGAGCGATGGAACTGCAGATCAACTCCGCGATGGGTTCCATGAAAGAAGAGATCGATATCAACAAAGAAGGCAAGGATATTATGATCGGTTTTAACCCGAAATTCCTGATCGATGCACTTCGTGTTATTGACGACGAGGAAATTTCGATTTATCTGGTCAACCCGAAGGCTCCATGTTTTATCCGGAACGAAGAAGAGAGCTATATCTATCTGATTCTGCCGGTAAACTTCAATTCCGTGAGATAAGTCACATAAGTTTGAAATCTGCCGGAACCTTTTCTGAAAGAACTTTCAGCGGTTTTACAGCCACACAGGTTGAAAACTGCGAACTTACGTGAGGAAAAGGCACGGCAGTGCAGGAGGAAAAAATGGAAATTATTACGCTGCGTGAAGATTACATCAAACTGGGCCAGGCATTAAAAGCTGCGGCTCTGGTAGAAGACGGCGTGGAAGCAAAGCTCGTCATCAAGGACGGCGAAGTGACCGTAAACGGTGAAGTAGATACCCGCCGCGGCCGCAAGCTCTATGACGGAGATGTTGTCTGCTACAATGGAAATGAGATACAAATTAAAAAATAAGGCTTAAAAACTTAAGCTGATTTTTCACGGACGAGTGCTCATGTATATCAAATCTTTAGAACTGAAGAACTATCGGAATTATGAGAGTTTATGCATAAATATCAGCCCCGGAACGAATATTCTCTACGGCGACAATGCCCAGGGAAAGACGAATATTCTCGAGGCTTTATATCTCGCGGGTACGACAAAATCGCACCGCGGCAGCAAGGACCGCGAAATCATCCAGTTTGACCGGGAGGAAGCCCATATCCGGATGATGGTGGAGCGGAACGGCAGCACGCATAAAATCGATATGCATCTAAAAAAAAATAAATCCAAGGGAATCGCCATCGATGGAGTTCCGATCCGCAAAGCGTCGGAACTTTTTGGCATTGTAAATATTGTGTTTTTCTCTCCGGAGGATCTGAATATAATCAAAAACGGTCCTGCGGAGCGCCGGCGTTTCCTGGATAGCGAAATTTGTCAATTGTCAAGACTATACATGATCGAGCTTGCCAATTATAATAAAGTGGTGGCGCAGAGAAACAAGCTGCTTAAAGAGATTTCGTTTTCCGGCAGAATGGCGGATACGCTCGAGATCTGGGATGAGCAGATGGTCCGCTATGGAACAAGCATTATTTCCGAGCGGAAAAAATTTATCAGCCGCCTGAATGATATTTTATCCGAGATCCATCAGAATCTGACCGGAGGAAAGGAGCAGATTCTGATTACCTATGAACCGAATGTGTCCGAGGAAGGGTTTTCCGAAGAGTTAAAAGCCGGAAGAGAGCGTGATCTGCGTTTCGGACAGTCCTACACCGGGCCGCACCGGGACGATTTCTGTGTGCGGGTCAACGACATTGATATCCGTAAATACGGTTCCCAGGGGCAGCAGAGGACGGCGGCGCTTTCGCTGAAACTGGCGGAGATCCGTCTGGTCGAGGAGGAAATTCACGATACACCGGTTTTACTGCTGGATGATGTTTTGTCGGAGCTGGACGGTAGCCGGCAGAATTATCTTCTGCAGAGCATTCACAGCATACAGACACTGATTACCTGTACCGGACTGGACGAGTTTGTCGAAAATCATTTTGAGGCAAACAGCGTATTCCAGGTGGTCGAGGGATCTGTGTTTCACAAAGAAACAGGAGGAATCTAAATGAGTACAGAGAATATGGAAAAGACAGAGTATGGTGCAGACCAGATTCAGATTCTGGAGGGTCTGGAAGCCGTACGGAAGCGCCCAGGTATGTATATCGGCAGTACCTCCGCACGGGGACTTCACCATCTGGTCTATGAGATTGTCGACAACTCGGTAGACGAGGCACTGGCAGGATACTGCAAAAATATTGACGTTACGATTAACCCGGACAACTCCATCACCGTCATCGACGACGGCCGTGGTATTCCGGTCGGCATCAATCATAAGTCGGGCCTTCCGGCCGTTGAGGTTGTCTTTACGGTGCTGCACGCAGGCGGAAAGTTCGGCGGCGGAGGGTACAAGGTATCCGGCGGTCTGCACGGCGTTGGTGCATCCGTTGTAAATGCGCTGTCTAACTGGCTTGAGGTGCGCGTTTATCACGATGGAAAGGTTTACTTCCAGCGGTATGAGCGCGGAAAAACCATGAATAAGCTGGAGGTCATCGATACCTGTCCGATCGAAAAAACAGGTACCGAGGTCCGTTTCCTGCCGGATGACACGATGTTCGAGGAGACGGTTTATGATTACGACGTTTTAAAAACAAGACTCCGCGAGACCGCATTTCTGACCAAGGGACTGCGCATTGTTCTGCGCGATCTGCGCACGGATCCGGTAGTGGAAAAAGCATTCCACTACGAGGGCGGTATCAAAGAGTTTGTCAGCTACCTGAACAAGAGCAAAACGGCGCTCTACCCGGACATCATCTACTGCGAGGGAGAAAGAGACGGCGTTCTCGTTGAGGTTGCGATGCAGCACAACGATTCCTATCAGGAAAATACGTACGGTTTCGTCAACAACATTACGACGCCGGAGGGCGGTACCCATATCGTGGGCTTCCGGAATGCGCTGACGAAAACCTTTAATGAATATGCAAGAGCAAATAAACTGTTAAAAGACAGCGAACCGAACCTGACCGGAGAGGATATCCGCGAGGGTATGACGGCGATTGTCAGCATCAAAATTGAGGAGCCGCAGTTCGAGGGCCAGACAAAGCAGAAACTTGGAAACAGCGAGGCGAGAGGAGCAGTCGACAATATCGTGAGCACCCAGCTCGAGCTGTTCCTGGAGCAGAACCCGGCTGTCGCAAAAACGATCATTGAAAAGTCCCTGCTTTCCCAGCGTGCGAGAGAGGCTGCAAGAAAAGCGCGTGACCTGACGAGAAGAAAATCCGCACTGGACGGTATGTCCCTGCCTGGAAAACTGGCAGACTGCACCGACAAGGATCCGAAAAACTGTGAGATCTTCCTGGTCGAGGGAGATTCCGCGGGCGGTTCCGCAAAATCCGCGAGAAGCCGTGCAACGCAGGCGATCCTGCCTCTGCGTGGAAAAATCCTGAATGTAGAGAAAGCACGTCTCGATAAAATTTATGCCAATGCCGAGATCAAAGCGATGATTACGGCATTCGGAACCGGAATCCACGACGATTTCGATATCACCAAACTGCGCTACGACAAGATCATCATCATGACCGATGCCGATGTCGACGGCGCGCACATCGACACGCTGATGCTGACGTTCCTGTACCGCTTCATGCCGGAGCTGATCAAACAGGGCCACGTTTACCTGGCACAGCCGCCGCTGTTCAAGATTGAGAAAAACAAAAAAGTATGGTACGCATACGACGACGATCAGATGAATCAGATCCTCAATGAGATCGGACGCGGAGATAATAAGATCCAGCGTTACAAAGGACTGGGAGAGATGGATGCGGAGCAGCTCTGGGAGACCACCATGGACCCGGAACGCCGTGTTCTGCGCCGCGTTGTGTTCGATGAAGAGTATTCTTCTGAAATTGATCTTACCTTCAATACGCTCATGGGCGACAAGGTAGAACCGCGCCGTGACTTTATCGAAGAGAGAGCAAAATACGCAAACAACCTGGATATCTAAAAAGTCCTGTGAACTGAAGTGGAGGAAAAGATGGAAGATAATGTTTTTGATAAAATTCACGAGGTCGATCTGAAAGACACGATGGAGGAATCCTACATCAACTACGCGATGAGCGTAATTGCATCCCGTGCACTTCCAGACGTCCGCGATGGCTTAAAGCCGGTACAGAGACGTATTCTGTACTCCATGAGTGAACTGAACAATACGCCGGATAAGCCGCACCGTAAGTGCGCGCGTATCGTCGGTGATACGATGGGTAAATATCACCCGCACGGCGACAGCTCTATCTACGGAGCACTCGTCAACATGGCACAGGACTGGGCAACCCGTTATCCGATGGTGGACGGCCATGGAAACTTCGGTTCCGTCGACGGCGACGGCGCTGCGGCTATGCGATACACCGAGGCACGTTTAAGCAAAATCTCGATGGAGATGCTGGCGGATATCAACAAAGACACCGTAGACTTCGCCCCGAACTTTGATGAAACCGAAAAAGAGCCTGTTGTTATGCCGGCCCGCTACCCGAACCTTCTGGTAAACGGTACTTCCGGTATCGCAGTCGGTATGGCAACGAACATCCCGCCGCACAATCTGCGCGAGGTGGTAAGTGCCATTGTAAAAATTATTGATAATATCATCGAGGAGGACCGTACGACAGATCTCGAGGAGATTCTCGGCATTGTAAAAGGCCCTGACTTCCCGACCGGAGCAGAAATCCTCGGCACCCGCGGCATCGACGAGGCCTACCGTACCGGCCGCGGTAAAATCCGTGTTCGTGCGGTATCAAACATCGAGACACTGCCGAACGGAAAGAGCGAGATCATCGTAACCGAGATCCCGTACATGGTAAACAAGGCGCGCCTGATCGAGAACATCGCCGCGCTGGTAAGAGATAAAAAGATCGACGGCATCACCGGCATTGCGGACCACTCCAACCGTGAGGGTATGCGCATCTGTATCGAACTGCGCCGCGACGCCAATGCAAACGTCATCTTAAACCAGCTGTACAAACATACCCAGATGCAGGATACCTTTGGTGTGATCATGCTTGCACTGGTAAACAATCAGCCGAAAGTCATGAACCTTCTGGAGATGCTGACGTATTATCTGCAGCACCAGGAAGAGGTTGTGACGAGAAGAACGAAATACGACCTGAACAAAGCGCAGGAGAGAAGCCATATTCTGGAAGGACTCTTAAAAGCGCTTGACCATATTGACGAAGTGATCCATATCATCCGTGCATCCGCGAATGCGGCAGAGGCAAAGAAGAACCTGATGGAACGCTTCGATCTGAGTGATGCCCAGGCCCAGGCAATCGTAGACATGCGTCTGCGCGCTCTGACCGGTCTGGAACGGGAGAAGCTCGAGAACGAGTACAAAGAGCTGATGGCGCGCATCGAGCAGTTAAAAGCCATCCTCGCAGACCGCAAGGTGCTTCTTGGCGTTATCCGCAGGGAGATTCTGACCGTATCCGAAAAATACGGCGATGACAGAAGAACTTCCATTGGCTTTGATGAGTACGATCTCTCCATGGAGGATCTGATTCCGCGCGAGAATACCGTCATCACCATGACGAAACTGGGCTATATCAAACGTATGACCGTTGACAACTTCCGCAGCCAGAACCGCGGCGGCAAGGGAATCAAGGGCATGCAGACCATCGAGGACGACTACATCGAGGAGCTTCTGATGACGACGACCCATCATTACCTCATGTTCTTTACGAATACGGGAAGAGTCTACCGTCTGAAAGCATACGAGATTCCGGAGGCGTCCAGAACCGCAAGAGGAACGGCGATTGTCAACCTTCTCCAGCTGCAGCCGGGAGAGAAGATTACCGCTGTTATTCCAATGCGTAAATATGAGAAGGGCCATTATCTATTTATGGCAACGAAAAAGGGACTGGTGAAGAAGACGCCGCTCGAAGAGTACGAGAACGTCAGAAAAACGGGTCTTGCTGCCATTGCGCTCCGCGATGATGATGAACTGATTGAAGTTAAGACAACTGATAACGAGAAAGAGATTATTCTGGTAACGAAATTCGGCCAGTGTATCCGCTTCAAGGAAAACGATGTGCGTACGACAGGCCGTGTTTCCATGGGTGTACGCGGCATCAACCTTCTGGATGGCGATGAAGTAGTCGGCATGCAGATCTGCACGCAGGGAGACTATCTCCTTGTCGTATCCGAAAACGGCATGGGCAAACGGACGCCGATGGCAGAGTTTACCGTACAGCTCCGCGGCGGCAAGGGTGTCAAATGCTATAAGATTACCGAAAAGACCGGAAACCTGATCGGTTCCAAGGCGGTCAACGAGGATAATGAGATCATGATGATCACCACAGAGGGAATCATCATCCGTACGCCATGCTCCGGCATTTCTGTGATGGGACGGATCACATCCGGCGTTAAGCTGATGGATGTGGACGGCGAAATCAAGGTTGCCAGCATTGCAAAAGTAAGAGACAAAGAGGCGTCCGAGGAGACTTCGGTTTCGGAGAAAGAGAACGAAACGACTTCTGAGAAAACGCAGGAATAATACAGCGTCGAAAAACGTGTCTGAGAGAAAAAAGCTCAGGCACGTTTTTCTCGTTTGGGGAAGGGAAGAAAAATATGAAACGAATTTTACTGATGGTGCTGCGGAATCTGCTTCTGGTTCCGTGGATGTGGTGCCGGCTCTGTTACCATGCAGCGCATCCGGACAAGTACAGTCTGGAAGAGCACTTTAAAATGCTGCGCTTTATTGTACAGCGGGCGAACAAAGGCGGAAACGTCATTGTGGAATCCTATGGAGCAGAAAATCTTCCGGAGCAGGACGGTTTTGTGATGTATCCGAATCACCAGGGACTGTACGATGTGCTGGCGATCGCAGGAGCGTGCTCGCGTACCTTTACAGTTGTTGCCAAAAAAGAGGTAGAGCATATTCCGTTTTTAAAACAGGTCTTTGCGTGCATCCACGCGCTGTTTATGGACCGGGAGAATCTGCGGCAGTCAATGCAGGTTATCAATGAGGCGGCCGATGCCGTAAAAGAAGGCAAAAACGTCATTCTGTTTCCGGAAGGAACGAGGAGCAGAAAGGGAAACCAGCTGCTGGAGTTTAAAAGCGGCAGCTTCAAGATTGCAGTAAAAGCAAAATGCCCGATCGTGCCGGTTGCGTTAAAAAACTGTTTTGTTCCGTTTGACTCCAATACCGTCCGTCCTGTAACGGTAGAAGTCCATTTTCTCGACCCGATCCCATACGAGGAATACCAGGGAATGAAGACAACAGAGATTGCCGAGATGGTAAAGAAGAGAATTGAAGCCGTCGTAACCGCGTAGCGGTTTCAGAAAAGAGCGTGATATGCGCTCTTTTCTGCTATTCTGGGGGCTGATTTGGGTTCTGTAAGGCATATTTTCTATAATAGTAAGAAAAAAACAAAAAATTCGAAAAAACGGGTTGACAAGAACGTAAGGTTTTTGTATAATAAACCATGCGTCACGAATGAGTGACTGCACATATCATTTTATATTTAGGCATTTGGAGAAGTACTCAAGTGGCTGAAGAGGCGCCCCTGCTAAGGGTGTAGGTCGGGTAACCGGCGCGAGGGTTCAAATCCCTCCTTCTCCGTTTAAAAGCCAAAAACAAAATGATATTTTTTGTGGAAAAAGTTCTTGACAAACAGCTTCACATCTGATAAGATAGCAGAGTTGGTGATAGGTTTGAAAAAACTAATCCAAAAAATAAATTAAAAAAGTTCTTGACAAAAGCGAATGAGTTTGATAAAATAAACGAGTTGCTGATCGAAAGAACGGCAAAGAAGTTAAAAAAACTTCAAAAAATAAATCAAAAAAGTTCTTGACAAACGAAAAGCTCTGTGATAAAATAAATGAGCTGATCCGAGTTGGAACGGCAAAGATCCTTGATAATTAAACAATGAAACACATCCTCGAAAGTTCTGAATAAG
>NZ_JAQEGR010000012.1:0-152855 GCF_027667425.1 Fusicatenibacter saccharivorans
TTGTAATCAGCAGGTTATCGGTTCGAGTCCGATCATCGGCTTTACTTGAGAAATCAAGTACAAAAATAGGATATCGCGGGATGGAGCAGTCTGGAAGCTCGTCGGGCTCATAACCCGAAGGTCGTAGGTTCAAATCCTACTCCCGCAATTTTATGCCTAGTTAGCTCAGTTGGTAGAGCAGAGGACTGAAAATCCTCGTGTCTCTGGTTCGATTCCGGAACTAGGCATATTTTACGGAGCATTAGCTCAGTCGGTAGAGCACTTGACTTTTAATCAAGTTGTCCGGGGTTCGAATCCCCGATGCTTCACTATGTGGAACCCTTTCGAGGGTTCTTTTTTTGTTCTGCATATCCAAAATTGGTCCGGTGGACCAATTTTGATTATGTTTATCTTAAGGTTACGGCGAAAATCTTGCAAAAGAGCAGGAAATGTACTATGCTTTGAAAGAATAAAAAAGAACGGAGGAATCTGTTTATGGCACAAAAAAAGAAAAACAAAAGACGAAGACGCCAGTTTCAGCAGAAAGTGATTTTAAGTGTTCTGCTTGTTATCATTATCGGATTGATTGGCGTGCTTGGATATCAGATGCAGAAGAACGAGAAAAAACAGACGGATGGAAACGCAAGTGCATCCTCTTCGGTTTCGTCATCCTCTCTTGCTGGGGACAGTTCAGAGCCGATATCGGATTCCAGCCCGGAGGAGGAGATTACACCGACGCCTGAGCCGGTACAGCAGATTTCGTCAGATGGTCTGAACAGTCAGCATGCCCTGCTGGTGCGGGAAAGCGATCTGGCTGAGATGATGAATCTGGGCGGAGATGAGAGAATTTATCCGGCGTCGATGACAAAGATTATGACAGCGCTGCTTACCATTGAAAATCTTCCGGATCTGAACGAGACGATTACGGTTCCGGAGGACATCTTCGAGGAACTGACGGCACAGGATGCGTCGGTAGCGGGATTTAATCCGTACGAACAGCCGACGGTTCGTGATCTTCTCTATGGTGTGCTGCTTCCATCCGGCGCAGATGCATGTGAGACATTGGCGAGAGCAGTCGGCGGATCGGAAGAAGGTTTTGTGGCCATGATGAACCAGAAAGCAGAAGAATTGGGACTTACCAATACGCATTTTGAGAACTGCACGGGACTGCATAACGACAACCATTATTCTACCTGCCGTGATATTGCGGTGCTGATGAGCGAGTGTCTGAAGAGTGATACGTTTCGCGAGATCGTGACGAGGGAGGTTTACACAACGGAAGCTACCGCATCACACCCGGAGGGAATTACGCTGTATGACACGATGCTCCACCGGTTTACCAGCTATGAGATGAGTACGACACTGGAGAACGGGGCAGTCATTGAAGGCGGAAAGACCGGATTTACCGATGAGGCGGGTCAGTGCCTGGTCAGCTTTGCAGAATATGGAGGCGAAGAGTACATACTTGTTACGGCAGAGGCCATGACGGATTCGGGATCTGCGGTGGACAGCATCGCGGATGCGAGTACGGTGTATGGAAGATTACAGTAAATACAGGTGAAAGCGAGAGCTGGAAACGGGAGAAAATTCCCGGTTCCGGCTCTTTTTTTACGTGAAGCAAGTCGAGAAAATAAGGTGTGGATAACATTGGGGATGTTTTGCACGGAATGCGCAGAAAAGAATTATGTTTTCCACAAAAGAAAGAAGCGCAGGGGAAAAATTGTGGATAACGGAAAGGAAAAATCCAGTTTTTGTGTATAGATCGCGCCGGATGGGAAATACTGCTTACTGTAGAAAAGCAGGAGGAGAGCGAGAAATCGAAAAACGCCTCTGAAATGCTTAAAAAGATATCAGCAGAGGTGGTAAGAACATGAAAAGAGACAAGTTGAGAATCGGCGTGATCACAGCGGCACTGGCAATGATGATTGCAGGCGGAGTGCTGACCTGGCAGCAGGATGCGAGAAACGGTAAGGCAGATCAGGCGAAACAGGGAGAGACGGCACAGCTTACAGAGGACGAAAGCACCGGAACTACAGAACAGCAGACGGAGGAGACGGCGGGAGATGCAGACGGAACGCGTGCCGTACAGGATCAGGCAGATGATGTGGAAAACAGTCTGGAACAGGTGCCGGAAATGGAAGCGGCGTGTGAAGAAGAGGCGGCGGGAAATCCAGAAGCAGATGCAGAGACGGCTCAGAATACACCGGAAGAATCAGATGGGAATACAGAAAGACAGGACGCGCAGGCGGTAAACGGAACAGCGGCGGATCAGAACGGAGAAACAGGATCAGGAGAAACAGCGGCGAATGAAGAAACGAGTGCAGCATCCGGAACTGTGGATTCTGCAGAAAATCAGGAAACGGCAGTTGAGACAGCAGGGGCTGCACAGGATCTGATGTTCAGCGAAGCGACAATCATGGAACTGCCGGTTACTGGAACAGTTCTGATTCCGTATAACATGGAAAATACCGTTTATTTCCCGACACTGGATCTTTACCAGTGCAATCCAGGCGTTGTTTTCTCGGCGGCAGAAGGAACTCCGGTTCTGGCGGCAGCGGACGGAGAAGTTGTGAGTGTGGAAAATGATGCAAGAACCGGCCTCACCGTCACCATGAATCTTGGAAATGGATACGAAGCCATCTACGGACAGCTCACAGACGTTTCCCTCGAGGCAGGCCAGAAAGTTCAGAAAGCAGCACGGATCGGAGCAGTTGCAGCACCGACGAAATATTATGTAAAAGAGGGAAGCAATCTTTTCTTTGAGATGAAAAAAGACGGAAAAGCCATTGATCCTATGGTATATCTCCCGGCAATTTCGGAATAAAAAAGAGGACCTGCACGAAATGGGATGCGGGAAAGTATTATAAAGTGTAGGATTCGCAATCGAATCTTTTTTACAGGTTTTGAATACAAAAAAGGCGGCGCAGACCGCGGATGGTAAAATACCGTTTTTCGATTGCTTTTTATAAAAAAGGCTGGCTGAAAACAGTCAGCTTTACATATAACAAACAGGATTGTTTTGATATAGAAAAAGGGTGGAATAAAAGGAAAGTAACCGGTTACAGAAAATGTGAAAGTTTGTCATTTTAGGGGTTTCGTTTTTGAATGTTATCGGTTAAAATAGATGTAGTGGACAGATCCTGAAAACAAGGAGGATTAGAAAAATATGGAGCTTTTATTTATGGACCCGGTGTTCAAAGAAGCAATCTGGGGTGGAACAAAGTTAAGAGACGTATTTGATTACGAAATTCCGAGCGATACAACCGGCGAGTGCTGGGCGATCAGCGGACATGCCAACGGAATGAGCCGTGTGGCAGGCGGAAGATTTGATGGAAAAACATTAGGTGAGCTCTGGAACGAGGAGCCGGAAATTTTCGGAAATTACCCGGGAAGCCAGGTTCCGCTGCTGATCAAGATCATTGATGCAAAAAATGATCTGAGCATCCAGGTTCATCCAGATGATGCTTATGCAGGAGAGCATGAGAATGGATCTCTTGGAAAGACCGAGTGCTGGTACGTGCTGGACTGCGAACCGGGTACAGAAATTGTTATCGGACACAATGCAAATGACAAGGCAGAAGTGGAGAAAATGATCCGCAATCATGAGTGGAGCGATTTCATCCGCAAAGTGCCGGTACATAAGGGAGATTTCTTCCAGATCAATCCGGGATGCGTACATGCCATCAAAGGCGGCACACTGATTCTGGAGACACAGCAGAGCAGCGATATCACCTATCGTGTATACGATTATGACAGACTGCAGAACGGCAAACCGAGACAGCTTCATGTAGAGCAGAGTATCGATGTTATCGAGGCTCCGTTTAAAACGGCAGATATCGATACCTTTACAGAGGAAATCCCGGGCGCGGTACATACCCATTTTGTAACATGCAAGTTCTACTCTGTAGATAAATACGACATCGACGGTGTATTCACCTTGGATGCGAAAAAATATTATACTAATGTAAGCGTTATTGCCGGAGAGGGTACTGTAAACGGTATTACGGTGAAAAAAGGTACACACTTTATTATTCCGGCTAATTTTAACGGATGCAGATTTGAAGGAAAACTTTCCGTGATCTGCTCAAATCCAGAGGCGTAAGAGAGGAGAAAAACACAATGAGACTTGGAGCATTAGAAGCAGGCGGAACAAAGATGGTCTGCGCAATTGGAAACGCAAATGGAGAAATTTATGAGAGAATTTCTATCCCGACCGAGACACCGGAAATTACCGTTCCGAAAATGATTGAGTATTTCAAAGAGAAGGACATTCAGGCACTGGGAATCGGTTGCTTTGGACCGATCGACCTGAACAGAAAATCCGAAACATATGGTTACATTACCACAACTCCCAAATTAGCATGGAAGAACTACAACATCGTAGGCGCTTTCGCAGATGCACTGGACATCCCGGTTGGATTTGATACCGATGTAAACGGTTCTGCACTGGGTGAGGCTACCTGGGGAATCACAAAAGGTCTGGACAACAGCATTTACATCACCATCGGAACGGGCGTTGGAATGGGAATTATTTCCAATGGCAAGCTGTTGCACGGCATGCTTCATCCGGAAGGCGGACACGTTCTGCTGACCAGACATCCGAAAGATACTTACGGCGGAAAATGCCCATATCACAGCAACTGCCTGGAAGGCCTTGCTGCAGGTCCTGCCATTGAAGCACGCTGGGGCAAAAAAGGTATTGAGCTGGCAGACAAAAAAGAGGTATGGGAGCTTGAGGCTTACTATATCGGACAGGCACTTGTAGACTGCATCATGCTGCTCTCCCCGCAGAGAATCGTTTTGGGCGGAGGCGTTATGCATCAGGAGCATATGATGCCGCTCGTAAGAGAAGAAGTAAAGAAACAGCTGAACGGATATCTTGTAACAAAAGAACTTGAGGATCTCGACAGCTACATTGTACTTCCAAGCCTGAACGACAACCAGGGTATCATGGGCGCATTGAAACTGGCGGTAGATGAGCTGGCAATGCAGTAAAAATAAAAATGAGAAAACCGTTCGGAGAAATCCGGACGGTTTTTTGCTTACAGGAAACTTCGTTGAATTTTCCTGCGAAGCAGGACTCTTTCTTATTTTTTTGATTGCGCATAAAAGAACCGAGTGTTAAAGTTACATAGAATACAGATGAACAGAAGGAACGGAATTTGAAATGGAACAGGGGAATTTTACATATATTCTGGAATGCAGCGATGGATCTTTTTATACAGGCTGGACCAATAATTTGGAACGCAGAGTAAAGGCACACAATGCTGGAAAAGGAGCGAAATATACAAAGAGCCGCAAACCGGTAAAACTGGTGTATTTTGAAACCTTTTTAACAAAACAGGAGGCTATGCGGAGAGAATGGGAAATTAAGCAGCTTTCGCGGGTAGAAAAATGGAAGCTGATTCAAGCGAAGAAGCAATAAAAATACAAAAACAGACGGCTCAAACAGGCACAACGGTATGCGTAAGCGAGCAGTCTGTTTTTTTGTGTCAAAGCAGGTCAAACATTTTCAAAAGAAAATAGATATTTTGACTTGAAAAATAATTTTATCCTGCTATAATAAAAGAAACGATAATAAGTAGTAATCAAAACTACATAAAGTAGTAATTGAAATACACAGTGTTTCTGACAGGAAAGGAATGAGCAGGATGAAGTATATCAGAAAAAATGGAATCAAGGATCCTGGCAGTGCGATTACACATGGAACTGCGCTGATCCTGGCGGTGGTGGGAACGCTGCCGTTGCTTTTGAAGGCGGCACGGGAGCCGGATCATCTGCATGTGGTCGCAATGGCAGTGTTTATGCTGAGTATGATTTTGCTGTATCTGGCGAGCACCGTGTATCACACGTTTGATGTAAATGGGAAGGTAAACCGTCGACTGAAGAAGTTTGATCATATGATGATTTCCGTGCTGATTGCGGGAAGCTACACACCGATCTGCCTGATTGCACTGCATGGACGGACGGGAATTGCACTCTGTGCACTGGTGTGGGCGGCAGCGCTTGGCGGGATTCTCGTCAAGGCATTCTGGATCAATTGTCCGAAGTGGTTTTCCTCAGTGTTGTATATCGCAATGGGATGGCTGTGTGTACTGGCATTTCATCCGCTGTTTCTGGCTCTTTCACGGCCGGCATTTGGATGGCTGCTGGCGGGCGGCATCATTTATACGGTCGGCGGGGTGATTTACTCCTTAAAAATGCCGATGTTTAATGCGAAGCATAAAAAGTTCGGAACACATGAAATTTTCCATCTGTTTGTGATGGGTGGCAGCTTCTGTCATTTTATTGTGATGTATTATTTTGTGGCGGCGATGCCGGTATAAAAACTTGTTTGAAGATAAAACAGTAATGCAAAAATAAAATACTGCGGAACGTATTTTCGTTATACCCGGGTATTAACATTTATTTGGGAAAACTTTACGCTCCGCAGTACTATTTTTGCATTATTTTTTCTTTTGACGGTATTCACTCGGAGAAATTCCGTAGACTTTTTTGAATACCTGTGTAAAATAAGAAAAATTCGTGTAGCCGATATTCGTTGCAATTACACTGACCGGGAGATTGGTTCCCTCAAACAGGGAAATCGCAATTTTCAGTTTTTCCTGCACGATATAGTCAGAAAGTGAAATTCCTTTTACCTTTTTGAAAAGCCGGGAGAGGTATTCCGGGTTCATGTATACCTGATGTGCGATTTCGGTGCGGGTAACATTCTGGTGAATATTTTTCTGAATAAAATTTACCACCTGGTCGATCTGTGAAACACCTGGTTCTGCGCTAATTTGAAGGCTTTTTAGATAATCAACGGAAAAATCAAGCAGTTTATGCATCTCTTCTATGGAATGACAGGAGTTGTTCAGGGCGTGAATATCGTATTCTTTTTCAAAAACACCGTGTGCACCGATGTGGTGATGGTTCAGAATCTGATAGAAGAGCTGAAGAAAATCCTGTAAAAAGAGACTGAGCATTTTCTGGTTTACATGACCGGATTCTTTTTGGCGGAGCAGATAATCATGCATGTCTGCACGGACGGCATCGTAATAACCAGAGGAGAGCATGACATTCCAGTGGACAAAATCCGGAGGGGTGTAGGGAACCTGGGAAATACTGGATTTCTGATAAAAAATACCGCTATAGTTTGCCACATTTTCACTGCGCTGTTCCAAAAGCTGCTGTATTTTATCTGGTAGCAGAAGAAAATTTGCAGAATGAGCACAGTAGCATGCTATTTTAAAGTGGAGATACTGTGAAGCGGCTTCCACAAAAGTATGCAAATAAATTTGCACCTGATCTTTTGTAAAATTATCGGTTTCGTATAAAATAAGGGCAAAAACCTGTTCGTGGACATGGCAGAAAAGCAGTTTTTTAGTGAACGGCTTAAACAGCTCGGAAATGACATTCTGCAGGATAGAGCGGAGGAGAGAAAGGTCACGAACTGGATGTGGCGTGTCCTGTTCGAGAATATCAATCAAAGTCAGAACACAGGAACGGCCGGGATCGAGTTTTATGGAGATCGTGTCCAGAAAACTCAGGATATTCTGCGGTTCTGCAGGCTGTTTCTGCAAAAATTCATTTAAAAGCACATCAAGAAGATCCATTTCGCGTTTGCTGAAATAGTTTCCATATTCACTGTAAAATTTTTCCTTTTTTTCCTTTTGAATTTGCAGGACTGCTTTCTGAATGGAAACCTCAATTGCACTGTAGGGAGCGGGCTGAATCAGATAATCGAATCCGCCGAGTTGCAGTGCTTTTTGTGCATAGGAAAAATCTTCATGTGAGGTGAGAAAAATACATTTGATTTCTGGAAAATGCTCCGCAACCCATTCATAAAGTTCAAGACCGCTGCCGAGCGGCATTTCGATATCGCAGAGCATGATATCCACGGAATTGTTTGAAAGAATTTCACGCGCACGGATAATGTCGTTAGCACAGAAAACCTGTCGGATGGAAAGCGCATCCCAGTTGATGCCGGAATGAATACCGGCGACAACATCGGGTTGGTCATCAATAATCAATACATTCATTCGGGATTCCTCCTCTTTCTAGGATAATGAAAACAAATTTTCGTTTGAGAGTAAGCTACTTTTAGTTTCTGAACTGGTATTTGGTTCTTCCTGGATGGGCAGGATAATTTCTGTCAGGGCGCCGGAGGAATTGTTCATACAGATCAGTCCGGCCTGATCACCGTAAAGTAAGGTAAGTCGTTGACGGAGATTGTGTATACCGATGTGCTGTCCGGTTACTGCATCTTCTGTATGTTGCAGAAAGGACTGCAGAAATTCGTCCGGAAATCCGGTTCCGTTATCCTGAATACTGATATTTAAATAATTTCCTTCTTCAGTCTCTGTCAGCTGTACGGAAATGTGTACATTGAGCGGCTGGCTGGAGATTCGCCCATGCTTAAAAGAATTTTCGACGAATGTCTGAATGCAGAGCATGGGAACCGGAAACTTTGAAACAGCGGGATCGGCAGAAATGGTCAGCTCAGAAGAATCTCTTGTGTTTAGCTTCTGAAGTTTATAATAATTCTGTACCTGATTCAGTTCCGTCTGCAGTGGCACAAGACTGCTGTTGTCGCGGAAGGTATAGCGGATATACTGGGAAACATATAAAATCATTTGCTGTGCATCGTTTCCTTTATTCTGTTGAATCATACCGTAAAGAGTTTTCAGGCAGTTCAGATAAAAATGAGGCTTCAACTGAATTTGAAAATATTGCAGCTGAGATTTTTGAATGATCAGCTTATTTTCATAAGTGCGGATTTTCAGATTGTGAATTTCATCCATCATTCGGTTAAAAGTGGAATTAAAGACGGAAAATTCACGGATAAACTGTGTTTCCTGCAGTTTTGAGTTCAATTTACCGTTTCGAATATTCTCCATGGTAGCGATTGCATCTCTTAATGGAGAAAAGTAAATTTTGATGGCCAAAAAACACATGAACGGAATCAAAAGCAGTGCCAGCACAGAGGCAATGATGGCAAACATCTGTGTCGCATTTAAATAAAACTGGCTTCCCTGGTAAGGGGAAAGGTAAAGCATGGTAATATCAGCATATTTTAAGCGATCCTGTACAACAAAAAAGTTTTCTTTTTGTCCTTTTTTGATGTGGTTATTGTCTTCAGGCGAAAAGGTCAGTTTATTTTCTGTAATGGTTTTAGAAGGATTTAATACGGTTCCGTCGTTGGAAAGATAGACGAGTGAACTAGTTTTATGCGTCTGTGTGGCGAGGCGAGATGGAGCCATGACCAGATCAAAATCTACGAGAGAAACACTGTAGGCATTGGAAAAACCGATAAGGCGAACCAAAAAGTATTTATCACCGACTTTATCGTAAAACCAGGATTTGGGAGTTGATTCAAAATCAAGGGATTTTACGTAATTCTGCATTGTTATTAATTCTTTATAGGAATAGCAGTCCTGATAGGCACAGCGGCAGACATCATTGGGAGCAGAATAAATATAGACAGCACCGAGACATTCTGTCAGAGCAAGCTGTTCCCGTGCTTTATTCACAATGGAGAGTGTATTTAAATGAACATCGAGCGGATCAAGTTTATATTTTAGTTTCTGATAATTCCAGTTCGTAGCCCAGTTCTGTGCCATTGAGGTTTCTATCTGGGAAAGATCTGCTTCTAACTGTTCCTGATAGAGAAACAGAGCATTTCGATTTGCAGAAGCGATTTCGCGGTTCAGCAGGCGAAGCGAGTAGAAATCAAAAAATATCGTCAGAAATGTAAGCGGAATAAGCATGATAAGGCTTATAAGGGTGAAAAAAATTTTTGATGAGATGTAAAAATTTTTACGAGATAACATAAGAACCTCCCAAAATATAACAATATAAGAAAAATCGTGTGAGCGTTCCAACTGTTGGAACATGCCATTTATTCTAATATAGATGTCGTGTGTTTTCAAGAAATAAGTATACAGATTCGTTAAAATAACGAAAGTTACAGTGGTATGTCACAATATATAAAGAGAAAGTCACAGATTTTATAGAGAAAGAGATACTTCTTTGATAGGATATAGCTATTCGTAAAACAAAGAAAAGAACAAAGGAGAGAAATGTAATGAATAAGAAAAAAGCAATGGCATTTTTACTTGTTTCTGTTATGGCGGGAAGTATGCTGGCAGGTTGCGGAAGCGATGCAAGCTCTGCACAGGGTTCATCTTCTAAGAGCGCAGAAAGTAGCAATAATGACAGCTATACAGTAAAAATTCTGGCACCTGGTGATGCAAGTACAGATGACTGCGCAAAAATTTCTGAAGCAGCGAGCAAAATCACAGAGGAAAAATTTAATACAAAAATTGAAGTAACAAGAGTTGGCTTTGGAAGCTATGATCAGCAGGTAAACCTGACATTGGCATCTTCTGAAAAATTGGATCTGATGTATGAGTACTGTGGAAATGTAACATCTGCAATCAGCAGCGGACAGATCCTTCCGATTACGGATTATCTGGACAGCTATGGCAGCGATATGAAATCTGAAATCAGTGAATCCGACTGGAAATGTGTAACCTTTAACGGCAATATTTATGGTGTTCCGTCCAATAAAGAGAAAGCAACGGGATGGGGATTTGCTATGAATAAAGAGATGGCAGATGCAACCGGAATTGACTATAGTTCTATTAAAACAGAAGAGGAGTTGGAGCCGCTCCTTGAAAAAGTAAAAGAAATGTATCCAGATGTATATCCCATTGTTTCTCATGTGGGTTCCATGAGCCTTATGACAAACCCAGATGACCTTGGTGGAGATATCGGATCTTTAGAGAGTGTATCTTCTGACAGCACAGAAGTTATTAATTACTACGCAACAGATAAATATATGAACGAAATGAAACTTCGCTATGACTGGGCGCAGAAAGGTCTGATCATGCCGGATGCTTCCACTTCTACTGAAATGGCAAATAGTCTGATTGGTTCTGGTAAAGGTTTTGGACGTTTTACAAATACAAAACCAGGTATCGAGCAGGAGATCGAAAAAGAGTCCGGAAAAGAAATCGTTGTTTTGAATCTGGTAGAACCATATACTACCACAACACGTGTTGACATTGTATGGTATGTTCCGCATAACAGTGATAAACCGGAAAGAGCTGTACAGGTATTAAACGAGATCTACACAAACCCGGATCTGGCAAATATTCTTATCAATGGTCTGGAAGGAACTCATTATGAGTTTACAGACAAAGACAACGGTGTCATCAACTACCCAGACGGTGTAACAGCAAGTAACACAGGTTATACCAGTCTTCCATGGGCTTGGCCGAATGAGGCAATTTCCTATGTATGGGAAGGAAATGATCCGGATATCTGGGATCAGACCCAGGAGTTCAACAACAATGCGGTTGTTTCTCCGGCCAAAGGTTTTGCATGGGACAACACAAATGTACAGAACGAAGTAACTGCATGCGCAAACGTAACTGCCAAATATGGTCCTGCACTGCAGTGCGGTTCCTTGGATCCAGAAACTACCATTCCGAAATTCCTGGATGAGTTGAAAGCAGCAGGAGCAGATACCATCATCGCTGAGAAACAGAGACAGTTAGATGATTGGCTGGAAGCCAACAAATAATGGAGGCTGGGAAGATGAAAAGAAATTGGGGTAAAATCCGCAGATTTATTCCCATGTATCTGATGCTGCTTCCGGGGCTTGTATACTTATTTATCAATAACTATATGCCTATGGCTGGAATTATCATTGCATTCAAGAAATATAATTACAGTCTGGGAATCCTGAAAAGCCCGTTTACAGGTCTTAAAAACTTTGAGTTTTTGTTTAAGACAAAAGATGCTTGGACAATTACAAGAAACACACTGGGATACAACGTAATCTTTATCGTAGTCGGAACCGTACTTGCAATTGCAGTGGCAATTCTGCTGAATGAAATCCGTTCCACGATGGGAAAGAAAATATACCAGACGTTAATTCTGGTACCGTTCCTGATTTCTATCGTCGTTGTCAGCTACCTGGTATATGGATTCCTCAGCACAGATGCCGGATTCATTAATAACAGTATTCTGAAACCAATGGGAAAACAGGGCATCGGATGGTATTCTGATCCGAAGTACTGGCCATTCATTTTGATCTTTGTCAATGTATGGAAAAACCTGGGATATAACTGCATTATCTATTATGCAACGGTAGTAGGATTGGATGCCAGTCTTTACGAGTCTGCATCTATCGACGGTGCAAACCGCTGGCAGAGAATTGTACATATCACACTACCGGGATTGAAAACAACCATTATCACCTTGACGCTGATGAGTGTAGGACGTATTTTCTATTCCGATTTCGGACTGTTCTATCAGGTACCAATGAACAGCGGACCGCTGATCGACGTGACAAACACCATCGATACTTACGTATATCGTGGATTGATGGAGCTGAACAACATCGGTATGGCATCTGCAGCAGGTCTTTATCAGTCACTGGTAGGATTTGCACTGGTACTGATTGCAAACCTGATTGTTCGAAGACTGGACGAAAACAGTGCATTATTCTAAGCGAAGGGAGAGTATGAAAAATGGTTGAAAGAAATAAAAGCTTTCAGATTGCAGCTAATGTGATTATGATCTTACTGTCCGCTATGTGTATCGTCCCGTTTATTCTGCTGATTATGTCATCAATCACCAAAGAGAACATTCTATTAAAATATGGATATTCTTTCTGGCCGCGTGAAATCAGTTTTGATGCATACAAAACACTGCTGGTAGATTCAGGCAGTATTGTAAGAGGTTATATCATTTCCGCACTGGTAACGGTAGTCGGAACCGTGGCAAACCTGACTCTGACAACATTGTTTGCCTATCCACTGTCAAGAAAAGAGCTTCCGGGAAAAGCATTTTTCTCCTTTGTGATTTTCTTTACGATGTTGTTCAACGGTGGCTTGGTACCGTCCTATATGATGTGGACTGGAATCTTTCATATTAAAAATACCATCTGGGCACTGATTGTTCCAAATCTTCTGATGGGAGCTTTCTATGTCATCATGATGAGAACGTATTTCACCACCAACATTCCTGATGCGGTCATCGAGGCTGCAAGAATTGACGGAGCAGGTGAGTGGAGAATTCTGGCAAAAATTGTTCTTCCGATGTCTACGCCGATTATTGCTACACTGGCACTTCTGGTCGGCCTCGGATATTGGAATGACTGGTTGAATGGTCTGTACTATATCAATAACGATAAACTGTACAGTATTCAGGTTCTGCTGAATAAGATGCTTCTGGATGTGCAGTATCTGATGAGCGGTGCTTCAGGAGGAGCATTGACACAAAGCATTACACTTCCAGCGACTGGTATCAAAATGGCCGTTGCAGTTATGGGAGCACTTCCAATTCTGGTTGTGTATCCGTTCTTCCAGAAATATTTTGTGAAAGGTATTGTGATTGGAGCTGTAAAGGGCTAATAGAATTCTTATAATAGAAAGCAGACTTTCCAGATACACGCAGGAATGCGTGAGAATGGAAAGTCTGTTTTTTTGATGCAACTTTAGTTCAGCTTAATATTTTTAAACAGCGATCCCAGTGTCGTTGTCACTTCCTCTGTCTCCGGGAGTTCGATGGTTTCTTCCTGAATTTCTTCGGCGGCAACGTCGTCGAGTGCCTTCATGGAGAGACTGAGTTTGCCGTCTTTGATGGCAATGACTTTTACTTTGACTTTATCGCCGACTGCCAGAACTGCGGATGGATGTTTGATTCGTTTGGCGCAGATCTGGGAGATGTGGACGAGGCCGGAGAGGCCGTTTCCGAGGCTGATGAAGGCGCCGTATGGCTGCAGGCTCTCAACGGTTCCTTCGGTGACGAGGCCGACTTCTACGTTGGAGATTTTCTCTTTGCGCTCTTCGTCTGCTTTCTCGCGGAGAATTTCGCGGGCGGAGAGGATCAGGCGGTCTTTTTCTTTGTCGAGGTCAAAAACCTGTACCTGAATGTCTTTGTTTAAGTATTCATTCAGATCTTCCACGTAGTTCAGGGAGAGTTTGGAAGCCGGGATGAAGCCGCGGATTCCTTCGACGTAAGCGATAACACCGGCGTTTACGATTCCTTTGACTTTTACATCCAGTACGGTTTTCTCTTCTTTGTACTGTGCGAGTTTTTCCCATGCGAGGATATCGTTTGCCTCTGCGCGGGAGAGAAGAATGTTGCCGTGGCCGTCGTCTTTGCGGATCACGGTTGCGGTGATTTCGTCACCGACCTGAACAGCGTCTTTTAAGGAGAAGCCAGGCTCGTTGCTGAAGTCCTCGGCGCGGATGACACCCTCTGCGTAGTATTTCAGATCGAGAATCACCTCTTTTTCATCTACGGAGATGACGGTTCCGGTGAGCATGTCGCCTTCCTCAATTTTTTTGAAAGAAGCTTCCAGCTCTGCGGAGAAGTCATCCATGGTTAATTTTTCTTCTGACATAATGAAACACCCCTTTTTCGTAAGAATAACAGGAAAACGAGAGGAAAATTGTGGATTTATGAAAAAATCGGGTTCAATTTTGCACGTTTTTCTATCTGCGTTTATCTTAACATAAAAGATTTTCTTTGACCAGATGAAAAAAGGATGGTAAGATGTGTGTAGTCGTTACCAAAATTACTGAGACGCGCACTTGCTGCGCGGCTGCAGGAGAAAGTGATTCAGGTGGCCGCCCGGAACTTCGCGGAGCGAATTTGCATGTGCAGGGCGGCGGTTACTGGTCACGAAGTGAGCAGTAACTGTAGTCGTTACAAAAAAAAGAAGTAAAACTACCGGGACGAACTTACTGTATACCACAAACATACAGAAGGGAGGAGTACTATTATGAAATCAAATTCAAGAGTTTATGTAATTGGACATAAAAATCCGGATACGGATTCGATCTGTTCGGCGATTGCCTATGCGGATATCAAAAACAGAACGGATAAAACAAAAACCTACGTGGCACGCCGTGCCGGTCAGATCAACGAGGAGACCGAGTATGTGCTGAAACGCTTTGGGGTGCGTGCGCCGGGCTACCTGCCGAATGCGGGAACGCAGGTAAAGGAAATTGAGATTCACGAGGTGCCGAGCGTGCCGGGTACGATTTCCGTGAAAAAAGCGTATTCCATGATGAAAAACAACAATGTAGTCACACTGCCGATTACTTCGCCGGACAATGATCTGCAGGGCGTGATCACGGTCAGTGATATCGCGGAATCCTATATGGATTCTTATGACAGCCATGTCATGTCACTGGCAAGGACGCAATACCGCAGTATCGCGGATACGTTGGACGGATCTGTCATTGTCGGAAATGAGCATGGATATTTTATCCGCGGAAAAGTCGTTGTCGGCGCATTCCATCCGGATACGATGGAGAACTACATCGAAAAAGATGACCTTGTCATTCTCGGAAACCGTGCGGAGGACCAGCTCTGTGCAATCGAGATGGATGCAAGCTGCATTATCGTCGGACTTGGCGCAAAGGTGACGAAAACGATTCAGAAATTTGCAGAGGAAAAATGCTGTGTGATCATCAGCAGTCCGCATGACACGTATACGATTGCGCGTCTGATTAACCAGAGTATTCCGGTCAAATATCTGATGCGCAGAAGCAATCTGATCACGTTCAACACCGAAGATTTCCTCGATGATATCAAAGAAGTTATGAAAAATCAGAGACACCGCGATTTCCCGATTCTGAACAAGAAAGGAAAATATGTGGGAACGATTTCCCGTCGGAACCTGATCGGAAATGCAGGAAAGAAACTGATTCTCGTCGATCACAATGAGGAATCACAGGCGGTCGATAACGTCAAAGAGGCGGAGATTCTCGAGATCATCGACCATCATCGTCTGGGATCACTTGAGACGATGGCGCCGGTTATGTTCCGCAATGAGCCGGTGGGCTGCACGGGAACGATTATGTATGAAATTTATAAGGAAAAAGAGCTGGAGATCGCGCCGAACATCGCAGGACTGCTCTGCGCAGCCATCATTTCCGATACGCTGATGTTCCGGTCGCCGACGTGTACGTTTCTTGACAAAGCGGCAGCAGAGGCACTGGCGGACATTGCAGGCATCAGCATTCCGGAGTTTGCATCCGAAATGTTCCGTGCAGGAAGCAACCTGAAAGATAAATCACCGGAAGAAATTTTCTACCAGGATTTCAAAAAATTCATCATGGGCGATGTTACGTTTGGTGTCGGCCAGATTACATCCCTCGATGCGGGCGAGCTGGAATCCATCAAGGAACAGCTTCTGCCGCAGATGGAAAGCGAGTGCGGAAAACACGGCATCGAGATGGTATTCTTTATGCTGACCAATATTATAGAAGAATCTACAGAGCTTCTGTATTATGGAAGCGGGGCAAAGGAAGTCATCGAAAAAGCTTTTGAAGATCTTCCGGTCAACGAGGTCAGCTGCGAGCTGAAGGGTGTTGTGTCGAGAAAGAAACAGCTGATTCCGGCATTTATGATGGCGCTTCAGAATCAGTAAAAACAGAAAAAATAAAAAAGCGTGGTTCCGGGCCTGAAAACAGATCCGGGGCACGCTTTTTTCGGTCATAAAAGGGTGAAAAAGAGGAAAGGAAAGAAATAAGAATGGGAAAACAGACATGGAAAGCGGGAAATATGCTGTATCCGCTGCCGGCGGTCATGGTGTCGGTGCGCGGAAAGAACGGGGAGGACAACATCATCACCGTTGCCTGGGCCGGCACGGTGTGTACGAATCCTCCGATGGTATCGATCTCGGTGCGGCCGGAACGCTACAGCTATCAGATGATCAAAGAGAGCGGTGCGTTCGTCATCAACCTGACGACGGAGGACCTCTGCTATGCGACCGACTACTGCGGCGTGCGCTCGGGAAGAGATGTGGATAAGTTCAAAGAGATGAAACTGACGAAAGTCGAGGCGGAGGAGATTTCCGCACCGATGATCGGGGAGTCGCCGGTTAATATCGAGTGTAAAGTGGAGCAGGTGCTCGAACTGGGCTCGCATCACATGTTTCTTGCAAAAGTTGTGGCTGTCCATGCGGATGAGGCATACATGGATGAGCGCGGCCGCTTCGATCTGAACCGCGCGAAACCGATTGTGTATTCCCACGGAGAGTACTTTGGAATCGGGAAAAAGCAGGGAACCTTTGGCTGGAGCGTGAAGAAAAAATCGAAAACACCTAATATAAAAACAAAAAACCGCAGCTAATCTTTATTTTCTAAAGAATCAGCACGCAAAATTTTATAGTACTTTCGGTAAAAATATACAAAATCGACAAAAATACTGGGTAAATATTAGAAAACGCTACAAAATCATGATTTATTAGGAATTTTTTGCGTGAAATATTGCAAAAACCGGATATTTTATGCTATAATATCAACCAATCGTTGACCTTATAAAATTAAGTGATCCGGAGGACGGGAGAATCCACCGGAGACGCGAGAGAGTGCGGAAATGATTTTCTCCACGCTTTAAGGCTGATGAGAACCGCAGATGGATCTTTTAAAGAAATCTTTCTGCACTACATTAAGGGAGAAATTTCAAGGAGGAAACGAACATGTCATACGTAGATGAGGTTATTGAGTCCGTAGTTGCAAAAAACCCAGCTGAGCCGGAATTCCATCAGGCAGTCAAAGAGGTTCTGGAATCTCTTCGCCCTGTTATTGAAGCAAACGAGGAAAAATACAGAAAAGTCGCTCTTCTGGAGAGAATGGTAGAGCCAGAGCGTCAGATCAAATTCCGTGTGCCGTGGGTAGACGATAAAGGACAGGCTCATGTAAACACCGGATATCGTGTACAGTTTAACAGTGCAATCGGACCTTACAAAGGAGGAATCCGTCTGCATCCTTCTGTAAATATTGGTATTATCAAATTCCTGGGATTCGAGCAGGTATTCAAAAACTCACTGACCAGCCTTCCGATCGGCGGAGGTAAAGGTGGTTCTGACTTCGATCCGAAAGGAAAATCTGACAGAGAGATCATGGCATTCTGCCAGAGCTTTATGACAGAGCTTTGCAAATATATCGGCGCAGACACCGACGTACCGGCTGGTGACATCGGAACAGGCGCAAGAGAGATCGGCTTCATGTTCGGACAGTACAAGAGAATCCGCGGCGTATACGAAGGCGTTCTGACTGGTAAAGGTTTAAGCTACGGCGGATCTTTAGCAAGAACAGAGGCTACCGGATACGGACTGCTGTACCTGACCCAGGAGCTGCTGAAACTGAACGGCATCGACATCGCAGGCAAGACCGCTTGTGTATCCGGTTCCGGAAACGTTGCAATCTATGCAATCGAGAAAGCTACTCAGCTTGGTGTGAAAGTTCTCACCTGCTCTGACTCCAACGGATGGGTTTACGATCCAGACGGAATCGATGTAGCTGCATTAAAAGAGATCAAAGAAGTAAACCGTGCCCGTCTGACCGAGTACAAGAAATATCGTCCAAACTCCGAGTATCACGAAGGACGCGGCGTATGGGTTGTAAAAGCAGACCTTGCTCTTCCTTGCGCAACTCAGAACGAGCTGCTGCTTGAGGATGCAAAAGCACTTGTTGAGAACGGATGCACTGCAGTATGCGAGGGCGCTAACATGCCTACTACTCTGGAAGCAACCAAATATCTGCAGGAGCACGGCGTAATCTTCGCACCTGGAAAAGCTGCAAACGCAGGTGGTGTTGCAACATCCGCACTCGAGATGTCCCAGAACTCCGAGCGTCTGTCCTGGACCTTCGAAGAAGTTGATGCAAAACTGAAGAGCATCATGATCAACATCACACACAACATGGTTGATGCTGCAAAACGTTACGGCCATGAGGGCGACTATGTTATGGGCGCTAACATCGCAGGCTTTGAGAAAGTAGCTGACGCTATGATGGCTCAGGGAATCTGCTAATCTGATTTTGAGAAATCCAAAGGGATCTCCGGTTAAGACCGAGGGTCCCTTTTTGCATAAAAGATAGAAGAAACACAGAAAAATAACGAAAATTACAGGGTACAAAAAACATTACATTTTGCAACGAGACTAGACAGAAGAAATAGACTTTCACGCGGTACCGTGTGAATAAAACGACAGAATATGCGAGTAAGTTGTATTATTATGCATAAATGCAATATACAGGTAAGATAAAAACGTAAGAAAAACGTAAGAAAAAAGATATTTTATATTCAGAAATAGAGCGTATAGTAAACAAAAATAATGCAAAAATAATGAAAAGCAGAAGTTGACAAGAGCTTGCGTGAGAAATATAATTATTTATGTATTGATAAAGAACTTGTTTGCATTAATATGTAATGAATTTGCATACAGGGAAGAGGAAGAGAAGATGACATTAAAAGATTGCTACATGCAGATGGGAGCAGATTACGAGGAAACCGTTCAGCGGCTTCGCAGTGAATCTCTGATTCAGCGGATCATTTTAAAATTTCCTCAGGATCCGAGCTATCAGGAGCTTTGCCAGGCACTGGCGGACGGAAATATTGAGGTTGCATTCCGTGCAGCTCATACATTAAAAGGCGTGTGCCAGAATCTTGGTTTTAAAAATCTGTACGAGCCAAGCGCCGAGCTGACCGAGCGGTTAAGACCGCTGCAGGAGACCGAGACGGATGATCTGATGCAGAAGGTGACGGAAGAATATAACCGCACCGTAAAAGCGATTGAGGATTTCCAGAACGCTTAAATTGAAGGAAGAAAACAAGGAGACATTGATCTGTGAGATGAGGAACACAGACCGGTGTCTCCTTTTTATGGAATTCTGTACAAGATGCGGGTTGACGGGAAAAAAGAAACATGATAATCTTTTTACATAAAAGCACAGCTTATGAAGAAGACTTGTTTAAAAAGAAAAACTTATAAGTATCTATAAGAAAAAACAAGGACGCTTTGCCGGAAAAATTCCGGCTGTGCAGGGCATATTCCATACCGAAAGGCAAGGCAGCCCAAATCTACAAAAGCAGGAGAAAAGCAATGAAAAAAGAAAAAAGTTCAGCTATGGGAACCCCGTACACCTTTGAAGGACGGATTCCGCTGAAGCAGGCGATTCCGCTTGGATTGCAGCACGTAATGGCGATGTTCATAGGAAACCTTACCCCGCTTCTGATCATCATGGGAGCGTGCGGTCTGACGGCGGATGCGGGCTACGGTGCACTTCGTACGGCTCTTTTGCAGAATGCAATGACAGTAGCCGGTATTGTAACACTGGTACAGATGTTTTCGATTGGACCGATCGGCGGTAAAGTACCGATTGTTATGGGTACATCTTCTGGATTCCTCGGCGTATTCAAGAGCGTGACAGCCGTGCTGGGACAGGGCGCGCTGACGTACGGCGCTATCCTTGGTGCGACAATTGTCGGCGGTCTGTTTGAGGGCGTGCTTGGCGTCTGTTTAAAGCCGCTTCGTAAATTTTTCCCGTCGGTTGTTACCGGCTGCGTCGTTATGGCGATCGGTCTTTCGCTGATTCCGGTTGGAATCAATTATCTCTGCGGCGGTTCCGGAACGAACGATTACGGTTCCATACAGAACCTGTTCCTTGGCATGGTCGTTCTGATTGTAACGCTGGCACTGAAGCACTTTACAAATCCGAAGGGAATCTTAAGCACGGCTTCAATTCTGATCGGTATTTTAGTCGGCTACGTGGTAGCTATTATTATGACCATGGTTCTGCCGCATACCGGAACGGCGGTTCTTGAGGATGGAAGCACTGTTTCCTATACATATTCCTGGGTTGTCAATTTCCAGCAGGTAAAAGATGCGTCCTGGTTCGCACTCCCTGGTATTGCAGGCTTTGGAAAACTGGCTGAGGTAAAACCAGTCTTCCGTGTGGAGGCAATTCTCCCGGTAGCGATCATGTTCATCGTAACAACCGTTGAGACGGTCGGCGATATCTGCGCCTGCGTAGAGAGCGGTATGGACCGCGAGGCAACCGATTCTGAGCTTTCCGGCGGTATCATCTGCGACGGTCTCGGATCCAGCTTTGCAGCAGCACTCGGCGTTCTCCCGAATACTTCTTTTGCACAGAACGTCGGCATTATTTCGATGACAAAAATCGTAAACCGTATGGCACTTTCCTGCGGAGCCATTTTCCTGATCCTCTGCGGACTCTGCCCGAAGATTGCAGCATTTGTATCCATTATGCCGCAGTCCGTACTCGGCGGTGCAGCCGTTATGATGTTTGCGTCAATTCTGGTTTCCGGTATCCAGCTCATCACAAAAGAGCCGATTACGAGCCGTGAGATCACGATCGTTTCTGTTGCACTGGGTCTTGGCTACGGCCTTGGTTCCACAGCGGGAGCAACTTCTGAGCTTCCTTATTATATCCAGCTGATTTTCGGCGGCTCCGGTATTGTTCCGGCAGCTGTTGCGGCGATTGTACTGAATATTATTATTCCAAAAGAGAAGAAAAAAGCAGAATAAAGAACAAAAAAAGAAAAAGAACCTCTTATGTTTCCGGAAAGAAGTATTCCCGGGGAGAGATAAGAGGTTCTTTTTTATTGTGTTGCCCGGCATTCGGAGGGAACTGCCGGTAGAAGGCTCTGCAGGTAAAATGTCTGAAAATACGAGGAATATACAAAATGACGGAAAAAGCACAAAAAATCCGTCAATAGATAAAAGAATAACGAAAAAGAAAAAGTCAAGATTGACTATAAATTTTAAAATAGTGTACAAAATCGACAATATGAATTAAAAAAACGAAATAAATTGTGAAAAATACATAAAAAATGCTTGTCAAAACGGGTGGAAGAGAGGTATAATCATTGCATAAAAAGTGTGACGAAAATGTGAAAGTTTTAGGCAAAACGTATGATTAAAAACAATGGATTCTTCGTAAACCTGGACAAAAGCAACAACGGAGCACGCAAAAAGAACGTAAATCACAAGGAGGACACCAAATGAAAAAGAAAGTAATTTCTGCATTACTGGCAAGCACCATGATCGTAAGCCTGGTAGCATGTGGCAGCACTGGGGGAGACAGTTCTGACGCAAACAGCAAGAGCAGCGGCACAACAGCATCAAGTACGGCAGGCGGCGATGAAGCAAAGGATACCCCATCGGACAGCGGCTCCGGCGATGCAGCAGGTTCTGGTGACTGGGTTGCAGCAGCTGATGAAGCAGACGATGCAGTACCGGGTGAAAATGACGATCGTGCGTTTGCAAAATTTGATCATGTCGTAGAAGTACATTATGGATATCAGATCGACCCGAAGGATACCACACTTCCGGACGGCGATTCCGTAGATAACAACCAGTACACCAGATACCTTCTGGATAACTACAACATCAAAGTTGTCTGCGACTGGACTGCAGGTAATGCATCTGACTTCCAGCAGAAAGTATCTCTGGCAATCGCATCTGCTTCCCTTCCGGATGCAGTCGTTGCACCAACCCGTAACTACCTGGTACAGGCAGCAAGAGCAGATCTTCTTGCAGACCTCTGGCCGGAGTTCAACCAGTACGCATCCAAACAGGTAAAAGAAATCATCGAGACTACCGAAGGACGTGCGATCAACAATGCAACCGTAGACGGAACCTTCTGTGCACTGCCAAACATATCGGTAGATACCGATGGTGTTTACCTGTACTTTATCCGTCAGGACTGGCTGGATCAGTTAGGACTGGAAGTTCCGAAGACCGTAGATGAACTCGGCGAAGTAGCTCAGAAATTTAAAGACGCAGGTCTCAGCCCGGATTATGCAATCGCAGGTATTGATAACGGCGGAAGAACCTACTCCAACTTCCTGAACTCCTCCAACAACGGATACGGTTTCGATGCTGTATATCAGGCATTCAATGCAACACCGGGATATTTTCTGAAAGATGATTCCGGCGAACTGTACTGGGGAACTACAACAGATGAAATGAAAGAAGCCCTTACCACCTTACATGACTGGTATGAAAAAGGCCTCATCAACCCGGAGGTTGGAACCACAACCAACGGCGACAATGCAAACAATGTTAAGAACGGAACCTGCGGTATCTTCATGGGACCATGGTGGAGCCTTGGATACGGAAACCCGGATTCCTTCCGTAACGATAACAATGCAAACTGGCAGGCATATCCGCTGTACACCAAAGACGGTGAGTGGAATATTCATATGAAAGACGTTGGAACCACTTATACTATGGTAAACAAAAACGCATCGGATGATGTGAAGAAAGCCATTGTTATCATGAACAACGTACTCGTTCGTGATGAGTCTACCTTCGATACTTCTGTAGCAATCGGCTGGTATCCGCTGCGTAACTGTATGGCAGCTACCGATGAGTGCGAGTATGAGTATGATGCACTGATGGGAATCATCAAAGGCGAAGCAAGCGCAGATGATTATCAGCAGGGCGGAAGCAAATTCAACGGTCTGTACAAGAACCTGGCAAACGATGCCGCAACTCTGAAAGACGTTATCTCTGAGGACTATGACGGATCCAGAGATCTGGCAGTAACCGATATGGATGTCAACACCAACAACGGACAGTTCAACAGATTCTATGCACTGCTGATTGGTGATCGTCCATACGCAACACTTGAGCCGGATCACAAGATCTATTCTGAACTGTACTACACCATCGACGGAATGGATACCTACTGGACCCAGATTTCTGACCTGGAAGACAAGAGTATCCTTCAGTTCATCACTGGTGCGAAGAGCCTTGACGAGTGGGATCAGTTCTGCACCGACTGGCATGTACAGGGTGGTGATCAGATCCTTGAGCTGGTAAAAGATTACCTGGCTGAGTAACTAATGTAAATGTATGATGTGGAGGGTGGGGTACAGGAAAGCCTGTACCCCACTACTTTAAAAAAATGACATCAAAGGAGGAGCTTGCCGTGAAGAAGAAAAAAGGCCATCTCGGGCTGTCAAATTCCTTTCACTATACGTTAATGGTTCTGCCGGGTTATATCTGGCTGTTTATGTTTTCTATCGTTCCGATGGTTGGTATTGTAATGGCATTCCAGGATTACAATCCGAGCAAAGGATGGTTCGGCTCTCCGTGGGTAGGTTTGAAATGGTTTAAATACCTGACCGTTATCCCGGATGCAAAACGGGCACTTGTCAATACTCTGATTATTGCAATCGCAAAGGTTATCCTGAATATCATCATTCCGCTGGTGTTCGCACTGCTGCTGAATGAGGTAAAGAATATGAAGTTCAAAAAGACGGTTCAGACGATCGTATATCTGCCGCACTTCGTATCCTGGGTTATCCTTGCAAACATCATCACCAATATCCTTGGCGCAAACGGAATTTTCAACACGGTCCGCAGCGCAATGGGTGCAACGGATACCGTTCTTCCGATGACCATGCCTGGCATCTTCCGTCAGTTACTGATCGGAACTGATGTATGGAAAGAGTTCGGTTACAACGCAGTTATTTATCTTGCAGCGCTGACCGGCATCAGCCCGAGCCTTTACGAGGCAGCCGCAATCGACGGCGCAAGCCGCTGGAAACGTGTATGGCACATCACCATCCCGGGACTGGTTCCGACCATCGTTCTTCTGACCACACTGGCAATGGGCAACGTTCTGAATGCAGGTTTCGACCAGGTATTCAACATGTACAACCAGCTGGTTATTGAAACTGGTGATATCATCGATACATACGTATACCGTATTGGTATTACAAACATGCAGTTCTCGCTGGCTACTGCAGCAGGTCTCTTTAAATCTGTTGTCAGCTTCGTGCTGGTTGTTACTTCTTATGTTTGTGCTTACAAGTTTGCTGATTACAAGATTTTCTAAGGAGGGCAGAAATTATGATAGAAAGCAAGAGTTTTGGCAGCAGAGCGTTTAAAGTCATAAATGCTATCATCCTGATTCTCCTGGCATTCAGCTGTTTTTATCCGTTATGGTATACGTTCTGCGTATCTATTTCTTCAAAAGCAGCCGCTGAGGGCGGTCTTGTAACGATTTACCCGATCGGATCAAACGTAAAATCCTACAGCCTGATTATGGGTGATTCCGCATTCTGGAATTCCTTCTGGATTTCCATCAAGCGAGTTGTGATTGGAACCATATGGACCATGGTTGTCCTGATTATGATGTCCTATCCGCTGGCAAAGAGCAAAACAGAGTACAAACCGAGAAACGTCCTGATGTGGATCCTGGTATTCTGTATGCTGTTCAATGGTGGTACCATTCCGTGGTTCATCACCGTTAAAAATTATGGTATGATCGATACGATGGCAGCACTGGTTCTGGCTGGTTCTGTTCCGGTATTCAACGTACTCCTGATGATGAACTTCTTCCGCGGCATCCCGGGAGACCTCGAGGAGGCAGCCCGTGTAGACGGCGCCGGCCCGTGGCGTATCCTGTGGCAGATTGTAGTTCCGTGTTCCAAACCGGTTATCGCAACCATCGTCCTGTTTACATCCGTTGGTTACTGGAACGAGTATTTCCAGGGCCTGGTATTAATGAACAAAGAGACGAACTATCCGTTACAGACCTACATCCGTCAGATCTCCGTTCAGATCCCGGTAGGCGTAACCCTGACTGCAGAGCAGTATCAGCAGTTAGCACAGAACTCTAACAAATCACTGGAGGCAGCAAAGGTATTTATCGCCCTTGTTCCTATGCTGATTGTATATCCGTTCCTGCAGAAATACTTCGTAACCGGTATTACACTGGGAGCAGTAAAAGAATAATGAAATACACGAAAAGAGGCTTTCTGAAGAGAAACAGAAAGCCTCTTTTTTGTGCTTTTCTGCGATGGAAAACGGGGGTGGTTTCCGCAGGTTTTTCTTGCGTCCGTGGGGAAAACAGCGTAAGATAAAGAGGTATTGAGACAAAAAAGCAAATTGCTTTTGGAGGGGATTTTAGTATGAAGGTACTTACTTTTGGAGAAGTGATGCTGCGTCTGAAAACACCGGAGCATCTGAAAATTTTACAGGCAGATACATTTGAAGCCAATTACGGCGGCGCGGAGGCGAATGTTGCGGTTTCCCTGGCGACACTCGGGGACGATGTTTCGTACGTGACAAAAGTGCCGGAGCACCAGGTGGGACAGGCAGCCGTCAATGAGATCCGCCGGTTCGGCGTCGATACATCCCGTGTGCTGCGGGGCGGCGGACGCGTTGGTATTTACTATTTTGAAAAGGGAACGAATATCCGCCCGACGAGCGTGGTTTATGACCGCGCTTACAGCGCAATTGCAATGGCAAAGACAGAGGAATTTGACTGGGAAAAACTGCTTGATGGCGTAGATCTCTTTTATTTTTCCGGTATCACGCCTGCCATCAGCACAGAGATTGAAAAAGCGCTGGAGAACGCTCTGGCGCTCTGCAGAGAGAAAAAAATCCAGGTGGTATGTGATCTGAACTACCGCGGAAAAATGTGGTCCACGAAGGACGCACAGCGCGTTATGCGCCGTCTGATGGCGTATGTGGATGTCTGCATTGCAAACGATGAGGATTTTGAATCATCACTTGGCATTCCGGCGTACGACGGAGATATGTCGCGCGGCATTGAGCAGATCGAGTCTTACAAAGAGGGCATGCTGGAAATCCAGAAGCAGTTCCCGAACTGTAAAGTAGTTGCGAGCGTGCTGCGCAATCTCTACACCGTGGAGGACGGCGACTGGATGGGAATTTACCTGAAAGACGGAAAATTCTATGAGAGCCCGGTTCACAAAGTACACAGCTTTGAGGCAGTCGGAGCCGGTGATGCGTTTGGCGCAGGACTGATTCACGCGATGGCGCATGATTTTGCGCCGCAGAGAACCATCGATTTTGCGATTTCTGCAAGCGTCTTAAAGCTGATGATTCAGCACGATGCCAACGTGGTCAGCGAAAAAGAGATTGAGCAGATCATGAAGCAGGGCGGAACAAATCTGCAGAGATAGAGGAAACAAAAAGATTCCGAGAGTACATACAGGACAGCAGGAGGAATAAAACTTGAAGAAACGGAATATTATATTAATAGGAATGCCGGGAGCCGGCAAAAGCAGCGTTGGCGTTATCCTTGCAAAGGCTTTGGGGTATGAGTTTATTGATACGGATCTTGTGATTCAGCATCGGGAGAAACGTCTTCTGCGCGAGATTATTGCAGATGAGGGAAACGAAGGCTTTCTTGCGATTGAGAATGAGGTCAATGCGACTCTGGAAGCCGATGAAAGCGTCATTGCACCGGGCGGCAGCGCTATTTACGGAAAAGAGGCGATGGAGCATTTTAAAGAGATTGGAATAATCGTTTATCTGAAGCTGTCGTATGAGGATCTGGCAAAGCGTCTTGGAAACCTGAAGGGACGCGGCGTTGTGCTGAAAGAGGGTCAGACGCTCAAAGATCTTTACGATGAGAGAAGTAAACTGTATGAACAGTATGCCGAGATTACGGTCGATGAGAGCGGAAAGGATATCCAGGGCACGATTCTGGCACTTCGCGAGCAGATTGGCATGTAAGAAGGAACGGGTGGAATATTCGGAGAATTTTCAAAAACATAATATTACATAATAATAAGGAAAATGTTCTGACAGTTAGAAATTACATATAACGTTTCTCTGAATATTCCTGACCGGAAACGGTGGAAAAAAACGGAAATAGTACGGAATATATTAAAATTGATTTACAAAATATTAGATTTGAGTTAAGATAAGGGGAGACTGAAAAATTACTGCGGGGAGCAGTGCGTTTCAGTGAGTCCGGAGTGTGTAAAAAAAACAGCAGAACAGACTTTGAATCGTTATTTCGGATAAAACACACTCGTTAAGTTATGAAAAAGAAAATTTGAGGTGAATATATGGAACAGTATGTCATCAGAGGTGGAAATCCTCTTGTGGGCGAAGTGGAAATCGGGGGAGCAAAAAACGCGGCGCTTGCAATTCTTACGGCAGCAACGATGACCGACGAAACGGTCCTGATCGAAAATCTGCCGGATGTCAGCGATATTAATGTACTTTTGGAAGCAATTGCAGAGATCGGAGCTACTGTGGACCGCATCGACCGTCATACCGTGCGGATCAATGCATCGACTATCGGTGATCTGAGTGTTGACTATGAATATATCAAAAAAATCCGTGCGTCTTATTATCTTTTAGGCGCGCTGCTTGGAAAATACAAAAGAGCGGAAGTTCCGCTTCCGGGCGGATGTAACATTGGAAGCCGTCCGATCGACCAGCATTTAAAGGGATTCCGCGCACTCGGCGCTGAGGTAAGCATCCGTCACGGCGCAATCGTGGCAAGTGCGGCAGATCTGCATGGAAGCCACATTTTCCTGGATATGGTTTCCGTTGGAGCCACCATCAACATCATGATGGCAGCTTCGATGGCAAGAGGAAATACAACGATTGAGAACGCAGCAAAAGAGCCGCACGTTGTCGATGTGGCGAACTTCCTGAACAGCATGGGAGCCAACATCAAAGGAGCAGGAACCGACGTGATTCGGATCAAGGGTGTCGATACCCTGCACGGAACCAGCTATGCGGTCGTACCGGATATGATCGAGGCAGGTACGTATATGTTTGCAGCAGCAGCTACAAAGGGCGATGTGCTGATTAAAAACGTGATTCCAAAGCATCTGGAAGCAACAACCGCAAAGCTCGAGGAGATTGGCTGCGACGTAGAAGAGTTTGACGATTCCATCCGTGTGAGCGCAAGCAAACGTCTGGGCAGAACACACGTAAAGACACAGCCGTATCCGGGTTACCCGACCGATATGCAGCCGCAGATTGCGGTTACACTGGCACTGGCAAACGGTACGAGTATTGTAACAGAGAGTATTTTTGAAAATCGTTTTAAATATGCGGATGAGCTGGCACGTATGGGCGCCTGTATTAAAGTAGAAGGCAACACGGCGATCATCGACGGCGTAGAGAAATTTACCGGAGCAGAGGTTTCCGCACCGGATCTTCGCGCCGGAGCAGCACTTGTTATTGCAGGTCTTGCAGCAGAGGGTGTTACCGTGGTGGATGATATTGTATACATTCTGCGCGGATACGAGGACTTCGACGGAAAGCTCCGTGGACTCGGCGCTGAAATTGAGCGTGTGAATAATGCAAAGGACATCCAGAAATTCCGGTTAAGAGCGTAAAAACAGTATAAAACAAATGTTGACAAAAAGGACGGTGCAATAAAAGGTACCGTTCTTTTATTTTACCTTATTGCGAAGAAATTGGCTTAAATTTTACTACTATTATTTTCAAAGCTGAGGCGGTCAGTATTGGTAAAAAAAGATATTTAAAAATATACAAATTTATGATATGTTGAATACGAAAACGTTACCGATTATACATTTTGACTAAAAATAATAAAAACCAGAGGGGGACAATATATGTCTAATGAAGCAGAAACACAATATAATCCACAATGTGGGGAGCGAAGAACAATTTTTTCAGATGAGTATGATTTTCTTACGAAAATTGAATCAGTGTGTGCCAAAGAAGATGGAATACATTTTTTGGTACGTACATGGAAAGACCGTATAGCCACAGTTCGTATTACATTTTTGACACCATCGGTATTCAGATTTGTGATGGTGCCGGAGATGACTGCAAAAAGCCACAGACAGACGGTAGTCGAAGATGTACCTGAATCGGAGTTTGAAACAAAAAATGCAGAATTTACAGAAAATGAAGATCTGTATATATATGAAACAAATCAGTTAAGTCTTCATTTTTCAAAAAACTACTGGGAAATGTCCATCTATCAGAATGGAAAATTATTGACGAAAGAACAGGCTTTTGACACTAATGTCGATAACCGGTGGAAACAGCTTCCAACAGGATTTAGAGTAGATGCATCTGGAAAAAGTATAGCCTCATTTGAGCAGTTTGTATTATTCTCCGATGAGCAATTTTGGGGATTTGGAGAGAAGTTTACACATTTTAATAAACGTGGACAAAGAATAGAGTGTTGGCAAAAAGATGCATTGTCTACTAATACGGAGGATTCATATAAAAGTCATCCGTATTTTACAAGCAGCCGGGGATATTCCGTATTGTTAAATACATTTACGCGTTCATCATTTGATATGGGTGCTTCATCATGGATCAGTTATCAGATGGGCAGTGACGATCCTATTCTGGATTATATTTTCCTGGCAGAAGAAAGCAAAGACTATAAGAAGCTGTTGCAGCAGTATTTGCAGATTACAGGGCAGATACCTATGATTCCACAGTGGGCTTTTGGTTTCTGGATGTCAAAATGCTCTTATATGAGCCGTAAAGAAGTCGAGGATGTTGTTGCTGATGCTGAAAAATTTGGAATAGGTATCGATGTAATTCATATCGATGGCTGGCAGAGGCAGGATATGTCTGGTGTATGGGAATGGGATACAGAACGTTTCCCTGAACCGGAAGAAATGATTAAAGAATTAAATAAAAAGAACATACATTTAAGTCTTTGGAATTATCCGTACTTGCAGGAAGATTCGCCGGCATTTAAGGAACTGGCAGAACGTGGATTTTTTATAAAAAATAAAGAAGGGCATCCTGCAATGTTTAAAGCGACTGCAGATTCAGAGCTTTTGTGTGCTTGCTTTGATTTCACAAATCCGGAATTTCTGGCATGGTATGAGGAACGTGTGAAAAAAATCGTCAGAATGGGTGTATCAGTGATAAAGACAGATTTCTCTGAAGCAGTACCTGAAGATGTTGTATTTTACAATGGCATGAGCGGGCGAGAAGGACATAATCTTCTGACGTATCTGTATGCAAAAAATATTTACACATGGATGAAAGAAATTTGCGACGAACGTGGGGAATTGCCAATGCTTTGGGGACGCAGTGGGTATGTGGGTTCTCATATGATCCCGGCAGCATGGGCAGGAGATTCTTCCAGTGATAAAGCAAGTCACAGTGCAATCCTTCAGGCCGGACTTGGGATGGCTATGTCTGGTGTATCTTTCTGGGGTTATGATCTTGGCGGATTTTATAACACAGGTTATATCGGAAATGAGGAACGTCCGAATATAGAAGATTACCTTTCCTCTGTGCAGATGGGATTGTGGATGCCATTATCCAGAGCGCACGGTAAAACACCGCGGGAACCATGGCAGTATGGAGATATGGCATTAAAAGAAGTAAAAAAATGGATTAACTTCAGACATCGACTTGTGCCATATCTTTATCACACCGCCTGCCAGAGTCATCAGTCTGGTATTCCAATGATTCGTCCGCTTGTGATGGAATATCCGAAAGATCCAATCGCAAAGACACAGAATCTGTCTTATATGCTTGGTGATGCATTGCTTATTTCACCCGGATTTGACAGAGATGAATATGAACTGTATCTTCCGGAAGGCCGGTGGCAGGATATTGAAAGTAAAGAAGTATTGCATGTGCCTGCACAACTATGGAAACAGGAAGATCTTGAATTTATGACATTTCAAAAAAAAGATGTTGATTAGCTATTGTGCACAAAATAGATGCATAAGAATGTGAAAAATGGATAAAAAGAAAAAAGCTGAAATCATAAGAACTGACTTGACAAAAGAGATTTATCTGTGCTATATTCAACTACAGTTGTAGTGTGTAACTCGATTTTTGGAGGCATTAACTATACATAACAGGAATTGTTTATGTGGGTTAGTGTCTCTTTTTTGTACTCTGTTTCAGAAAAAGAGTACAGACCGGCTAAAAAGATGCAAAACCGCAGAAACTCTTCTTGTAAAAAGTATAAACTACACAAGGAGTAAAAAAATGAAGGACAAAATTTTTAGTGTTCTGCAGCGAGTGGGAAGAAGCTTTATGCTCCCGATCGCAATTCTTCCGGTAGCCGGACTTTTACTGGGAATCGGAAGCTCATTTACCAATGCAACCACGATTGAAACGTATGGGATGACAAGCTTGCTCGGCAACGGCACAATTCTTCATGCGCTGTTGGTGATCATGAACAAAGTAGGAAGTGCGGTGTTTGATAACCTGCCTCTGATTTTTGCGGTAGGTGTTGCAATTGGTATGGCAAAGAAGGAAAAAGAGGTTTCTGCCCTGTCAGCCGTTATTGCATATTTCGTTATGAATACAGCGATTAACGCAATGCTGACTATTACGGGTCAGATTCTGGAAAACGGAGAAATTGCAGAATCCGTTCTGGAAGGAACCATCACTTCTGTCTGCGGTATTCAGTCGCTGCAGATGGGTGTGTTTGGCGGTATTATTGTCGGTCTTGGAGTCGCAGCACTTCATAATCGATTTTACCGGATCCAGCTTCCGAACGCACTTTCTTTCTTTGGAGGTACTCGTTTTGTACCGATTATTTCTACGATCGTCTATATGTTTGTGGGAATTTTAATGTATTTTGTATGGCCGGTTGTACAGAACGGCATTTATGCGCTGGGTGGCCTGGTAACCGGCTCCGGTTATGTCGGAACGCTGATTTTCGGTCTGATTAAACGGGCACTGATTCCATTTGGTCTGCATCACGTATTTTATATGCCGTTCTGGCAGACGGCAGTCGGAGGTACCATGGAAGTGGCAGGACAGATGGTGCAGGGCGGACAGAATATTTTCTTCGCACAGCTTGCGGATTCTGCGAATATCGCACATTTCAGTGCAGATGCAACGAGATATTTCTCCGGAGAATTTATTTTTATGATTTTCGGACTTCCGGGAGCGGCACTTGCCATGTACCATTGTGCGAAACCGGAGAAGAAAAAAGCAGCAGGCGGTCTGCTTCTTTCCGCAGCACTTGCGTGTATGGCAACCGGTATCACAGAACCGCTGGAATTCTCGTTCCTGTTTGTTGCACCGGCGTTGTTTGTCGTGCAGGTTATTCTTGCGGGAACAGCTTATATGATCGCACACATCCTGAATATCGCAGTAGGTCTTACCTTTTCCGGCGGACTTCTGGACTTCTTCCTGTTCGGTATTCTGCAGGGAAATGAAAAGACAAGCTGGATGAGGGTGATTCCGGTCGGCATTCTTTATTTCTTCCTGTATTATTTTATCTTCAAATTCATGATTAAAAAGTTTGATTTTAAGACACCGGGCCGTGAGGATGATGATGTGGAAACCAAGCTTTATACGAAAGCAGATGTAAAAGCAAGAAAAGAGGCGCAGAACGATGGGGTGGCATCGGAAGATGCCATGAGTGAAGCAATCACAAAAGGTCTTGGCGGAAAGAAAAATATTTCGGATGTGGACTGCTGTGCAACAAGACTGCGCTGTACTGTTCATGATGCAGCGAAAGTCAGCGATGGTATTTTAAAGGCGACAGGGGCATCTGGCGTTGTGCATAAAGGAAATGGTGTACAGGTTATTTACGGACCGAATGTAACTGTGATAAAATCAAATTTAGAGGATTATCTGGAAAAAGCTCCGAATACGTATGCGGAAGCAGAAAATGCAGAAGCAGAAAATGCACCAGCCCAAAAAGAGGCGGAGCCAGCGCAGGAAACAAAAGAACAGAAGGTTGTGGATACCATTACTGTCTGCAGTCCAATGAGCGGACTGGCAGCTGATCTTTCTACTGCGCCGGACGAAGCGTTTGCGGAAAAGATGATGGGAGACGGCGCTGTTGTAACACCGGAAGATCCTTATGTGCGTGCTCCGGAGGACGGAGAAGTTGCGTTTGTTTTTGACACAAAACATGCGATTGGATTTGTAACCGATTCCGGGGTCAGCCTTCTGATTCATGTCGGAATTGATACAGTAAAACTGAACGGAGAGGGATTTGAGGCACTGGTAGAAAGCGGTCAGACCGTGAAAAAAGGTGATCCGATGCTGAAGCTGGATCTGGAATATCTGAAAACACATGCGCCGTCGGTTACATCACCGGTTCTTTGCACAGAGCTGGAGGAGAACCAGAGAATCCGTCTTTTGACAGACGGACCGGTAAAAGCAGGAGATCCTTTATTTGCGATTGAGATTCTCGCGTAAGCTGTGCCTTAAAAACGGGTGAGAAGAATGTACAGGATAGCAAAAACACTGAACCACAATTCATTTATTGGAGTGGAAGAAGAAAATAACCGGGAATATCTGGTCATGGGGAAAGGAATTGCATTTGGGAAAAAAATGGGACAGCGTGTACAGCCGGGAGACGATGCCCGCATTTATTCCCTGACAGAGATGACGGAGCGAGGAAATGCCAGAACCATTGTACAGGGCGTTTCTCCGCTCAGCCTGGAGCTGGCGAGTGCCGTGCTTGACGAGGCAGAAAAGGAATTTGGAAAAATTGACCGTTCCATCGTCTTTCCAATGGCAGATCATCTGGATTTTGCTGTCCGGCGGATTCAGAACGGTGAGCAGATCAGCAATCCGCTCACCGACGATATCCGTGTGATGTTTTACAAAGAGTATAAAGTTGCTTCCTGTATCAGGGAGCTTTTAAAAGAACGGCTTCAGATCGAAATTGATGAACATGAAATCGGCTATCTTGCACTTCATGTTCATTCGGCAATTGTGGAGGAAAATGTTTCACAGGCCATGGAAGTAGCAAGAGCAGTCCGGGAGAGCATTTCTTTGGTGGAGCATATCACCGGGCATACCATCGATGTGATGTCGTTGTCGTATAACCGTATGATGAACCATATCCGCTATATGGTTGCAAGAGCGGTCAGTGGGGAAAAACTGAAAGTAAATATGAATGACTACATGTCCGTAAAGTTTCCGAAAGCCTTTCAGGCGGCGAAACGAATCTGTGAGGAGATGGAAAAGAGGCTGAAACTTCCGATGGAGGAGATTGAAATTGGATATCTCGCTATGCACATAGAACGGATTATGGACAGAGAAGAAGGAGAATAAAAGCATGAAATCATTTGAATATACCATTAAAGATGAACTGGGAATTCACGCAAGACCGGCAGGAATGCTGGTAAAGGAGGCAAAAAATTTTGCATCGGAATGCACCATCACAAAAGATGGAAAAACGAAAAAACTGACTCAGCTGATGATGCTGATGTCACTTGGTGTAAAGCAGGGAGATACCGTAACCGTTGCAGCAAACGGAGAGGACGAAGATGCAGCGATTGAGACGCTGAAAGCGTTTTTCGAAGCAAATCTGTAAAAAGTACGCTCGGAGGATAAAAAATGCAGTATTTTCAGGGGAAATCCGTATATAAAGGAATTGTTATGGGACCGGTTGCGGTTCTGAAGAAAAATGATTACCAGGTTAAAAGAGCCCGGATTGAAGATCCGGAAGCAGAAGTAAAACGTGTGAAAGAAGCCGTGGAGGTTTCGAAAAAACAGCTTGGCAGACTGTATGACAAGGCAGTCCGGGAAGTTGGAGAGGCAAGTGCGGCGATCTTTGAAGTCCATCAGATGATGCTGGAGGATGAGGACTATCTGGAATCAATGGAGAACATGATCCGGACAGAACTGGTAAATGCAGAATATGCAGCGGCAGCAACCGGCGATAATTTTGCAGAGATGTTTGCAGCTATGGATGATGAATATATGAAGGCTCGTTCCGCAGATGTAAAAGATATTTCCGAACGTCTGGTCCGCAATTTAAGCGGCGAGGGAGATAACGACCTGAGTTCTATGGAACCATCTGTTATAGTGGCAGACGATTTAAGTCCGAGTGAAACTGTACAGATGGACAAAGAAAAAATACTTGCGTTTGTGACTGTGCATGGATCTACCAATTCTCATACTGCGATTCTTGCGCGAATGATGAATATTCCGGCATTAATCGGCGTCCCGATGGATTTAAACGGTCTGAAAACAGGCATGACGGCCGTTGTAGACGGTTTTTCAGGTCAGGTTATCTTTGAGCCGGAGGAGGATGTGCGGAAGGAAACCGAAAAAAGAATGCAGGAAGAAGCAGAAAAACAGAAGCTTCTTGAGGAGTTAAAAGGAAAAGAAAATATTACGCCGGATGGCCGTAAGATCAACATCTATGCAAATATCGGCAGTGTTGGTGACCTTGGCTATGTGATGGAAAATGATGCCGGTGGAATTGGACTTTTCCGAAGCGAATTCCTCTATCTTGGAAGAAATGATTTCCCAACGGAGGAAGAACAGTTTCAGGCATATAAACAGGCCGTGCAGACCATGGCAGGCAAAAAAGTGATTATCCGTACGCTGGATATCGGGGCAGATAAGCAGGTAGAATACTTTAATCTTGGAAAAGAAGAAAATCCGGCGCTTGGGTACCGTGCAATCCGGATTTGTCTGAAACAGCCGGAAATTTTTAAAGCGCAGCTTCGCGCATTGTTCCGCGCAGCCGTTTACGGAAACCTTTCTGTCATGTATCCGATGATCACATCAACAGAAGAGGTAGAAAAAATCTACGCAATTGTTGCAGAGGTAGAGGAAGAGCTGAAAGCACAGGAAGTGCAGTATAAAATTCCGGAGCAGGGCATTATGATCGAGACACCGGCAGCCGTGATGATCAGCGACCGTCTGGCGGAAATGGTGGATTTCTTCAGCATCGGAACGAATGACCTGACGCAGTATACCCTGGCGATTGATCGTCAGAATGAACAGCTGGATGATTTCTACAATCCACACCATGAAGCCGTTCTTCGGATGATTCGCATGGTGGTGGAAAATGCACACAAATGCGGAAAATGGGCAGGAATCTGCGGGGAGCTCGGTGCAGATCTGACATTGACGGAGCAGTTTGTACGAATGGGAGTGGATGAGCTTTCTGTTGCTCCGTCCATGATTCTGAAGCTGCGGAAGGTTGTCCGCGAGATGAAAGCAGAAGAGTAGAAAAAACGATACAGCAGATAAGAAAACTCTCTGTTTTGGAGAGTTTTCTTATCTGTTCACAAATAACAGAAGATACAGCCGAAAAATCAGAAAAAAAGAAAGGATGTTTGGGACAACAGTAAGAAAATGTCTCAAATCCTTTTATTTCCTCTTGACGAATGGCGTATTTTGCGATAGTGTATCAGAGTAGCAAAAAACAAAATCAAAAATTCAGTTGCTTTTCTCTTATTCAGAGTGGTGGAGATACATAGGATCTGTGAAACCACGGCAACCCCCAGACAGAATGGTCTGTACGGGAAGGTGCCAGCCTGAGCGAAATTTTCGAACAATAAGGGGATTTGAACATTACTATTCAGGTCCGCTAAAAATTGCGGATCTTTTTTTACGAAAAAATGTTCAGGGAAAGCCAAAGCCCACGAACGAAAAGCAAAAGAGAAGAGAAGAAAAAAAGGAGAAAAAGAATGGAAAAAAGACTGTTTACTTCTGAGTCTGTAACCGAAGGACATCCGGACAAAATCTGTGATGCCATTTCTGATGCGATTCTGGATGCGCTGCTTGAGCAGGATCCGATGAGCCGCGTAGCTTGCGAAACCTGTACTACAACAGGATACGTTATGGTAATGGGTGAGATTACATCCAACGCACACATTGATTTCCAGCAGGTTGTACGTGATACCGTTCGCGAAATCGGCTACGACCGTGCAAAATACGGATTTGACGCAGATACCTGCGCTGTTGTAACTGCAATTGACAAACAGTCCACCGATATCGCTATGGGTGTAGACAAAGCGCTCGAAGCAAAAGAGAACAATATGAGCGATGAGGAGATCGATGCCATTGGAGCAGGAGATCAGGGAATGATGTTCGGATTCGCAACCAACGAGACCGAAGAGTACATGCCATACCCGATCTACATGGCACACAAACTGGCTCGCCAGCTGACCAAAGTCCGCAAAGACGGTACTTTAACATACCTGCGTCCGGATGGAAAAACACAGGTAACCGTAGAGTACGATGAGAACGGCAAACCGTTCCGTCTTGATGCGGTTGTTCTTTCCACTCAGCATGATCCGGAAGTATCCCAGGAGCAGATTCATGAGGATATCAAAAAATACGTATTCGACGAAATCATTCCGGCAGACATGGTAGATGAGCACACCAAGTTCTTCATCAACCCTACCGGCCGTTTCGTAATCGGCGGACCTCACGGAGATTCCGGTCTGACCGGCCGTAAGATCATCGTAGACACCTACGGCGGATACGCTCGTCACGGCGGCGGAGCTTTCTCTGGAAAAGACTGCACAAAAGTAGACCGTTCTGCAGCTTATGCAGCACGTTACGTAGCAAAGAACATCGTAGCAGCAGGTCTTGCTGATAAATGCGAGGTTCAGCTTTCCTACGCAATCGGTGTCGCTCATCCGACCTCTATCATGATCGACAGCTACGGCACAGGAAAACTGTCCGACAACAAACTGACCGATATCGTTCGCGAGAACTTTGATCTTCGCCCGGCTGGAATCATCAAAATGCTGGATCTGCGCCGTCCGATCTACAAACAGACTTCCGCTTACGGACACTTCGGAAGAAACGATCTGGATCTGCCGTGGGAGAAACTGGACAAGGTAGAAGACCTGAAAAAATACCTTTAAAACACGGTTGTTCGTACGAACCTTGTGTTTATAGAAAGTTTAGAAAGATTCATCTAAGTTAATGAAAAATCCTCAGGCGTTGTGCTATAATAAATTTAGACTGCGTACTGAGGATTTTTTTCTGTCCTGCGGGCGCGGAAAATACGAAATATGTGTTGGAAAACAGGTGAATTTTATATGGAAAAAAAGAAAAAAAGCATGAAATTACGGACGAGAGTCATCATTTCTTTTTTCATCATCATACTGGTTCCGATTGTGATGTGCGCCTTAACGTTTTACTTTTTTGTAGGGTATAAGACGAAGAGCATTGGTGAAAAATATGGTCTCGCAAACGCAACGTATCGAACCATTTCGAACAATACGCTGCTTTTGAATGCGATGACAGCAGAAGAGTACGACGAGGTGGAGAAGACCGCAAAATCGGATACCTCGATGCTGGAAGAAACGGATTATCTCGCCATTCTGAATGCGAGACTGAAGAAAAAACAGTCGTTTATTGCGGTGTGTGAAAACGGAACCATCATTTACAACGGATCGGCAGAGCTGTCGTCGGAGGAACTGGAAAATGAGCTGCCGAAATACGGCGATCCAGGCGCCAATTCCCAAGGCGGTGTTTATTTCCGAAATGAAAAACAGTGGATGGTCAAACAGGTGGACTATGAGAACGTGGACGGAAAAGAATGCAGTGCGTTTATCGTAACCAAGACAGATCAGATTGCGCCGCAGATTACGGGTATGGCAAGAGAACTTGCTGTTGTGACGGTTCTGATTCTGGTGTTCACCAGCCTTGGCCTGAGCCTTTGGATTTACCGCGGTGTGATCGGCCCGCTCGGACAGCTGAAGAAGGCGACGCAGAACATCAAAGACGGAAATCTTGACTTTACCGTGGAGCCGTGTGGTGTGGCAGAGATCAATGATCTCTGCGAGGACTTCGAGGAGATGCGCATCCGGCTGAAAGAGACGGCGGAGGAAAAGGTTGAGTTCGACAAAGAGAATAAAGAGCTGATCAGCAACATTTCGCATGACCTGAAAACGCCGATTACCGCGGTCAAAGGATATGTGGAGGGCATCATGGACGGTGTGGCGAATACGCCGGAGAAGATGGACCGTTACATCCGCACGATTTACAATAAGGCAAATGAGATGGATTGTCTGATTAATGAGCTGACGTTTTATTCCAAGATTGACACGAACCGTATTCCGTATACGTTTTCAAAAATCCACATCGCAGATTACTTTGATGACTGCGTGGAGGAGCTGAATCTGGAACTTGACGCGCAGCATGTGGATCTGACATACTTTAATTACCTCGAGGACGACCCGGTCGTCATTGCGGATGCGGAGCAGATCAAGCGTGTCATCAATAATATTGTAAGCAATTCCATCAAATATATGGACAAGAGCCATAAGGTCATCAACATCCGTCTGCGCGATGTCGGAGATTTTGTGCAGGTGGAGATTGAGGATAACGGAAAGGGAATTGCGACGAAGGATCTGACGAAGATTTTCGATCGCTTTTATCGCACCGATGCGTCCCGCAACAGCACGAGGGGCGGCAGCGGAATTGGCCTTTCGATTGTGAAGAAAATTCTCGAAGACCACGGCGGAAAAGTGTGGGCCACCAGCAAAGAAGGGGTGGGCACCACGATGTACTTTGTATTAAGAAAATATCAGGAGGTACCTGTTTCATGAGTAAAATACTGATTGTTGAGGATGAGGAATCCATTGCAGATCTGGAGAAAGATTATCTGGAGCTTTCGGGCTTTGAGGTGGAGATTGAAAACCAGGGAGACACCGGTCTTGTACGGGCGATCAAGGAGGATTTTGATCTGCTGATCCTGGATCTGATGCTGCCGGAGGTGGATGGCTTTGAGATCTGCCGCGAAGTGCGTGAAAAGAAGGATATTCCGATTATCATGGTTTCTGCAAAGAAGGATGATATTGATAAAATCCGCGGACTGGGCCTTGGTGCGGATGACTATATGACAAAGCCGTTTTCCCCAAGTGAGCTGGTTGCGCGCGTGAAAGCACATCTGGCACGGTACGAACGTCTGGTCGGAAGCGGCAAGAAGGAAAATGATATCGTGGAGATCCGCGGCATCAAGATTGACAAGACGGCACGCCGCGTGTGGGTGAATGGCGAGGAGAAGCAGTTTACGACAAAAGAATTCGATTTGCTGACCTTCCTTGCGGAGAATCCGAACCGCGTCTTTACAAAAGAGGAGCTGTTCCGGGAGATCTGGGATATGGAGTCGATCGGAGATATTGCGACGGTTACGGTGCATATCAAGAAGATCCGTGAAAAGATTGAGTTTAATACGGCAAAGCCGCAGTATATCGAGACGATCTGGGGCGTTGGATATCGGTTTAAGGCATAAAGAATCTGTGTTTCGGGGAGAGATAAAATGGGAAAAATTTACTATCTGATGGGAAAAAGTGCGTCAGGGAAAGATCATATTTATGAGCATCTGATCCAGGAGACGGCGCTGGATTTAAAACCGTTTGTCCTGTATACAACACGGCCGATCCGGAGCGGGGAGCAGGACGGAAGAGAGTATTTCTTTGTGGATGAAAAACGGCTTTCGGAACTGCGGGAGGCCGGAAAGATTATCGAGGAGCGCATGTATTCGACGGTGCAGGGGCCGTGGTATTATTTTACGGCGGATGACGGGCAGATTGATCTTGTGAAGCATGATTATCTCGGAATCGGGACACTGGAATCGTATCTGAAATTAAAGGCATACTTCGGGGAGCAGGCGATGGTTCCGCTGTATGTCGAGGTGGACGATGGGCTGCGGCTTTCGCGGGCACTGGAACGGGAAAGAAAACAGACAGAGCCGAAATACGCGGAGATGTGCCGGAGATTCCTGGCGGACTGTGAGGATTTTACGGAGGAGAAAATTGCGGAAGCTGGAATTGTCCGCAGATTTTTCAATAATTCTACGCCGGAAGACTGTTTTTCCGAAATTCAGAATTTTGTGGAACAACAGAAAAAGTTGTGATATACTTAATGCAGTATTAGTAAGAAATACAAAAGAACTCCAGGGGGTGATTTTATGCAGGGTTTTCAGAAGGTTGTAGGACATCAGGAAATCATAACGCATTTACAGAATGCCATTTCGATGAATAAAGTATCTCATGCTTATCTTTTTGGCGGAGAGAGTGGATCGGGAAAGAAAATGATGGCTTCACTGTTTGCGATGACGCTTCAGTGCGAGAAGCACGGGGTCGAGCCCTGTATGGAATGCCCGTCCTGTAAAAAGGCACAGAGCCAGAATCATCCGGATATCATTTATGTGAAGCATGAAAAGCCGAACACCATCAGCATCGATGAAATCCGCGAGCAGCTCATTAACGATGTGATGATCAAGCCGTACAGCAGTCCGTACAAGATTTATATCATCGACGAGGCGCAGAAGCTGACACTTCAGGCGCAGAACGCGCTGCTGAAGACGATCGAGGAGCCGCCGGCCTACGCAGTTGTCATGCTTCTGGCAGACAACCCGGATGCGCTGCTTCCGACGATTTCGTCACGCTGCGTGCAGTTAAATTTAAAACCAGTGGGAGACCAGCTTGTGAAAGATTATCTGATGAACGAAATGCATGTGCCGGATTACCAGGCAGAGGTTGATGCGTCCCTGGCGCAGGGAAATATCGGAAAAGCAGAGCGGATTGCCCGTTCTCCGGAATACGAGGAGACGCTGGAAAGTGCACTCCGCATGGCAAAGTACGCCGACAGTATGCCGCTGTATGAAATCGTGGAGACGATCAAAAAACTGACGGCCGAAAAAGACAATATTGATGATTACTTCGATATCTTTTCTTTATGGTTCCGCGATGTTCTGCTCTTTAAGGCGACAAAAGAGGTCGATTCCCTTGTGTTCAAGCAGGAGCTGAATGGAATCCGTGAGAGAGCAAATAAGAGCTCATACGAAGGCCTGGAGAAGATTATAGAGGCGATTCAGAAGGCGAGAGCCCGCCTGAACGCGAATGTTAATTTTGATTTAACCATGGAGCTTATGTTCCTGACAATGAAGGAAAACTGATAGCATGATAACAATTATAGGAGTACGTTTTCGAAACGTAGGAAAAGTATATTATTTCTCGCCGAGAGAGCTGGACATCTGCGTGGGCGACCACGTTATCGTTGAGACGGCGCGCGGCGTAGAGTATGGTTTCGTTGTGCTGGGGCCAAAAGAAGTTGACGATTCCAAGGTGATCCAGCCGTTGAAAGAAGTCATCCGCATTGCAACGCCGAAGGATGATGCGCGGGAGGAGAGCAACCGCAAGAAAGAAAAAGAAGCGTTTGAAATCTGCCAGAAGAAGATCCGGGCGCACAACCTGGAGATGAAGCTGATCGATGCAGAGTATACGTTTGACAATAACAAGATGCTGTTTTACTTTACCGCCGACGGAAGAATTGATTTCCGTGAGCTGGTAAAGGATCTGGCGGCTGTCTTTAAGACGAGAATCGAGCTTCGCCAGATCGGTGTCCGCGATGAGACAAAGATCCTCGGCGGAATCGGCATCTGCGGCAGACCGCTTTGCTGCCATACGTATCTGTCCGAGTTTGCACCGGTTTCGATCAAGATGGCAAAAGAGCAGAACCTGTCCCTGAACCCGACGAAGATTTCGGGTGTCTGCGGACGACTGATGTGTTGCCTGAAAAACGAGCAGGAAACCTATGAATACCTGAACCGCAAGCTGCCGGGTGTCGGCGATATCGTAACGCTGCCGGACGGCATGAAAGGTGAGGTTTCCGGTGTGAATGTGCTTCGTCAGCTCGTAAAAGTGCTGGTGGATGTGAACGATGAGAAGGAAATGCGGGAGTGCCCGGTGGAAGAGCTCAAGTTCAAGCCGAAGCATAAGAAGGAAAAAGGCAAAGAGAAGAAAAAAGACAGAAACAGCTCCGGGGAGCAGGCTTCTTCGGAAGAGGCAAAACAGCCGGAATAAGAAAAAGATAAAGAAAGTCCTGTGCTCACACGAAATCTGTGGTGCACAGGCTTTTGGCTTTACAGAAAACTTCGTTGAAATTTCCTGTAAAGCAAAAGCCCTCCGGGCAGGATCGCACTGCGGCAGAGGGGAATTAGGTCGCCGGAGCGACCCGCCGCAGGCGGAGAATCCTGCAAAGCAGGATTCTTTGTGGCGAGAAATGCGTTGCGGAAGCAAATGACAAAAGCGGGGAAATCTGGTATACTGGAACGCAGAGAAGTGAGGCATCCAATAGGCAAAGCAGGTTGTTTTGATACTACCATTTTGCATGCGAAAAGGATAGAAGATGGGAAGATCTGCAGCGACGGAGACTTTTTTCGCCGGAGCAGAAAAAGAGGAAGGATTTATGGAAAACAGAGAAGAATTTTTGAAGCCGGGAGAGCGGCTCGATGATCTGCAGAACGGTTACTGGATGATACAGAATCCATCCCTTTTCTGCTACGGAATCGATGCAGTGCTGCTGGCCTCCTACGCAAAGGTGAAACGCGGGGAGTGTGCGATGGACTTCTGTACAGGATCGGGAATTGTACCGATTCTTTTGAAAGCAAAGACAAACGGAGAGCATTTTTCCGGGCTGGAAATTCAGGAATACAGCGCCGAGATGGCGCAGCGGAGTGTGAGGTATAATCATCTGGAAAATGAAGTTGAGATTTTCCGGGGAGATGTGAAGACGGCATCGCAGCAGTTTGGAAAAGAAGTATTTGATGTGGTAACGTGCAATCCGCCGTATATGACAGGACAGCACGGACTGACGAATGCGCTCGAGGCGAAAACAATTGCGCGGCATGAGGTGCTGTGCTCATTTGATGATATTGCAAAAGAAGCGTCGGCGGTTTTAAAGACAAAAGGACGGTTTTATCTGGTACACCGGCCGTTCCGGCTGGCAGAGATTTTTTCAACGCTGAAAAAGTATCATCTGGAACCAAAAAGGATGCAGCTGGTATATCCGTTCGTGGACAAGGAGCCGAATATGGTGCTGATTGAGGCGATGAAGGGCGGGAATCCGAGAATTACCGTGGAGAAGCCGCTGATTGTGTATGAGACACCGGGCGTGTATACAAAGGATATCCGGGAATTGTACGGTGATGGAAGGTAGAAACCCGTACAGACACGCTCTAATACATCGTTATTAAATAGGACACTTGGGGACAGAATTTGCAGGAGTTTTGAAATAGAAAGAAAATTGCCGGAAAAGATCTGGCAAAGAGGAATCAATATGGCAGGGAAATTATATTTGTGTGCAACACCGATTGGAAATCTGGAGGACATGACCTTCCGTGCAATCCGTATTCTGCAGGAAGTCGATCTGATCGCGGCGGAGGATACGAGAAACAGCATTAAGCTGCTGAATCACTTTGAAATTCACACGCCGATGACAAGCTATCACGAATACAACAAATACGACAAGGGACGCGAACTGGTGCAGAAGCTGCTGGCGGGAACGAACATTGCGTTGATTACGGATGCAGGAACGCCGGGAATTTCCGATCCGGGAGAGGAACTCGTAAAAATGGCGTATGAGGCGGGAATTGAAGTAACAAGCCTGCCGGGCGCGTGCGCGTGCGTGACGGCACTGACGCTGTCGGGACTTTCGACGAGAAGATTTGTGTTTGAAGCATTTCTTCCACCGGATAAAAAAGAGCATAAGCTGGCGCTGGAGCGGCTGAAAAATGAGACACGAACCATGATCGTGTACGAGGCGCCGCATCATCTGCTGAAGACATTGCGAGAACTGCTGGAAACGCTCGGAAATCGCAGACTGACGATTTGTCGTGAGCTGACCAAAAAGCACGAGACGGCATGGCAGACTACGATGGAAGATGCCATCACACGCTATGAGCAGGAAGATCCGAAGGGCGAATGTGTTCTTGTGATCGAAGGCAGAAGCCAGAAAGAAATCGAGGACGAAGCGAAGGCTGCGTTTGAGGAGATTTCGATTGAGGAACATATGAAACGGTATGAAGACCAGGGGATTACGCGGAAAGAGGCGATGAAGCTCGTGGCAAAAGACCGTGGCGTGACGAAGAGAGATATTTATCAGTATTTACTGGGAAAAGAATAACGATATGCCGGCGGGCAGGAAAGAGAGGAAGAAGTATGAAAATCTATTATCAGCATCCGAATACCTGGTTTGGAGATTGCATGCCATTTGGAAAGGATGACACCTTTTATCTGTTTCATCAGAGAGATACCAGAGTGCCGTGTCCTTTCGGAGAGCCGTTTGGCTGGGATCTGGCAACAACAAAGGACTTTGTGACATATGAGGATTGTGGAGCAGCAATTCCAAGAGGAACCGATGAAGAGCAGGATCAGTTTATTTTTGCCGGAAGTATCTGCGAGGATCGGGAAGGAAAATATCACGCATTTTATACCGGCTACAACCGGGATTATCCCAAACAGGGAAAACCGTCACAGGTACTGATGCATGCGGTCAGCGAGGATCTGAAACACTGGACGAAAACTCAGGATACGGTAAAATTTGCTCCGCAGCCGGGATATGATCCGGATGACTGGAGAGATCCGTTTGTACTGTGGGATGATGAATCGGAAAAATATATCCTGATTCTGGGTGCACGGCTGGAAGGCGACAAGCATAAAACAACAGGAAGAACGGTTTACTTTACATCAGACAATCTTGTGGACTGGGAGTTTCAGGGAGACTTCTGGGCACCGGATCTGTTTACGATGCATGAGATGCCGGATCTGTTTAAGATGGGTGACTGGTGGTATCTGATTACAACAGAATATTCTCATGCTTCCACACAAGTGTATCGAATGGCAAAGAGTCTCAAAGGACCGTGGATTGCACCGGATGACGATGCGTTTGACGGAAGAGCTTATTATGCCGGAAGAACCTTTATGTTAAATAATCAGAGAATTTTGTTTGGCTGGGTTCCTACACGTGCGAATGAGACAGACAGCGCAAATCTTCGCTATACGCCGGATTCGGACAAGGAAGATTTTATCTGGGCGGGAACGTTTGTTGCACATGAGCTGTACCAGAGGAAAGACGGCACACTTGGATGCCGGATCCCGGATACCGTATGGAATGCATTTAAAGATGAGAAAAAAATTGATGATGTAAAACTGGAAAAAGAATCGGGAAGAGCACTGAAACATGTGCTGACACACACCGGTGACTGTTATCGATATGAAGCAGATGTTACGTTTACAGAAGGTACGCGTGGATTCTCGATCGGGGTAAGAGCACAGGAAGCAGATGATGAATTTTATTCCTTTACCTTTGAATGCCCGAAGGATCGTGTGATTTTCGAAAAATCTCCGAACTGGCCATGGCCGCAGATGAACAATATGGGTCTGGAACGTCTGATCCGTCTGACACCGGGGAAAAAATATCATGTACAGATTATTGTGGATGATACAATTGCCACATTATATGTGGATGGAGTTGCCCTGAACACCCGCATGTATACCAGTCCGGGAGAAGGAATCTGTCTGGGAGCCATAGATGGAAGTGTGGTATTTGAGAACCAGAGTATTGCATATCGCTAAAGTGGGAAAAGAATAACAAAAACGGAGGCAGATGCAGGAATACGATTACAGTTCACTTTGCAATGAAGCACTTGTTATTTCACTGCGTAAGAAAGTGATTCAGGCGTGAGCAGCTCTCCATTTGCGAAGCAAAAGGAGGGCTGCGAATGTTACAGTTTGCTAGATATCAGTGAACTGTAACGGATTGCTTCTGGGAAAGAGACAGATCATGGACGAAAAGCGGTAAAAGTTTTGTATTATTATATTTTTTTACAGAGTTGGAGATTTTCCTTGCCCGGTAGCTCCTCCCGTCTGTTATAATGGGCGTAATGAAGTTTTTTTGAGGGAGGAAATTTTTTATGTCACAGTCACAAACTCAGCGGAGTTCCCGGGTTGATCTGCTTCACGGATCGATTCTGAAATCTCTGCTTCTTTTTGCACTTCCGATCATGGCATCCCGTGTATTTCAGCAGATTTACAACACGATGGACACACTGATTGTCGGCCATACACTCGGCGATTCGTCGATTGCAGCTATGGGTGCCTGCTCGTCGATCTATGAAATGATGACCGGATTTACGTTCGGCGTCGGAAACGGGCTCGCGATCGTCACGGCGCGATGCTTTGGAAGACAGGAGACGGAACGGATGAAAAAATCCGTTGCATCCTGTATCGTTATTGGTATTACCGTTACACTGGTGGTCACCGTTCTTGCAACGATTTTCATGCATCCGCTGTTGCGGCTGCTGAAAACACCGGCAGAAATCCTCGAAGAATCCTACAGCTACATTTCAATTCTATCCGTTTTTCTGTTTGTCATGTTTGCCTACAACCTGTGCTCCGGTCTGTTGGGAGCAATCGGAAACAGCTTTATGCCGCTTGTTTTCCTGATTATTTCATCGTTGGTAAACATTGTACTGGATTTGCTGTTTATCCGTTCTTTCGGCATGGGTGTTCGCGGTGCTGCAATTGCAACCGTGATTGCGCAGGGAATTTCCGTCGTGCTCTGCCTGATTTATATTGTTACCAAAGCAAAAATTCTGCTTCCGGAAAAACGTCATTTTGAACCGGATCGCGGACTGTACATGGAGCTTCTGGCACAGGGATTTTCGATGGGATTTATGAGCAGTATTATCTATGTCGGTTCGATTGTCCTGCAGCCGGGCATCAACAGCCTTGGCTATGAAACAATTGCGGGACACACGGCTGCGAGAAAGCTGTTTTCCTTCTCGATGATGCCGCTTTCCTCGATGGCACAGGCAGTCAACACGTATGTGGCACAGAACCGCGGCGCGGACAACTGGGAGCGCGTACGGAAAGGCATTCGCTATGCTTATATTTTCTGCTTCAGCGTGACCGCATGCCTGATTCTTCTTGTCACGCCGCTTGCACCGACGATGGTTCATCTGATCTCCGGCTCGTCCGACCCGACTGTCCTCGGAAACGGAGCCCGCTACCTCCGTGTAGCCATTCCGTTCTTCTTTGCGCTCGGCCTCGTCAACTGCAGCCGCCTTGCACTGCAGGCACTCGGAGAAAAGATTCTTCCGCTGCTGTCGAGTTTTATTGAGCTTTTCGGAAAAATTATTTTTGCGATGGTGTTTATCCCGCGCTACCACTACAGTGCCGTGATCTGGTGCGAACCGATCATCTGGTGCTTCATGGCAGCAGAACTTGTGATTTCGCTGTATCGAAATCCTTATATGAGAAAAGGAAAGTCTGGAAACTAATTTTTTTCAAAAACAGAACCCGGGGCAGTCTACAAAAAACGGTAGATTGCCCCGGGTCTGTTTTTTTGACTAAATAAAGGAAGTCCCCTGCTTCTATTGCGAAAAACAGCAGATTTACTCTGCCCAGGTACCATTTACAAAAATATCGGTTTCGCTTCCATCTTCGCGGATACCTACGATGTGCAGGTCATCCGATCCAACCATAAAGTCAACGTGGATCAGAGAATCATTCACACCTTTTTCCAGAATTTCCTCGTTGCTCATCTCCAGAAATCCATCGAGCACCTCAGGGAAACCGGCGCCAGCTGCAACGTGACAGCATGCGTTTTCATCGAAAAGGGTATTAAAGAACATCAGCCCGGACTGGTTAATCGGAGATTCTTTCGGAACGAGTGCAACCTCGCCGAGCATTGCAGCACCGGCGTCCATGGCGAACATTTTTTTCAAAACCTCTTCGCCCTGCTCTGCGTGGCAGTCAACGACTTTTCCATCCTTGAAATCGACGGTAAAGTTGTTGATGATCTGTCCCGACCAGCTTAAAGGTTTTGTGGAAACGAGACGGCCTTCACATTTTCCTCTCATCGGGCTGGTGAAGACTTCTTCGGTCGGCATGTTTGGAACATAGAAGGTGTTGTTCGTATGGTTGATATCACCGGCACCGCTCCATTTTGCGCCCGGAATCAGCTCAACGGTGAAATCCGTACCGTTTTTGCTGGTGTAATGCAGCTTGTGGAATGCCTGCTCATTCAGCCAGCTGGCTTTCTGGGTCATGAGGTCGCAGTGTGCCTGCCAGATCTTTTCTGCATCTTCGCCGTCTTTTAAGTAAACACAGTCGAAAATAGCATCCCACAGTTTTTCAACAGCAATATCCTCCGGCTCGCCCGGGAATACTTTTTCTGCCCATTTTGGAGAAGCGGCGGCAACGATCAGCCACTGATGCTTTCCATCAAGTTGGTCACGGTATTTTTTAATGACCTTTCCACGCATCTGACGAACGGTGGAGAGCAGGTCCGCAGGAATGCCGGCGAGCTCGTCCGGATCGGAGGAGTCGATGAAAATGCGAACCGGCAGATCAACCGTCATCTGTTTGAAACGCTCTTCTTCCCAGTGCGGAACCGCGCCAAGCGTTTCTGCGGTGGCATACTGATAATGCATTTTGTTGATCTCACCGCATTCCCAGATCACTTCCACATAGCTTGCGCCCGCCTGATAGCACTCCTCTGTCACCATCTGGGTAAGCAGAACCTGATCGACGCCGGCCTGGAGGCGGACACGCTGTCCTTTCTGTACATTTGCGCCGATTTTTACGATCAGCTTTGCATATTCTCTTAATTTTGCCTGAAATTTTGCTTCATTCATGATAAAAGACTCCTTTTTGTGATTTTTAAAACTGAAATGGATCATTAAAGGCTCCATAGTACGAAACCGGTTCGCCCGCGGAAAGCAGATGATGGACATCGCCGACGGTCTGGCAGCGGAAGTATACTTCGCCCAGCTTGCGTTCCTCGCTTCCGACGATTGTGACGGAAGTCGGTGCCAGGAACATGCCCTGCCAGAGCTGTACCGGCGTCATATTCAGCAGATGCGACAGTGCCACACAGGTGACGCCGAGATGGCAGAAGCAGACGATGACGGCTTCACGGTTTGTTTCATCCGAAGCGTGATAGCGGTAGCCGTCGCGTACATAGCCGTAGCGCGCAAGCAGTGCATCGAGTCCGTCGGTCACGAAATGGTAATTCTCGTCCATGTTTCCGGTCTGCATGATCGGATTTTTCGTCCAGAGATCCTGGTCATAGAGATCCCGGTTTGCATCGAGCACATCCGGCAGAAAATCCCATGGAATCCGGCGTTTTCCAGTCTCCGGGTCCAGGACGGGTGCATCAAATTCCCGCAGCCATGGGAGAATTTCAGCTTCACGGCCCGCATTTTTCAGCGTAAAAGAAGCCGTATCTTTTGCACGGCCAAGCGGAGAACAGTAAAAATCGGTGACATTCCATTTCGCTGTGCGTTTCGAAAGCAGCTCGGCCTCGCGCCAGCCTTTTTCGGTCAGAGAATCAATTTCATAATTTGGTTCGCCGTGGCGGATAAAAATAATTTTCATAACGTTCCTTTCTTCGTATGTCGAAAAAATGGTGGATTTCGACATAGAAAAGTAAAATTTCGTCCCGAAAGATCTGTGCCGGAGCATAAAAGAATTCAGAACTAAGAGCATTTCATTCAGTATATCATAAATAGTCAGATTTGTGTGAATTTCTTATCGGCCTCTCCCCCAGTTCAGCTCCCCGTTGGTAAACTCAGCCCAGTTGTACTGCGCCATGTATTCACCATGGTACTGGTTGATCGCGGAAAGTTTTCCCTCGCACCAGTCAAAATAGTCACAGGAGACTTCTTCCGGGCAGATCCACAGGCTTCCTCTGGCGGACGCAACGAGCGTTTCACAATGATACACTTTTAACGAATAAAAATTTGTGAAGCGGAAGCTCCCTTTTTGATACGCTGCATCTTGAGAGAGTAGCTAGTAGCAGTCCTGTAGGTAGGTGCAAACAGGAGAAAAATATGCTATAGTAAAAACAGCGTAAGGGGAAACAAAAAGTAATGCAGCAAGAGGAAAGAGGATGATAAACTGTCGGTCATCATGGTCTGTCTGAACGCTCAAAAAGAAACCGATGATGTATTTCTTCAGATGATGAAGACACTACTTGGTGTTGAAATGCCGGAGAATGAATTTTTGAAATTGATGCATACGTAAAAGAACAGGCACGATTCCCGAAAAAGGTGATTCGTGCCTGCTTTTTTTACTTTTCTACTTCTTCATACTGGTTGCCTTCCGGGTCACGCAGGTTATCATCTACATAAATTTTTCTTCCTTTGGTATCCAGTCTTTCTTTGTAGTCCATAGAGAAGGCGCCTAGTGAAGCGGCCAGAAAGCTAAAAACAATCGTTGCTTTAGAAAGGTTCTGTAAAAATTTGAGGGCGCCATAAATAATCAGGTTTTTGTAATACTCCAGCCGCAGTCCTTTTTCAACACCCCGTGCAGTGAGGCGGCAGATAAGCAGAACAACGGCCAGCATAAATGCACCGATAACCAGAAGAAAAATTCCGGCTTCATGATATTTTCCAGGTAAATAGCAGGCGCCGATTACGATCATGATCGGGGCAATTAAGGACATGGTAAAAACCATTTCGGCACGAAAGGTAAAAAATCGATACATCAAAAAGATTAAGATTAGGATAGCGATGAAAAGCATATTAGTTTTCTCCTTCGTAATGTTATAAATGATATAAAGCTTTTTTGCAGAAAAAGCAGATGAATTTGTGTGAAAAATTTTGCATATTTTGGATTTTTCCTGTATACTTAGATCAATGTCGACAGGAAAACAGCATTCTGCCCAAGCCATCGGATATTTGCTGTTGTCCGGAAAGGAACTTTGATACTACATGAGCGATTTTTCACAAAGGCTTGAAAAGGAAATAAAAAATACAGGAAAAACTTTATATTATCTGTCTGAGGCCAGTGGTATGCAGCTGGATTACATTTCTAAAATGAGTAAAGGAAAACGTATTCCAAAAGAAGAAGAGCGCCTGACCTGTCTTCTTGATGCGATGGAATGCACCAGAAATACAAGAGCAGATCTCCTGTTCCTTTATCGCCAGGAAAAAATGGGAAAGAGCCAGTGGCAATGTATGGAAGAACTGATCCGTATTATCCAGCAGGATGTGGTTGAATTTCCTCAAGTCTCTGTTTCTCCAAGTGTTTCAGGAATTCCGGATACGGATATGACGCTGGACAATATCTTTGCAATTTATGCGTGTATTCGAAAAGCAATGATAAATGCTTCCGATTCCACGATTTGCTTATGTACTCCGGAAATTTCACTGGAACATTTACGATATCTTGTTCAGATTATTCATGAAGTGCCCTATCGCAGATTAGAGCATCTTTTTCCTTTGCTGCAGAATCAGACAACGGAAAATACACTGGATAACCTTCGGAAAATATGCAGTCTGAAACCGGCGATGAACTATGAAAACTACAAACCATTTTATTATTACGTTTCTTCTGCTGAGTCCGAGGCGAAAAAAGCAGGCTTACTTCCTAACTGGCTGATCACAGACCATATTGCAATTGGAATCAATTTTCATACGGCGAAAGGAATTATTCTCAGAGATGCGCAACAAATACAATTACTGAAGAATTCCTTTATTCAGGAAAGAAAAATAGCAAAGGAAATGTTGTTTTGCTCTGATTTAAATGCTTATGTAAAAGATGTCAATGTTATGATGAATGAAGGCTATGTAACGCATAACTATTATATTGAATATTCACCATGTCTTCTGCATCTGATTCCGTTAAATGTACTGAAACAGCAGATCATCCTGGATGGAGTGGAAAAAGAACAGCTTTTATCTTCTCTCTTTCAGCGGATCCGGCACATGGAAACGGAAAGTATGGTACATATTTTCTGTATATCTGGCTTACGACAATTAATGGAGCAGGGACGCATTGCAGGCTATCCGGATATGCTTTATAAGCCTCTTGATCCTGCGATGCGCCTGTGGCTGTTGAAAAGTTATTATCAATATATGCTGCACACACCTCATTCCTGCATTTGTGTAAAAGAAAATTTCGTCCAGCTGCCGAAACACATCTCCATTGTATGTAGCTCTAATGTTCATAATGGAATTGCATTTTGGAACAATACAAGTCATGGATTGCAATATTATATTTTAAAAGAATCCGGCTTCTCACAAAAACTATATGAATTTTGCCAGTTTCTGGAGAATGGAAACATGGCATGGTCACAGGAGGAGACGCTGGATATTATTCGAAACATGATTTTGGAATATGGAGGCACCTTATAAACCGCGCTTCCAGGAAAATAAAGGGTTCTTTCGGGACAGCTTTTCTCCTGCTATCTCTGGAAGAGCCGGGAGAAAAGCCCCTTCTTTTTTGCCGGGCGGGATGCAGCAGGTACATTTTGATTGATATATTGCTGAAACATGTTTTTTGAATCCTGAATGAGACCATTTAATTGCGCATTCTGACCAGCAGAAAACAGATCACACAATACAACTCCTTTTTGGGCATAGTACAATGCATTTTCCTTTCGCTCCAGTCTCATATTTGCAATTTGGAGCGTTTGATAGATAGGGATTTGATAGACCGGCATTTCTTCCGGAAGCAAAAGATCGCTGTAATGATACAGAAGTAATGAGATTTCTTCCGCTGCTTCCTGGATCTGCTCGGGATTTATATGTTCTTCCTGTACATTCTGAAGATACATAGATCCACATCCGATACAAATGCGGATGAATGCTTTGGACACAGTTTCTCTGATTTGTGGATTTAGAATTTCTGCATTCCATATATATTCGATACTTTCTGCCAGACGCCAGCTCTTCTCGGCCAATTCGGTGCATTTGTGTCCCTGTATTTTTTCTGCTGTTACGACGGAAATGCATGCCAGCATACATTTCAGTTCATTCATCAATAAAATTTCAGCAGTTTTTTCTTTTGGGATTTTTAACTGCATTTCCTGTTCCAGCTTTTCTTGCTGGTGTTCTGTAAAATCCTGTAATTCTTTGGTGCTCTCCGGATCGCTGAACTGAGATTCCTCCAAAGTTATTTTGCAGATCATTACCCGGAGCAGATTCTGATAGGTTTCTTTCCAGATTCCCGGTTCTTCTGATTGATTACTGATGGCCATGCATCTTCTGAAAAGATCTGTTTTATCAAAGGCCGACAGATATGGATTGTTGGAAAATTGCAGAATCTGAAAGGCTGTACAATGAAAATTTTCTTTTGCAGCTGCCTGCATCAGGAGCTCGGGATATTTTCGGGCATTCATAGACGCAACAGAAAATTCCTCTGCCTGTTTTTGAGCAGAAAGCAGCATTTTCTTTGGGGCTTTCTGTAGCAAAAATCCATTTTCCGGAAAGAGATTTCCAAAGATATTTTTAAAAATAGCTTGTTGTACTGCTGCTTTCAGTGTCATTGCATGAGAATGCATCTGCGGGCAATCCAGATTTCCGGCGACTGCTGTAATTTCATATTTTTCTTTGAGTGAAAGCAGCGCCGGAACAAGCAGATATTCTGTATCTGTCAGAATTTCCAGACGATGATAGACATCATGGTACGGCGCACCCGCGAGATCTCCCTTGGAAAACAGGAGCTTCGGGAAAAAATTCCAGCAGATACCTTCTAAGGTATGGTCTGTTACCTTTGCCTGCGCCAGCTCATAGATAGAATCATATCCTTCCTGATTGCTTTTTACTGTAACATGGGTATCGGATTGCACAGAATATAATTGACGTTCATAATAATTGGACAGAAAAATTCTGTCGCCCAAGTGATCCCAGGAATACATATAGTCCATATAGGATTCATACACATGGTTTCCAAACATACTTGTCGTTGGTCCGACAAACAGAGAGTTCCACGCTTCGTAAGTATCAAGTTTTTGATTAAAAGCATTTACCATTTTTGCCTGTTCTTCTTTTGTATATTTGGAAATTTCCGTTCGTTCATTTGTCTTTTGCACAGAAGTTCCGCCTTTGCGGCGTCCGTGCTCAACCAGGAGAAGAAAGATGATTTCTTCTTTTTCCAGAAATTCTATTTCAAAAGAAATATCCCATGATTTTTCATCACAATAGGTTCTGTAATTACTACCTGAATTTATCGCTTTTTGTAATATTTCGGGATCAAGAGTTTCCCATGGAATCGAAACAGGAAAGTCCATATTTTATTTCCTCCAGGTGTCTGCTGATAAAATGATGTTGGAGGCAAAAAATATTTTGCCTCCCTTGTCATCCGATTGCTTTGCATGATATGCTTTGGCAATTCTTATTTTAATACTTTGATAGATACTTTTCCGCCAATTCCGGCCTGACACTGAACTTTTAAGATATCTCCGTCTTTTAAATCCAGATCCAGGTAACCATCACCAGTTTTAAACATGGCACCGGCTAAGGATTTTCCTATTTCGCCGACGGATATTTGTTCTGCGAGGCCGCTGCCTGCAGAAAATCCAATGATGGACCCCATCAGATTGACATTCCCTTTTTTGCTGTCTTTTGCCGGATCTATCATAGAAATACGATGAACGCCAGGAGTTAAGCTGATTTCATATGGAGTCTTAGATGCCTCATATAAAGTTCCTTCTTTTTCGTCATCAATAAAGATGCCTATTTTTGCTTTGGAATTCATCATTTTATTGTACTTGAGTGGATGAAACATTTTGTCCATGACGCTCATGGAAAGATCTTTTGCCATTCGATTGGAATCTTTTACTGTTAATACTAATTTTGCACTCATATTTTCCCTCCTGAAGTCAAGCGTTTCAAGTAATGCGCTCTTGTATTTTGGGCATCGGATTGTTGTTTTGGTATGGAATAGAATGATCCGATTCCGGCTAAAATTTGTGTTTATTATACTATTATTTGAAAAACTATATGAAATAGGCATAAAAATTAGACAAAAAATCAGATGAAAACATAAATTAAACTTTTAATGATTCCTATGATCCGATTTTTTTAAAAGAAAATTGATTTTATGGGAAAACAAAACTTATTTTGGAATGGAGAGAAGCGCAGGAGGCTGTGAACGACAGAACAAAAGAAAGAAATGACAGAAAACAGATACCGCGGTGGCAAAGCTGTTCACAAAGCTGGCGGGCGTGACAACGGCGTCTTATCTGTGGGTTGAAACAGAATATCATGAAAAACAGAAAAGAAGCATATCGTATAAAGATAACGGATGAACGCAGGTGAATCCATGAACAGACTCTGGAGCGGTATGCTTCTTCTTGGTATTGCCTACGGTGCTTTTTGCGGAAAGCTGCCGGAGGTGACAGACGGTGCGCTGCGTGCTTCAAAAGAGGCAGTTGTGCTGGCAATTTCTCTTCTGGGTGTGACGGGCCTTTGGAGCGGGCTGATGGAGATTGCAGGGAAAGCGGGAATGATCGACAGCCTGGTAAAAAAGATGGGACCGGTCATGCGCTTTTTGTTTCCAAAGGTACCATCGGATCACCCGGCCATCCAATCGGCTGCCACAAATATGATCTGTAATGTATTCGGTCTTGGCGCAGCGGCAACGCCGCCGGGCCTTCTTGCCATGGAACAGTTCGAAGAGCTGGAAGAGGAACGGCGGAAAAACAAAAATCCGGCCGCTGTTCCGAAAGGAACTGCAAACCGGGAAATGTGCACCTTTCTGATTTTAAATATTTCTTCCCTGCAGCTGATACCGGTCAACGTGATTGCCTACCGCAGCCAGTATGGCAGCGTGCATCCAACGGCCATTGTCGGACCGGCACTGGCAGCGACGGCAGCAAGCACGGTAGCGGCTGTTTTATTCTGCAAATGTATGGAAAAATGCAAAAGCTGAGAATGCGGTCTGCCCAGGAATATTTATAAAAAAACAGTAAATTCGCCTTCTTAGGACTAGCCGCCGCGGCAACGGCTTGGTACAATAAAAGAAATGAGGGATATTGAATTTTACATAGGAGGAACACAAGAGCATGGCAGGATATGTGAGTCTTCAGGATGTAACCAAGACATACAAAATGGGTGAAGTCACCATCAAGGCCGCGGATGGAATCAGTTTTGATGTGGAAAAAGGTGAGTTTGTGATCGTTGTCGGCCCGAGCGGCGCGGGAAAGACGACCGTTCTGAATATCTTAGGAGGCATGGACACGGCGACTTCCGGAAAGGTGCTGGTGGACGGCGCGGAAATCAGCAAATACCGCGGCAAGAAGCTGATCCAGTACCGGCGGGAGGATATTGGATTTGTTTTTCAGTTTTATAATCTGATGCAGAACCTGACGGCGCTCGAGAATGTGGAGCTGGCGATGCAGATTTGTAAGCATCCGCTGGATGCGTCGGAGGTGCTTGCGGAGGTTGGGCTGGAAGAGCGAAAGAATAACTTCCCGGCGCAGCTTTCCGGCGGAGAGCAGCAGCGTGTGGCGATTGCGCGTGCGCTGGCGAAGAATCCGAAACTGCTGCTCTGCGATGAGCCGACCGGCGCGCTCGATTATGTGACGGGAAAAGCGATCTTAAAGCTGCTGCAGGATACCTGCCGGGAGAAGGGGATGACGGTCATTGTCATCACTCACAACTCGGCGTTGACACCGATGGCGGACCGCGTGATTAAAATCCGAAACGGAAAAGTGGCGGGAATGAAAACAAATGAGAACCCGACGCCGGTGGAAGAGATAGAATGGTAGGTGGACGATGAGAGCATTTCGAAAAGACTTTATCCGGGAAATCACAAAGAACAAGGGGCGGTTTCTGTCAGTCTTTTTCATCGTGCTTCTTGGCGCGGCGTTTTTCTCGGGCATTCGGTCGGCGGAAGGAGATATGAAGGTTTCGGCGGACCGGTATTATGATGAAGTAAATTATATGGATTTGAAAGTCCTTGGAACGCTGGGGCTGACAGACGATGATCTGGCGGATATCGCGAAGACGGATGGCGTGAAAGCGGTCTACGGCGGAAAAACGGTGGAAGTGCTGCATGACATCGGCGAGAGCGAGCAGGTTGTGAAGCTGATTGCGCTGACGGACGGTGTGAATGAGCCGCGCGTGGTCGAGGGACGGATGCCGGAGAAAGAGGATGAAATTCTTGTTGATACGCAGTTTCTAAAAAGTTCCGGCTGTGAGATCGGAGATCAGGTAACGTTCACTTCCGGAACGGAGGATCCGCTCTCAGATTCGCTGACCGGGGACACGTTTACGATTGTTGGTTCGGCGACACTCCCTTATTATATGGATCTGAACCGGGGAACGGGCTCGATTGGAAACGGAAGCATCAACAGTTTTGCACTGCTGCTTCCGGAGACATTTACCTCGGATCTCTATACAGAGATTTACGTCCAGGCGGATGGCGCACAGGAAGAGGCGAGCTACAGCGATGCGTATGATGAGACGGTGAAGGCTGTACAGACGAAGATTGAAGCGCTCGAGGATGCGGCGTGCGACCGGCGGTATACGGCAGTCAAAACCGAAGGACAGGAAAAGATTGATGATGCAAAACAGCAGGTCGCTGATGCAGAGCAGAAATTAGCGGACGCAAAAACAGAGCTGGATGACGGTGCACAGCAGCTTGCCGACGCGAAAGTGACGATTGCGGACAAAGAGCAGGAACTTCTCGACGGCGAACAGACGTTAAAGGACAAAGAACAGGAGCTTCTTGACGGAAAGCAGACGATTGCTGAGAAAGAACAGGAACTCCTTGACGGAAAACAGACCATTGCAGACAAAGAGCAGGAACTTCTCAGTGCGAAAGCAACCATCGCCGATAAAGAGCAGGAGCTGGCATCCGGCAAGGCAACGCTGAAAGATAAAGAGGCGGAACTTGCGAGCGGAAAAGCGACGCTGGAAGCAAAGGCGGCAGAGCTGGAAAGCGGAAAAGCGGAGCTGAATCAGAAAGCCGATGAACTTGCAAGTGGAAAAACCACACTTGAGGCAAAAGCGAAAGAACTTTCCGACGGAAAAGCACAGATTGCAGAGAAAGAAACAGAACTGGCATCCGGCAAAAAAGAGTTAGAGGAAAAAATGACGCAGCTTTCGGCGGCAAAAACCGAACTGACTCGGAAGCAGACGGAGCTGAATACTGCAAAAGAGCAGCTTTCCGAAAAAGAAACGGAATTGAATATTGCAAAGGAGCAGCTTTCCGCTGCACGCGAGGAACTGGACAACAAGAAAGCAGAAACCGCTGCAGGACGCACACAGTATGAAGCGCAGAAGGCAGCGTATGAAGAACAGAAGAGTCAGTATGAGACAGCCAAGGATCAGTTAGCCCAGATTTCCAGGCAGCTTCCGATGGTGGAGGCTGCGCAGACAGAAGTGACTGGTCAGATCGAGGTGATTGAGGCTCAGCTTGACGGACTGACAGAGGAAGATGAAGCATATGTATCCCTGTTGGAACAGAAAACTGCGCTGGAAGCAAAGCAGACAGAGTTAGCACAGCAGCTTTTCACGATGCAGGAGCAGAAAACATTTCTGGAACAAAACATCGCAGCGTTTGAAGCAGCAAGCGCTGATGCGGAAGCCCGGCTTGCGGCTGCAGAAGCTCAGATTACCGACGCAGAAAGTCAGCTTGCCGCTGCAGATGCACAATTAACAGAAAAAGAGCAGGAATGCGCCGCAGGCGAGGCACAGATTGCTTCTGCAAAAGAAGAACTGGAAAGCGGCGAAGCTCAGATTACAGAGGCTCTTGCCCAGCTTCAGGATGGAGAAGCACAGGCAGAAGCTTATCAGAAACAGATTGAGAATGGCGAAGCCCAGCTTGCATCCGCCAAAGCAGCGATTGCCGACGGAGAAGCTCAGATTGAGACGAACCGCAGTAAATTAAAAGACGGAGAAACTCAGCTTGCGGCTGCCAGAGCCCAGCTTGCTGATGGGGAACAGCAGATTGCATCGTACCGACAGACGATTCAGTCGGGTGAGGCCCAGCTTGCCGCTGCAAAGCAGACAATTTCCAGTGGAGAAAGTCAGCTCGCCGAAGCGAAACAGACGATCGCCGACGGCGAAACCCAGTTAGCCGAAGCCAAGCAGACGATCGCCGATGGAGAAACTCAGCTCGCCGAAGCCAAGCAGACGATTGCCGACGGAGAAACCCAGCTTGCCGACGCGAAACAGGAAATCGCCGACGGAAAAATCTCCCTTGCGGATGCGAAACAGGAAATTGCCGATAAAGAAAAGGAACTTGAGGACGGCAAAGCCGAATACGAAAAAGCAAAAGCCGACGCCGAACCAGAAATCGCGGATGCGAAGCAGGAAATTGCGGACGGTGAGAAAACACTCGCAGACCTGAAAAAACCAACGTGGTACGTCTGGGGACGGAATAAGGTAACGTCAACTGAGAGCTTCGGTCAGGATGCCGGCCGTATCTCGAATATCGGAAAATTCTTCCCGGTTATCTTCTTCCTCGTGGCTGCTCTCGTCAGCCTGACGACGATGACACGAATGATCGAGGAACAGCGTCAGCAGATCGGAACGTTAAAAGCCCTCGGCTATTCCGACGGCGTGATCGCCTTTAAATATTTCGCATACGCGATGCTCTCCACCGTATCCGGCGCTCTCGCGGGCGTGGTGGTTGGAGAAAAAATCCTGCCCTGGGTTATTATGAATGCCTACGGCATGCTGTATACCGGACTCCCGTATTACATGACCCCGCTGAACTGGGAGCAGGGAGGCCTTGCGATTCTGGCGAGTGCAGCCTGCACCGGCGTGGCGACGATCGCGGCATGCTACAAAGAACTCGCCGCAGGTCCGGCAGAGCTGATGCGGCCGGAAGCACCGAAAAACGGCAAACGGATTTTCCTGGAACGCATCGGCGTACTCTGGAAACATCTGAACTTTACGCAGAAATCAACCGTGCGGAATCTGGTGCGGTATAAAAAACGATTCTTCATGACCGTTATCGGAATCGGCGGATGCATGGGTCTGATCCTCGTCGGTTTCGGCCTTCAGGATTCCATCACCGCGATTGCGAAAAACCAGTTCGTCAGCCTCTTCACCTATCAGGCGAATGCTGTGCTGAATTCAGATGTGGATGAATCCGAAAAAGAAGCATTGCAGACCGATCTGGAAAACTACAGCGGCATCGATGAGCTGCTGGAAATGTACTGCCAGAACATCGAACTGCAGACCGACAAAAAGACCGTGGATGCAGTGCTTGAAGTGCCGAAAGAACTGACGAATTTCAATGACTTCTATGCCTTCCGAGACCGGAAAAGCGGAGAAGTTTACGAATTCCCGACCGACGGCGGCGCAGCCATCAGCGAAAAGACAGCAACGATGCTCGGCGTAAAAGCAGGCGACACGGTTCAGCTGAAAAAAGGCGATGATATTGTGGACGTAAAGATTTCGATCATCGTCGAAAACTACGTGCGCCATTACCTGTATCTGGCCCCGGATCTCTACGAGGAGCTGTTCGGCGGAGCGCCGGACTACAACCAGCTTCTGATGAAATATCAGGACATGTCGGGCAATTATGAGACAGCACTCGGAGAAAAAATCATGACGTACGACGGTGTAGCGGCAATCTCGTTCACATCCGACCTGATTGATCAGATTGACAACATGCTTCGTTCCCTCGACATCGTCATCGTGGTGCTGATCGTATCGGCGGGCCTGTTGGCGTTTGTGGTGCTGTACAACCTGAACAACATCAACATCACCGAACGACAGAGAGAGCTGGCAACGCTGAAAGTGCTCGGCTTCTTCGACGGCGAGGTGGCATCGTACGTGTACCGGGAAAACATGGTGCTGACACTGTTCGGCGTTATCGCGGGCATGGGAATTGGAACGTTTTTACATCATTGCGTAATTCAGACCGTCGAGGTCGATATGATGATGTTCGGACGAAACGTGTTCCCGCGGAGCTACGGCTGGAGCGCCCTGATTACCCTGGCGTTTGCTCTGTTCGTCAATTTTATGATGTTCTACCGGTTAAGAAAAATTGATATGATTGAATCGCTGAAAAGCGTGGAGTAAACAACAGAAAAAGGCCGTCCGCGGTGATGCAGAGAATCTGCAGAAACCGTGGGCGGTTTTTTCATTTTGAAAGTGAAATATGAGCCGGAATGCTTGTTTTTTCAGACATTTCGTTGTATAAAAAAAATAAGGGTTTTTATCAGAACAGAATCAAAAAACAAAGAGTAAAGGGGATTTTTACAAATGGGAACAACAGAAACGAAAAAAATGAGAGTCGGCGTTGTCGGCTGCGGAGCGATCAGTGATATTTATCTGACGAACATGATTCATAACTTTGAGAATCTTGAGGTAGCAGCATGCTGCGCAGGCCATCTTGAACATGCGAAAAAGAAAGCAGAGCAGTATGGCATCAAGGGCTGTACCTACGAGGAAATTCTGGCAGATCCGTCGATTGAAATGGTAGTCATTCTGACACCGGCACCGACCCACGAGGGGCTGATCCGTCAGGCACTGGAAGCCGGAAAACACGTTTACACTGAAAAAACAATGACCCTCGCACCGGAAACGGCAGCGAAACTGATCGAGCTGGCAGAGGAGAAACATCTCTATCTCGGTTCCGCACCGGACACCTTCCTTGGATCGGCACTGCAGACCGCAAGAAAAGCGATCGACGACGGGCTGATCGGCGAGGTGACATCTTTCGAAGCATGCGCAAACCGCGATCTTGATTTGCTGGCGAGCATCTTCCGTTTTCTGCGGATGCCGGGCGGCGGAATCTGCTATGATTTCGGTGTTTATTATCTGACGGCAATTGTGAGTCTTTTTGGTCCGGTGGATCGCGTTGTATCGTCCGTGCGAAACCTTGCGGCGAAGCGTGTGAACATCATTCCGGGCAGCCCGGAATACGGACAGGAATTTGACTATACAAACGAAAGTCAGGTCTTTACCATTCTGGAAATGAAAAACGGTGTGACCGGTACATTCTGCGTCAATGGTGACAGCGTCATCAATGATCAGGCGGTATTCACCATTTACGGTAAAAAAGGTATCTTAAAGCTTGTTGATCCGAACAATTTCGGCGGCGATGTTGTCTATATTCCGGGTGTAAAAGACTGGACACAGCAGGCTGTTCCGGAAGTTTTACATTATGGTTTTGATTACAGCGAAAACAGCCGTGGTCTTGGTCCGTCTGAGATGGCAGAAGCAATTGCCGAGGGCAGACCGAACCGTGCGAACACAAAAATGGCATATCACGTGCTCGACACGATCGATCAGATTATGAAGAGTGCGGAAACGGGTGCATTTGAGAAGGTTCCATCCACCTGCGAAAGACCGGAGGTCATGCCGAATTCATAGTCTATTTCTGATAGGATTGCAGGTACATCTGACGGAAGTCGGTAGGGCTTACATTTTTTGATTTCAAAAAGACTCTGTTAAACGTAGAAATACTGTTAAAACCGGATTCGAGCGACACTTCGGTGATCGTGAGATCCGGTTTTTTTAACAGGTTTTCGGCGATATGGAGCCGTTCCCTGGTGACGAAATCCGTGAAGGAGAGGCCGGTGTATGCGCGGAACAGCTTGGAAAAATGGCAGCGGGAGAATCCGGCGACCTTTGATGCTTCTTCCAGAGAAACCGGTTCGGTGCAGTGACTCGAGATCCAGGTACATGCAGCAATCATCTGGCGGTGTACCTGTGCGGAATGGCCTGTTTTTTGCGGTGCGGCAGTTTCGGTCGGCACGGAGAGATTTTCGCCGAGCAGAATAAAAAACTGATACAGCAGAACGCATCCGCGCAGCTCGGAAAAACTGATACCGGAGAGGGATAGCCTGCGCAGCTCTGTCAGAAATCCGCGGAGTTTTTCGATTTCCGGGAAGTTGTTCTGATTCAGAAGACGGATCTGATAAAAAAGATAAGCAACAGACTGGAAATCCACGCGTTTTTCCAGAAAATCTGCATCGAGCTGAAGCATGATCAGGCGATGTTCTCTGTTGGTTGTGGAAACAGCGTGCAGCTCGCCGGGCCAGATAAAAAGAAGATCACCGGGCTTCAGCGGAAAGGTTTCTCCATTTACTTCATAGATAATGCCGTCATCCTGTGCAAGCACAATTTCGATATAGTGATGCCAGTGCAGACCGAAATAGGCGGGGACATGCGAAATAGAGATATCGTAAACATAGCTGTTAGCAAAATGATTGTTTTCGAAAAAAGAAGTCGAATCGTTTTTCATGGCAAAAGAATCCTCCGTATCTGATAAACGGTATTATACAACAGAAGAGAGAAAAAATATAGAAAAAATCGAAACATCTGGGCAATGATCGGCAATATATAAGTAGTGTTTTACGAGGATCTGTATTATGGTTAAGATATGAAAATTGTGAAGAACGGCAGAAATCGGAAAAAGAGTGATGTGATTTTGGCGAAAATTCACAATAAAAGTTTATGAAAAGTGAAGAAGTGGGAGGTAAGCGAAAAATGCAGATTTATGTAGATGGAAATGCTGTGCGAAGCGGAAATGGGCAGAAGGAATATCCATTTCAGACGATTTCCGAGGCGGCAAAAATTGCAAGGCCCGGCGACGAGGTGCTTGTAGCGCCTGGCGTATACCGGGAATATGTAGATCCGGCGAATGCGGGATGTGAGGATGCAAGAATTGTGTACCGTTCTGTGGAACCGGGAAAAGCTGTGATTACCGGTGCGGAAATTGTGGATAACTGGGAGCATTTGGAAGGTGATGTGTGGACAGCGCGCGTTTCGAACGGATTGTTTGGGGATTACAATCCATATACGACACTGGTCAGCGGCGACTGGTTTATCGCATCCTACACGGCGCACACCGGAGAAGTGTATCTGAATGGAAAATCCATGTATGAGGTGACAAGTCTGGATCAGGTGAAAAAGCCGGAGATCTATAAAAAATCCTGGGATCAGGCATTTACGGTTTACACCTGGTATGTGGAGCAGGATGAAGAGAAGAATGAGACCGTTTTCTATGTGAATTTCCAGGGGAAAAACCCGAATGAGGAAACGGTGGAAATTAATGTGCGCGAGAATTGCTTTTATCCATCGAAGGAGGGCATCGGTTATATCACGCTGTCCGGCTTTGTTGTAAAACAGGCGGCAACCCAGTGGGCTCCGCCGACGGCATATCAGGAAGGAATGGTCGGCCCGCACTGGTCAAAGGGATGGATCATCGAGGATTGTGAGATTTCAGATTCGAAGTGCTCGGGCATTTCACTTGGAAAATACAGACAGCCGAACAATGACAATAAATGGCTCAAATGGAAATTCAAAGATGGCACACAGACGGAGCGTGACTGTATCTGCCAGGCGCAGCGGGAGGGATGGACAAAGGAAAACATCGGAAGCCACATCATCCGCCGGTGCAACATCCATGACTGTGGACAGACGGGTATTGTAGGCCACTTAGGTGGTGTGTTCTCGATCATTGAGGATAACCACATTCACCATATCAATAATAAACAGAACCTTGCGGGTGCGGAGATCGGCGGCATCAAGATGCATGCAGCAATCGATGTGATCATTCGAAGAAACCATTTCCATCACTGTACGAGAGGCCTCTGGCTCGACTGGCAGGCACAGGGCACACGTGTTACGCAGAACCTGTTCCATGACAATACGCTGCCGAACGAGGAAAATGCAAATCCAAAAGGTATGGACGGCATCGGCGAGGATATCTTTATTGAAATTTCCCACGGACCGACGCTGGTGGACAATAACGTACTGCTTTCGGACCGCGCGATGAAGCTGGCAACGCAGGGTGTTGCGGTAGTACATAACCTGATCGCGGGATCGTTTACTGCTGTCGGCCGAGGTGTCAACAATGGCTCCGAAAAGCTGCCGTCGCCGCGCTACACACCGTACCATGTGCCGCATCGCACGGAGATCAACGGATTTATGACAGTTCTTCACGGTGACTGCCGGTTCTACAATAATATCTTCATCCAGAAGCCGGTTCGTGCGGGAATGGAAGAAATCCGTAAACTGACCGGAGATAATGAGTGGGATGACGGAAATCTGACAGCAGGAACCGCACCGTACAGCGGATATCCGACATTGGAGGAGTACGTGGCAAGATTTGAGGGCTACTGCGGAATGGGCTCCGGAAAGTCACCGGATCTGTATTACGAGAAGCTGCCGGTATGGCTTGGCGGCAACGTTTACTTCAATGGGGCGAAGCCGGCAGAGCAGGAACAGGACGCTGTAGTGGATACCGAGCATGAAATCACCATCGGTGTAAAAGAAGAGAACGGAAAATGGAAACTGGAGACTAATGTTTACGATTATCTGCCGCAGAATGCCTGTGCAGTGATCTCAACGGAGACGCTTGGCATGGCATTTGAGCCGGAACAGAAATATGAGAATCCGGATGGAACGCCGATCGTGTTCCGATATGACTACTTCGGAAACCGTCAGGGCATTCATCCGCTGCCGGGCCCGTTTGCATCAAAAGAGGCTGCGGAAGAAGCATTATCGTAAAGAAATTCTATAGACCCGCAAAAAAATAGCGTAAAAAATTCAGCGCCGCAGAGAGTGAATGATTGCGTCACAGCCTTTTTTGCAGTGTTTTCGGGTTTTACTATAACAAAAAGGAGTATAGAGAAATGATTTACTATGTCAATAATTCCGCTCCGAAGAATGGAAACGGAACAAAAGAGATGCCGTTCAAGTTCATCAACGATGCGGCAAAAATTGCAAAGGCAGGAGATGAAGTTCTGGTTGCACCTGGTATTTACCATGAATATGTTGATCCGGTCAACGGAGGAACCGAGGATGCAAGAATCGTCTATAAGAGTGAGAAGCCGCTCGGCGCAAAGATCACCGGTGCGGAAACGATGAATGACTGGGAGCATTACAAAGATAATGTGTGGGTATGCCGTGTAGACAACGGAGTGTTTGGCAATTATAACCCATACACGACAATGGTCGGCGGTGACTGGTATTTTGCACCGGTGGTACGCCATACCGGCGCGGTTTATCTGAATGACCGCCAGTTATACGAGGCAGAGACGCTCGAGGAGTGTATCAAGGGCGAGGTTTATGCGCCGTCCTGGGAGCCGGAGTGGTCGGTTTACAAATGGTATACCGAGCAGGACAAAGAGAAAAATCAGACGGTCATCTACGCAAACTTCCAGGGTAAAAACCCGACGGAGGAAAAAGTAGAAATCAACGTGCGCCGGAACTGCTTTATGCCGTCGAAAACAGGCGTAAATTACATTACGTTCAGTGGATTTGATGTCAGCAAGGCAGCAACGACATGGGCGCCGCCGGCTGCTTATCAGGACGGTATGATCGGTCCGCACTGGTCGAAGGGATGGATTATTGAGGACTGTGAGGTCAGCAACAGCAAGTGCTGCGGTATTTCGCTCGGAAAATATTACGATCCGGAGAACGACCATTACTTTACCAGAAAACACGTAAAAAGCCCGACCCAGATGGAGCGTGATGCTGTGTGCCGCGGCCAGTATCACGGCTGGACGAAGGAGAACATCGGAAGCCATATCATCCGCCGCTGCCACATCCATCACTGTGAGCAGACCGGTATTGTCGGACGGATGGGCGGTGTGTTCAGTATCATTGAGGACAACCACATTCACAACATCAACAATATGCAGCAGCTTGGCGGAGCCGAGATTTCCGGTATCAAGATGCATGCAGCGATCGACGTTGTGATGAGAAGAAACCACATTCATCACTGTACCATGGGTATCTGGTGCGACTGGGAGGCACAGGGAACACGCCTGACCCAGAACCTGCTGCACGACAACTGCCCGCCGGAGGGAACACCAAAAGCAGAGGGCGCAATGATGAGTCAGGATATTTTCATCGAGGTTGGCCATGGTCCGACACTGATCGATAACAATATTATGCTCTCACCGGTCAGCGTTCGTATGGCGACCGATGGTATTGCCTGCGTACACAATCTGATGCTTGGCTCATTAACTGCAGTTGGCGGCGGAACAGGAGACCGTTACACGCCGTATCACATCCGTCACCGTACCGAGGTTGCCGGATTCATGACATTCCTGCATGGTGATGACCGGTTCTACAACAACATCTTTATCCAGAATTACCCGGTTGAGGAAACAGAAACGGTTGAGGACATGGGCTTCAAGATGGAGGATAACCAGGAGGTCGGAACGCATGTGTTCGACGAGTATCCGACCTATGACGAGTGGATCAGCCACTTTGAGCTGGACAAACCGGCCGACATGAGCAAGCTGGAGCCGTATCACAATAAATGTCATCTGCCGGTCTGGGTAAACGGAAACGCTTACTTTAACGGAGCAAAGGCGTGTGTGAATGAAAAAGAGAATCTTATGGATAACGAGAACCAGGTTAAGGTGGAACTTGTGGAAAAAGACGGCCACTATTCCATCAAGACGAACGTGTATGAGTTCCTGAAGGATTTCCGGACGGGAATTATCAACAGTGATATTTTAGGATACGCCTTCGAGCCGGAGCAGAGATTCGAAGATCCGGACGGAAGCACAATTATCTTCGATCAGGACTATCTTGGCGAGCACCGCGGCGTGGCAGCAATGCCGGGACCGTTTGCGGATGGAGCTGAGGCAGAGAAGATTCTGTGGTAGAAAAAATCAGAACTTACCGGTTGATATGAAAAAAACAGGGCGCTGTGCAGGAAATGGCACAGCGTCCTGTTTTGGTAAAAGGAAAGTCAGGATGCCTTTGCAGAATCTTTTGCCGTCGGCATTTTCTCGTATAAGATTTTCAGCATAATCGGTGTTGCAATACTCGAGAAGAGAATCAGCAGAATCACGGCACTGAAGAAATCGCCGGATAAAAAGCCTGCATTCAGACCCTTTTGCGCAACGATCAGACAGACTTCACCACGGGTCATCATACCGACACCGATTTTCAGGCTGTCGCCCCAGGTAAAGCCGCATCCCTTTGACATCAGGCCACAGCCGATAATTTTTGCGGCAAGGCCGACGATGACGAAACAGATGGCAAAGAGTACGAATTTCTCGTTCATGCCGCTGAGCGTTGTTTTGAGTCCGATACTTGCAAAGAAAATCGGTCCGAAAATCATATAGGAGCTGATATCCATTTTTTCTTCGATGTAATCGGAAGAATCGAGGGAACACAGGATAACGCCCGCAACGTATGCACCGGTAATATCGGCGATGCCGAAATATTTTTCGGAAATGTAGGACAGTCCGAAGCAGAGTGCAAGACCCAGAATCGGGAGACGGCGGGTGTGCGGAAATACGGAGTTCATACGGTTGAACAGCTTAAAGCAGAGAAAACCGAGCACAATCGCAAGGGCAAAAAACAGAATGGTGGAGGCTGCTACTTTCAGCGGATTGGATGTCGGATCTTTAAAACCGATGACAACAGTCAGCACAATGATACCAATGACATCGTCGATGATGGCCGCATTTAAGATGGTTGTTCCAACCTCTGTTTTCAGCTTGCCGAGTTCTTTCAAGGCCTGTACGGTGATGCTGACCGATGTTGCAGTCAGAATAACACCGATAAAAACAGCGTGGTAAAATTCTTCCGTTCCGACAGCAGAGAAGCCATAAAAGCTCATGTATAAGATGGCTCCAAGAACGAGAGGAACAAAAACACCGGCACAGGCGATCAGCAGGGATTTCACTCCGGTGCGGAGCAGATCCTTCAGGCTGGTGCCAAGACCTGCGGAGAACATCAGCAAAATGACACCGATCTCCGCCATTTGTGCGAGAAAGTCAGATTGCTGAACGAGTCCCAGCACACTGGGTCCAAGGACAATACCGGCAATCAGCTCGCCCACAACCTGCGGAGCCTTGCATTTTCTGGCAAGAATACCAAACAATTTTGCGAATACGATAATGATTGCCAGGTCTTTTAAAATGACATACGTATCCATGAAAAAGATACCCCCTTTTATGAAGTTTATGTATGTGTCGGCAGCTTGAAAGAGCAATGCCGGAGTTTGATACGCATACATTTTCAGTATAACAAAAATTGAGAAAAAATACTATCGGCAAGAAAGAAAAAATAAAGTAAAACGGAAAAAGAGATATAGAAAAGAGCATGTAGATATAGTATGATCAAAGCAGCAAATAAATTTTACATGGAGTTCAAAAAGCGGGATCAAAGAAAAAACGAAAGGGGAAATAAAAAATGAGAGTTGGGAACGTGAAAGAAATTGTATTTTCCAAAGATCCAAAACAGATGAACTGGCTGCGGGAGGATTTCCCATACGCAGAGGTGAAATGCCCGCCGGAGTTTTCGGCTGAGGTGCAGAATGAGAAAGACGGAGATGTGCTGACAACCAAGATTGTGGTTTCTTACAACGGTGCGCATCCGTATTTTACAAATGCCGGAAGTATTGGGGTTTCATTTCCGTTGCAGGACCGCTACACGGACAGTGTGACCTGCCGGGATTACCGGTGCCATGCACATATTTTCTGCGGGGAAAATACCAGTTATATCATGGCACTCCGCATGGGCGGTGCGGCTCCGCATCTGGGAATGGTACTCACAAAAGGCAGTCTTTCTGCTTACAGTATTGAGCGCGATCTGAAACTGCAGAGCAATGACAGAGGCTGCTTCTGGCTGCACCCGTCCGCACAGGAATTTGCGCCGGGAGACACGATGACGCTGGAGTGGAAAGTATTTCCGCATCAGGGACGCGAAGATTTCCGGGAGAAATTAAGAGCATTTTCCCAGGTGATTCTGGTGGATGCGGAGCAGTATGTGATTTATCCGGGAGAGACGAGTAAGGTAACCATTGAACCGGTATTTCCGGCGGAAAAAGTGACGGTAAACGGAACATCGCTGGAAAAGACGGAAAATGGTGTTTATGAATATCTGTTTGAAAATGAAAAAACAGGGGAGTATGTACTTTCGATCTGTGCCGACGAGGTGAAAACCACCTGCCGTCTTCTCGTGCAGGAGCGGCCGGAAACACTGGCGGCAAAACGGTGTGCGTTTATCGTCGATCACCAGCAGTATCATGGAAAGATCAAAGAACTGCAGGGTGCCTATCTGCCGTATGATAACGAAGAAAAAATTCTCGTCTGCACGCCGGAAAACGATTTCAATGCCGGACGGGAGCGTACCGGTATGGGTGTGCTGATTGCACGGGCACTGCAGCAGAATCTTTTAAAAGACCGGGAAAAAGCGGAGCAAAGCCTTCGTGAGTACCATGCATTCTATCTTCGCGAGCTGGTAAATGCAGCAACAGGTCTTGTTTGCAACTGCTCAGGAAAAGACAACAGCTATTTCCGGCTTTACAACTACCCATGGGCAGTGACATTCTTTCTTGAATGCTGGAAGCTGTGGGGAGAAAAAGAAGATTTGAAGACAGCAGTTCATATCACAGAGAAATTTTATGAACAGGATGGATTCCGTTTTTATCCGATTGAAATGCCGATTGTGATGCTCTGTCAAGAGCTGGAAAAAGCAGGAGAACAGGAGGATCTGAAAACAGTAAGAGATCTGTTCCGACGTCATGCTGATCAACTGATTGAGATTGGAACGGCTTATCCGGCTTCGGAAGTAAATTACGAGCAATCGATCGTACAGCCGGCGGCTGAAGTCATTCTTCAGGTTTATGAAGTGACCGGGGAAGAAAAATACCTGTGCGGAGCCGAGCAGCAGATCGCCGTCCTCGAACTCTTCGACGGCCAGCAGCCGGACTACCATCTGCATGAAATTGCAATCCGTCATTGGGACGGCTACTGGTTCGGAAAACGCAGAGTCTTCGGAGACACTTTCCCGCACTACTGGAGTGCAGAAAACGGTCGAACCTTCAAGCGCTACGCCCGCCTGACCGGAAACGAAGAATATAATATTCGCGGTGAGCATTCCCTGCGCGGCGTGCTGTCCATGTTCTTTGAGGATGGAACAGCGACCTGTGCGTACCTGTATCCGTATTCCGTCAACGGCCAGAAAACCGATTTTGCTGATCCGTATGCCAATGACCAGGATTGGGGATTGTGCATGAATCTGGAATAAAGAATGACCAGAACCTTCAAACTGAAATCATACAGAGTGATTCAGTTTGGAGGTTTTTTGGATTTGCAGAAGATGGATTCCGGCATGGTGTAAGAATAATGATATGATTTTCCTCAATGATGATGTAATAAAACCAGAACCAGACAAAGGATTTGTGAAAATCAAAAGGGTATGGAAACAATCCATACTCTATTTTTTCTTTTAAAAAGAGAAATAAAAAACGTTGACGAAAAAAAAGAAATTTGATAAACTGGAAAAATAAAAGGGAGTAGCTAGCCAACCGTGTTCACTTCTTCGTCAGTACAGCTATTGACATTCAATAACTCGGAAAGTGATTAAATAGCGAGACTTTTACTGTAGATGCAGTAGGAGTCTCTTTTTTTATGCCTATAACACCTGCTGCAAAGAATGCAAAAGAAAGAGAGGAAGATACGTATGATGTTACAGGCAGGGATTTTGATAGTGGGTTTCCTTTTTCTGGTAAAAGGAGCAGACTGGTTTGTGGAAGGGTCTGCAAGCATAGCAAGAAAGTTTGGAATTCCCCAGCTGATTATCGGACTTACCATTGTTGCAATGGGAACGAGTATGCCGGAGGCTGCTGTAAGTATTACCGCAGCGATGCAGCAGAACGCAGGAATTACGATAGGAAATGTGGTTGGAAGCAATATTTTGAATATTTTTATTATTCTCGGACTTACGGCATTAATAACAAATGTGGCAATACAAAGGTCTACCTTGTTTTATGAAATACCGTTTATGATGTTTGTTACGGTAGTTTTAATGATATGCGGAATGACAGGAGGAAAAGTAACGTTTGCCGAGGGCATAGTCTTATGGGCACTGTTTCTTGTATATCTTGGCTATTTGTTTGTAATGTCGAAAAAAGGGGAAAATCCGGAAGAGGAGGAAGCGAAAAATTATCCTGTCTGGAAATGTCTTCTTTTGATGGTGGCAGGCGGCGTCCTGGTTGTAAAAGGAAGTGATTTTGCCGTCAGCGGGGCAACCGAGATTGCCCGATACTTTGGAATGAGTGAGCGTTTTATCGGATTGACGATAGTTGCTCTCGGAACATCTCTTCCAGAGCTGGTAACATCTGTGACAGCGGCAAAAAGAGGAAATGCAGGGATTGCAATCGGAAATATTGTCGGAAGCAATATTTTTAATATTTTATTTGTAATTGGAACAGCCGCACTGATCTGTCCTGTGCCATTTGAAACTAAATTTATTGTAGACACAGGAATCGCAATTCTGGCAGGTCTGGTTTTATGGATTGGGACGTACAAGAACAGGGAATTACGGAAAACGTGTGGTGTCGTTATGCTTTTATGCTATGCAGGATATTTTGCATATTTATGTGTGGTATAAGATGAACCATTTTTGATGAAACCATTATTTAAGCACCGACCATTTGGCCGGTGCTTTTGAAGTGCATTCTTCTGGAACATATGCTATAATCTGATCAAAGTAGAGAAAAGCGGAGAGTAGAAATGAAAAAATTACCAGAATCAGAACAGGAAATTATGATGATTATATGGGAATATGAGGAACCTGTCAGTCGATTTCAAGTTGAAGAAAAATTGAATGTAGAGAAAAATGTTGCACCGAGTACCATTTTAACATTGCTTACTCGTTTGGAAAAAAAAGGATTTATTCAAAAAGTGAGGAACGGGAAATCAAATCTTTATGTACCATTAGTAGAAAAAGAAAATTATATAGGCACGGTTGGAAAAAACATGTTAGATAAAATGTTTCAAGGGTCATTAGCAAAATTCGCATCGGCACTGTATGATGGAGAAAAACTTAGCTCAAAAGAGGTTAAGCAATTGCAGGAATTTATTGACAGACAAAAATAGAAAAAGTGGTGTAGAGGATATAGTTACAGATGGCATTTATCATAAAGTGGAATCTTTCAATAGGCATAGTCGCATTTATGGCATATGTTGTACAAAAAATAATGGGGAAAAGGCTCGGTCATTACTGGAGAAAGATAGTCTGGATACTTCTGACACTTAAAATGTGCTTTCCATTTTGGAGTGTGACAGAGAAATTTCGGCAACATCCTTTTATGATTTCTATGCTGGCATATTATATCGGGGAACAAAATCAAAAGACCGCGATCATGACGAAAATGGGAAACGTTTCAATTCGAAGGTGGATGTCAGGCGAAAAATTTTTGCTGTATATATGGATTGCAGGGATGATTTTATGTCTTTTGTTTCACGCAATACAATATAGAATATGGAAAAAAAGAATATTTGCAGAATGTAAAAAGATGCAAAAAAATTCCGTATTAGAAGCTCTAAAAAAAGCAAGCGAAGTTTGTAAAATAAAAAAAACAGAAATATGGGTCTGTGAAAATCAAGATTTTTATTCTCCTATGTTGTTTGGTGTACGAAATACAAAAGTATTGATTCCACAAGAAATGCTGGAAACGGAAAATTACTCCTATGAAGAATGGTATTTGATTTTTTTACATGAATTGACACATCAGAAAAAACACGATTTATGGTATAAAAGGTTTCTTCAAATTATAAGGGATGTTTATTGGTTTTGTATCCCAATGCTGTGGGTGCAAAAAATGGCAAATATAGATATCGAATGTGTCTGTGATGAGACTGTTACAAAACATATGAATCTGACGCAACGGAAAGATTATTGCAATGTTATTTTAAAAGTGGCTTCAAAACAAACGAAAAAAGAATTGTCTGGAGTTGTTTCAATGGTATCAGAAACAGAGATACTGAAAGAACGATTTTACAATGTGTTTTTAGCAAGAAAAAAACTTCGAATATACGTCACTGTTTTTCTTTTTGGAATAATTATTTTGAGTTTTTCGGAAATGCAAATAGCGCGACAAATATGGTCATCATCGCATATAGAAAATTGTCCCAAATGCAAAGCTGCGGTACAAGGAGAAGTGGTTTGGAATGCATGGGAAAATGAAAAAAATGTAGTATGTACACATCAATATGCATGGGGAGATGACTTACAGAAAGCCAGATATGGAGTAGAAAAAATCAGGTGTAATGAATGTGGAAATTTTTTTGAGATAAAGATCAGGCAAGAAAAAATAGTCTGCCATGGGTATAATGATTAATTAGACAAATGTAGAAAAAAGATTGACAAAAAGTAGGAAGTATGGTATTTTTTGTTATACAAATGTAGAACGTACGTTGACAGGTATAATAAATTTTTAAGGAGAAAAGTATGAAAGCGGTAAAGAAAAAAATTTCCATTTTTCTAATGACCTTAATGTTGGCCAGTACATTTTCTGCCAATGTAACAAAAGCGGATGTTATCGAAAGTAAGAATATTTTTGCGTATGAAGAAATTATGCCGTATGCTGCAGTTTGCCCGAGATGTGGAGGAAGAATAACATCGTCAACCGTATGGGGAAGCTGGATAAGCAGTGGTACAGTTACATGTACTCATGGTCACGCATGGGGAACTGATTTGAAGCAGTATAGAACAGGAATAAAAACTACAAAATGTTTAAATTGTAACGCAGGAAATACTGCTAATGTGAAAGAAACAAGAACAATTTGTCACGGATATGATAATTAATGGTTAAAACACAAGGCTGTTGTATGATATGTAAAAAAACAGAAGTCATGCAATAGCCTTGTGCTATATAGAAACATAGGGGGTAGCATAATGATGGGAAAAAGGTTGAAAGAAATTTTTGGTTTGATTCTGATTAACATCACATTAGTCAGTGGGAGCTTAAATGCAGAAACGGTATATGCAGATACACAAGCCAAGATTGAAATTGAGAAAACGGAAATGCCATTAAAAATTTGTGTTGATGAAGAAAATAAAAAAACGGTACTTCAAATAGTGGCAGCCTGGAAGAAAATATATAAAAATAATGGAGTGGAACTAATGGTAATCCCATCAGGGCAACAGGCTTCGGAAGAAAAAGTACAGGAGATCCAGAATGAAATTACGATGGGAGAAGGGCCGGATGTATTTTTGGCAGAAGGGCCGAATCCGACCTGGAGTGAGCAAAGAGCAGTTGTTTTTGAGGACCCCAAAAAAGAAATGTATCAGGGAACCTTTCTTTCGTTGAAACCATACATGAAATATTTTGATATAGATATTTTAGAAGAGAAGATTTTGTCTGCAGGTATGGCTAATGAGGAACAAATACTGATTCCTATGACATACGATTATTTTCTATATGCATTTACAACACAGGATTTACCGGAAAATACAGAAATATCAAGAAATTGGCTGGAATTAGCCAGACAAAAAGAAAAAGCAATTCAACAGATTGTAGGGCAAAGAAGTGGGGTTCAATTTTTTGATACATTTAGTGAGGTAGTTGATTATAAGAAAAAAACACTTCTATATTCGGAAGAGCAGATAAAAAAAGTTTTGGATGAAACAGTAGCATTAAAAACAAGATCATTAGCTTTAAACTGGAAAATAAAAGATACAGGAGTAGTAAGTCTAAATGATTTGGAAGAACTTGGAGGTGAAAAAACAGTTCATACGGTATTTGCAATGCCGAATCAGGAAGGCGGATTCACTGCAAATGTTACACTTTATGCAGGAATTAATAAGAACACAAAGCAACCTTTAAAAGCAGTCTCCTTTTTACAAATGCTATACAGTGAAGAAGTTTTATCAGGAAAAGGAATAGAGTTAGAAGATAGAAGAGAGGCAAGCAATATAAGATTTCCGCAAGGGGTTTCTATTTACAAAAAGGAACTGGAAAAACGAATGCGGAGTCTTTCAAGACAAGATCAAAAACAAATCAAAACGATACAGGAAGAAGTAAAAACCGTTCGATTTTATTCGATATGGGACAGGGAACTTAATTCCTTACTATCTAAGTATGAGGCGCAGGAAGATGAAAAGCAAAAAGAGCATGTCTTTACAGAAACAATACAGAAATGGAAGGAAAAGATACAAAAATGACATAAAAAATCAGTTCTGTGGAGTGAGAGTTGCAAGAAACAGATTTTCCGGAGTACTGTGGAACAGTCTGTAAAGCCAAAGCGGATATTCGCAATCCGCTTCGTTACTTGCTCATAACTGAATAGCTGCTTCACAGCTTATCAGGACTTGGTTGATTCGGTTAAATTCTTTTAGGGTTTGTCAAGGGTGATGAGTAGCTTTAAAAACAGGCTCCTCTTCACCCTTAATTTATATATCGGTTAATGATCTGTGCGTTTGAGAAATTGATTCGTATATATCAAGACACATATGACAGAGCATTACTTTTGACAGGAATTTTTAGAAACAATAACCTTTGTCGGTCGATACAGTTTTTCTCCGAAGAAGTAGCCTTTCTGTATTTCCTCGACAACTCTGTCTTCTTCCACCCGGTCGGTTTCTTCGATGTGCACTGCATCATGGATATGAGGATCAAATATTGTACCATTTGCTTCCATCGGTAAGACATTCAGCTGATATAAATTCTGCGCCAAAGCTGTACGGAAATCCATCATAAGAAGCTTTTCATCCATATAGGCCCAGCGATTCGTCGTTCGTTCCGAACTGACAATTCCATATTCGAGATTGTCTTTTACAGCCAGCAGCTTTTCAATCCATGTGCTGACTCGGATATTTGTATCTCCGTCATGACAGTCTGCAAATACTTCTTGTGTCTGTCTGGCGATCATCTGGATTCTCTTTCCAATTGCAGAAGCCTTCGTTGTGGGGTTCAGATTTTCCGCCCCCAGGCAAAACTCTTTTCCGGCCTGAAGTACATTTGCGAGAAGCTGTTCCGGTACGAAAACGGTATTTATCGGGAAGCGTTTCGGCTTTTCTTCTGTGAATTGACTCAAATCTATCTTTGCAAGATTCTCTCCTGATTGCAGTATCAGGGTAAAATCGCCGCATTCCATTCCAACCTCGATCCATGCTTTCAGCCGGCTTGCATCCTTTGGAAATTCAGGACAGATCTCCTCCATTTTCTAGGTTCTGACTTTCCTTTTAGAATCCTTTGATTTCAGATACAGGTTCAGACCTTTTCCTTTGATTCCGGAATCCAGCAAAATGTCGAAACCATCTGTTCGCATGGGAATCATGTGTCGTTCTTCGTTAAGCCAGGTTAATGGAATGCATTCCTTTCCCCATTGGATGGTTGAAATTTCAATTCCGGCGGTCCATGGGAAAAGTACAAGCATGGTAATAGGCTTCGCGGTAGGATTGGTAAGTCTGGCTCCCTGGGCTGCAGTTCTATCCGCGGCCACAACGGAAAGATCCTCGTATCCGATTGTTTCCTGACCCAGTGTTTCTCTCGATTTCGTATCACTTAGATAATAGTACGTCATATTTGGAATCATTTCTGGAGTATTCTCTCCGATGGTATATTCCAATCCTTCCAGCATATTAGTTTGATCTGTCCATGCTGAAAATTCTGCCAGCAGATTTTGCTTTTTACAATTTGAAATCACACGAACCCCAAATTGCTGGTCATGTTTCATATCTTGTGCTTTTGAAAGGGCACAAGCATCTGTCGCAGTCATAACCCTTATTACATGAAAGCCTGCTTTTTCCATGGCGGTCCGTACATTTTTCTGCGTTATAATTTCCGGTATAGAAAGGGCAAGCACACAATCGCTTATCTGTGCAAATGCAGTTTTTTGAAGCTCCATTTTCAATTCCTTCATCAGAGCAATACAATATCGAATCGAACAAGGCTCCAGGGTAGAAGAAACTGCGCTTTCTGCTTCCTGCATAAAGTCTTCTTCGTCTGTGTTTCTCTCGTGAAGCATCCGTAATATCCGCCTGACTCATAACGGTGAAGATACGGAGCAGTTACTTTTTATCAAGGGTTCTCGCGCATTACGCCGACCAGTGCATGCGGGACATATGGCTCTTCGAGATAAGCAGTCTCATCCGGTGTCAGCTGTACACCGATGGCTTTGACGCCCTCTTCAATATGCGATACCTTTGTCGCCCCGACAACCGGAGCAGTTACTTTTGTGAGCAGCCATCCGAGCGAAATCTGGATTCTCGTCAGCCCCTTCTTCTTTGCAAGTTCACCGACGCGGTCGATAATGATGGCGTCTTTTTCTTTCGTCGCATCATACTTTCCTTTTGCGTACGTATCTTCCTGCAGCCGTTTGGAAAGCTCCGACGGTTTTTTTGCCAGGCGGCCGGAAGCCAGCGGGCTGTACGGTGTCAGTGCAATATTCTGATCCTTGCAGAACGGAACCATCTCGCGTTCCTCCTCGCGGAATAGCAGATTGTAATGTCCCTGAATCGAAACAAATTTGGCCCAGCCGTTCTTATCCGCAATATAATTTGCTTTTGCCAGCTGCCATGCGAAGCAGTTAGAAATACCGATGGCGCGTACCTTTCCTGCAACGACAGCTGAATTTAATGCCTCCATCATTTCTTCTACCGGTGTGTGATAGTCCCACATATGGCAGATATAAAGGTCAACATAGTCCATGCCAAGATTCGTAAGGCTGCGATCGAGAAGACCTAAAATATGATCTTTTCCGCTCACCCCGTCTGCAATTTCCTGCGGGCTGCGCGGGAAAAATTTTGTTGCGACAACGACTTCATCACGTTTTGCAAAATCGTTCAGCGCGCGTCCCAGATACTGCTCGCTGGTGCCGCTCTGATAACCGGCAGCGGTATCAAAAAAGTTTACACCAAGTTCCAGACCGCGTTTTAAAATCGCGCGGGAATGCTCCTCGTCCAGTGTCCAGGAATGTATGCCGCTTTTTGCATTTCCAAATCCCATACATCCCATACAGATTCTCGATACCTTTAAATCCGAATTTCCAAGTTTTGTGTATTCCATGAAAAAATCTCCCTGTGCGATGATGTACTCCCAGAGTACATGATTTCGTGCTTTTCTAAGATACTTCCATTGTAAAATCGGAATACAGATTTGTCCAATACTTGATGCAAAAAGAAGGGTATGTTCAAAAAGCATGAAGAACGAGAGAAAGAACAGGAAAAACATGTGAAGGAACATATACAAAATCAAGTGAAAGTCAGTTTTCTAAAAGTAAAAAGTCAAATCAGAACATTTTTTTTCATCCCGGAGTATGCTAAAATTTTTTTATAAGACAAAGACAGGATGTGCGAAAGCATGTTGCAGGGGTTTTTACGCACAATCCGGAAAAGAGGAAACATGAAGAAACAGTATTACTGCAATCCATTAAACATGGACTACCGTTACCAGTTTATCGAGGATATGAGAAGCGGCGAGGACAAGATTTCCCGCGAGGCCGCCGATCCGTCGATGATTTTATTTCAGGGAAAATATTATATTTTTGCATCCATGACTTTGAGCGTCTGGGTTTCGGAGGATATGGTTCACTGGGAGAGCCACCGTCTGCCGGACAGCCTGCCGCTGTATGACTATGCGCCGGATGTGCGCGTGGTCGGCGATTACGTGTATTTCAGCGCATCCCGTCGTGGCACGATCTGCGATTTTTACCGCACGAAAGATATCTTAAACGGTCCGTTTGAGCGTATTCCGGGAACCTTCGATTTCTGGGATCCGAACCTGTTTCTTGATGATGACGGAAAGCTCTATTTTTACTGGGGATGCAATAACGTGACTCCGATCTGGGGTGTGGAGCTTGAACCGGAGACGATGGTTCCAAAGACCGAGAGAAAAGAACTGATCTACGGTCAGCCGGAAAAAATCGGATACGAGCGCGTCGGAGAAAATCATTCCAAAATGCCGCTGAGTGAAGAAGAAGCTGTTGAAAAATTCAAAGAATTTCTGAAAGCACAGGGAAAAGATGCGGATCATCTGACGGAGGAGCAGATCGGGTTTGCCAAAATTATGTTCAGTCAGAGACCGTTCATCGAGGGCGCATGGATGACGAAGCATGACGGAACCTATTACCTCCAGTATGCCGGCCCGGGAACGGAATACAACGTTTACGGTGACGGTGTTTACGAGAGTGATTCCCCGCTTGGCCCGTTCCGTCTGGCAAAGAACAATCCATATTCCTATAAACCGGGTGGATTCCTGCGCGGTGCAGGCCACGGTTCGACGATGGAAGACCGCTATGGAAACTGGTGGCATACCGCGACAATGCAGATCAGCAAAAACCACGATATGGAGCGTCGCGTCGGCATCTGGCGGGCAGGTTTCGACAAAGATGGTGTCCTGTTCTGTAATCAGCAGTTCGGCGACTGGCCGATGGCGGTGGAGCAGGCAAAAGAAGACCCATGGGCAAAACCGGAGTGGTATCTCTTAAGCTATCAGAAAGCAATGACGGCATCGTCCTCGGAAGAAGGCAGAGAACCGTCGTTTGCGACAGATGAAAATATCCAGACCTGGTGGCGCGCAGCCGGAAATCAGCCGGGTGAGTGGATTTCGATGGATCTTGGTGAGGTAAAAGATGTCCGCGCCGTACAGATCAATTTTGCAGATGACAAAATCGATGCACCTCTGCCGGGCGAGCGTCAGGGCGAACGATATATCGACCCGAGCCAGCATAAGACCAGATGGCTGCTTGAGGCATCCGCCGATGGAACAAACTATTTTGTTCTGGCAGATAAATCAGACGCAGAAACCAATTTGCCGCACGATTTCATCGTAAAAGAAGAGGGTGTACAGATCCGTTATCTGAAACTCACTGTTTTTGAAGTGCCGTACAACCAGAATCCATGCATCTCCGGTCTTCGTGTTTTCGGCCTCGGCAACGGCGAAAAACCATCCGCACCGCAGTACCAGGCAGAGCGGACCGGAACTATGGATATGCGCATCACCATCGAGCCACAGACAGACGCTGTCGGATACAACGTCCTCTGGGGTTTTGCACCGGACAAGCTGTATCACAGCTGCATGACCTTTATGCCGGAGCAAAATATTGGAGCGCTGGTAGAAGGCGAAACGGTGTATGTGAGAGTCGATGCGTTTAATGAAAATGGAATTACGGAAGGAACCGTAAGGCCGCTTGCATGATACAATTATATTGAAAAAGCAGAAAAACAGCTCAGGTGCTCTTTGGAGAAATGAACATTAGAAATAAACGGATTGAACATAAGGAGTATTTATGGAAATACATGAATTACAGCAATTGCTGTCAGAAATGTCATTACAGGAAAAAATAGGACAGATGGTGCAGCTCACCGGTGTATACTTCGATAAAGAGGCAGTACTCACCGGTGTTGTTGGCGAACAGTTACCACCGGAATGGATCATTCAATATGCCGGTTCAGTGCTTGGAGTGATCGGTAAAGATAAAATTTATGATATTCAGAGCAGATATATGGAACAGCATCCCCATCATATTCCGCTTCTTTTTATGGCAGATGTTATCCATGGATGTCGGACGATTTTTCCGATTCCGTTGGGGCAGGCGTGTTCATTTCATCCGGAACTGGTGTCTGAGGCGGCTTCTATAGCTGCCTTGGAGGCATCTTCAGAAGGGCTCAGAGCAACATTTTCTCCTATGATTGATGTTTCAAGAGATCCCAGATGGGGAAGGATGATGGAATCCTTTGGAGAAGATCCATATGTAAATGGGATCATGGGAAAAGCAATGGTAGATGGCTATCAGCAGAAAGATGATGCCGGAATAGCGGCATGCCTGAAGCATTTTGCGGGTTATGGGGCAGTGAATGCAGGAAGGGAATATAATGATGTTGAAATATCCCAGCGGACATTTCTGGAACAGTATGTAAAACCTTTCCGTATGGCATTAAAAGCAAAGCCTGCTATGGTCATGACAGCTTTTAATGCTATTGACCGTAAACCGATAAGCGGAAATAAGGAACTTCTTAAAGGGCTTCTGCGGGATAAGGAAGGATTTGAGGGAACTGTAATTTCAGATTGGGGCTCCATAGGTCAGCTGGAAGAACAGGGAGTGGCAGCTGATATGGAAGAAGCAGCAATTCAGGCTTCCGAAGCCGGTGTAGACATTGATATGATGAGTCCTGCTTATATGCTGTGTCTGGAAAAACTGGTAGAAAGCGGAAAAATCCCGAAAGCGTTTGTTGATGAAAGTGCATTCCGGGTCCTGATGATGAAAAATCAGCTGGGGCTTTTTGAAAATCCGTTTGCCGGTCTTGGAAAGAGTGGAAAACTGACTCTGCATAACCGGGAAAAGGCATATCAGCTGGCGGGCGAAAGCTGTGTCCTTTTGAAAAATGAAAAGCTGCTGCCATTAAGCAGGAAGAAGAAAGTTATCTGGGCAGGTCCTTATACAGCGTCAAGAGAATTTTTAAGCCGCTGGTCAATTTTTGGAGAACATGAGGCAGTTGAAACAATAGAAGATATTTTACAAAAAAAGCAGATAGAAGCAGAATGTATTACAGGATGCAATATTCTTTCTGATGAAGAGTGTAAGGTATGGCAGGTGGAACAGGAATTGTCTGACAAGCCAAGGGATGAGCAGTGGCTGGAAACGATAACCCATGAAGATACGGTTGTATGTGTACTGGGTGAACATGAGTCCCAGTCAGGAGAGACTGCCAGCAGGGCATTTCTGACTTTGCCGGAAGAACAGCAGGTGTTATTTGAAAAAATAGCAGAACGTACAAGTAATATTGTGACTGTGGTAATTACAGGAAGACCATTGGACCTGCGGAGGATATCAGAAAGATCCAAGGCTGTCATTATGGCATGGAGACCCGGCACTATGGGAGCTGAAGCAATCATAGATCTTGTGTATGGCAGAATAAACCCTTCCGGCAAATTATCTGTGAGTATTCCATGGTGTGTGGGACAGGTGCCCATAAGCTACTGGGATGTAAAAACCGGACATATACTTACAGAAGATAATTCAGAAAATCGTTTTGCCAGCAGATATATGGATATCCCAAATACGCCGTTATATCCATTTGGCTATGGATTGTCCTATACAGAGTTTGATATTTCGGACATTGATGTGCAGACAGGACAGGATAAAAAAGTACATATACATTGTAATGTGTGCAATACAGGGAATGTTGCGGGAGCAGAAGTAGTCCAGTGTTATTATGAAACATTATATGCATCTGTAGTACGTCCAAAGAAAGAACTTGTCCGTTTCCGAAAGGTTTTCCTGGAGCCGGGGGAAAAGAAGGATGTAGATTTCTTTATTGACCAGGAAGAATTCTCATATTATGGCAAAAACATGGAAACCGTCAGCAGCGGAATGAAACTGCGTATCAGTATTGGAAACAGTAGTGACCACCTTGTTTCTGAGAACATTATACAAGTATAGGAAAAAAGAGACATGAAGGATTTTGAAAATGATTTGATTTATTATCCTAATCCGGACCCGGTCAAGGAACCGAGATTTATTTTAAATTCTGTAGATGAATTGGAAAAATCAGCAAAATACAGTGTTACCTGCAATGGAACAGAGCGAGTGGTATACCATACAGATTCGTTTGACTATGTTGTTGTAGTAGATAACGAAGCGTATGATCTGGAGATTTCAATCCATGCATCATATGAAAAACTTGAAATCCGTCCGTCCAGCTTTGGCATAGTTCCTTCTGTAAAAGGAGAAACAATCCATATCCATCTTGATGAACCGAGAAAGTTTACTGTAGAGACAGATGGTGGTCTTCATGATGCATTGTTTGTACTTTGCTCGCACAGGATTGAGAAACCGGCAGATACCACCATCTGCTTTGAAAAGGGCAAGGTATATAATGTAGGAGTTCTTACCTTAAAGTCCAATGATACGGTTTATATTGAGGAAGGTGCGGTTGTATCAGGGTGTGTATATGCAGACCACTGTGACAATATTTCCATTGTAGGAAACGGAATTATCAACGGAGCCTGCTGGCATCTGCCGGACAGTAATGCACACCGTTTCTTTATCTATGCCAAGTGGTGTAATAATGTACTCTTAAAAGGCTTTACGGCTGTAGACGGACCTTCCTGGCATGTAGTTCCTGCGGCGTGTGACCATGTTGTGATTGATAATATGAATATTATGTCGAGGATTGTAACGGGAGACGGTATTGATATTACGAGCAGCCAGGATGTAGAGGTAAAAAATTGCTTTATCCGTTCCACAGACGACAGTATCTGCATCAAATCCCAAAGATTGTTTGAAGATCCGTCAACGGTACGTGATGTAACAAAAGTGCGTGTTCACAATAACGTAATCTGGAATGCAGAACCCGGTAATGCCATAGAGCTTGGTTATGCCCTCCAGAGCGAAATCCACGACCTGGTATTTGAAGACTGTGACATCATACACTGCCAGTATGAAGGAAACATGGGTGGTGCGGCGATTTCCATACATCAGGCAGATGGAGGTCATGTTCATGATATACATTATAAAAACATCAGAGTAGAGCAGGCAGAACAGAAACTGTTCGATATTAAGGTTCTGCTTTGCAAATATACGGAACAGCTTGCCAAAGGAGAGATTAATGATATCTATTTTGATAATATCCAGGTGCTGAACGGAGATATCCCGGTTTCCGTGATCCGGGGGTACCAGACACCGACAGAAGAAGTACGTGTTCATGATGTCCATTTTGATAACATTACTTTTATGGGGAACAAGTGTGAAACCTGGCAGGATATGCGGCTAGTCACAGAACTGGCAAATGATATTTACGTCAACGGTGTCAGAACATGCAGACAGATGAAATTCTGAGAATATTACCATATAGGGAAGATTCAACAAATAATGGCAAGGATTCTCCCACCTCGATAGGTGGTGAGATGAATTGCAAATAAGAAAATTAACGGCAGTGGAGGGCGGAGAGAAATCGGTATCCCTACTGACATGAGGCAAACCACAGTCAGCATTCTGCTGACAAGTCAGACTCTGTGAAATTACCGACTGTGGATTGAAACAACTTCTTAAATGAATATAGTTTTTTCAATTATATTGACAAAGCAGAAAAACAGTTCAGGTGCAGAAATGCACTTGAACTGTTTTGACGTTAGGCGTATCAATGACTAATCCAGCCGACCTGAATGGATCAAGGAAAATTTTACACTTGTTGATTTACCGTTCTTTCTTCATCTCAAACACCAGCGCAATCGGTGCGGAGCCTCGTCTGTATCCTGCCGGGACAGTTATGCAAAGGCCGCCTTCGACTTCTTTGAATGCAACCTTTTCTCCGTTTTCCACCATACAGATCTCCGAAATCTTCGTCTCGGTATACGGTACGAAAATTTCTGCCTCTACCGATTCCTGTACCGTCGGATATAACCGGAATACATAGACAGAATCACCTTTCTGTGTGAACGAAAGGGTTCCGCTCTGGTACGGCGCGCAGACGCGGGTTCCGTAGATAGCATCGCCGAAGGTTTTCATCCACTGGCCAAAACCGTTCAGGCTGTCCCAGGCATCGACCGGGATGCGGCCGTCTGGCTGTGGGCTGACGTTCAGTGCCATGTTGCCGCCTTTGGCAACGATGTTGACAAGCATGCCGACAAGCTCACGCGGAGATTTATAATGATCGCCGTATTCGTACGTAAAGTCAACGCCGAGGGTAAGGCAGCTTTCCCATGGAACGTTCAGCGGTTCTTCCGGAATGCAGAGCTCCGGTGTCACGTAGTTTTCGTAAGCGCCGCCGATTGTACGGTCAACGGAGAGAATCCACGGCTGAATCTTACGTGCTTCCTCAACGATCTCTCCAAGCTCAATATCCTGGCCGTTGCTCTCAGAGACCCAGCCCGCGTCGAACCAGAGAATATCCAGCTTACCGTAATTCTCACAGAGCTCCAGAACCTGATTTTTTGTATATTCTTTAAAACGGTTCCACACGTTGGGATATTCCTTCGGATCGTAGGAAGGTCCGCGGGATGTCAGACCATCTTTTCTCAGATCTTCATTCCAGTAGTCCGGGCAGTGCCAGTCGGCTTTGGAAAAATAAGCACCGATGCCGATGCCTTTTGCACGGAATGCATCAAACATGGATTTTACGATATCCGCATTTTTATGTTCATGGAACGGGCAGTCCTCTGCAGTTGTTTTATAATCTGTATATTTGGTGTCCCAGAGGCAGAATCCGTCGTGATGCTTTGTGGTCAGAAGAAGATAACGGAATCCGCAGTCCTCTGCCATCTGCGCCCATTCCTCCGGCTGAAAGCGGACCGGATTAAACGAACGATTCAGGCCGAAATACTGTTTTTTAAAGGTTTCGCCGTCCGTCCAGTTTACCTGGTGGCGGGACCAGTCTGAATCCTTGTCGCTTAATGCCCAGGAGGCAACCATGCCGGGCTGGCAGTACAATCCAAAATGCATCATCAGCGCAAGCTTCTGATCCCGGAACCATTCGAGCTGCTGCAGAACAGCCGGATCGGTCGGACACACATACGTTTCAGCGGCGCTGTAGTTGTGGACACCCTGGGAAACAATTTCCTGTTCTGGATCAGAGGGCGCTTCATTGCCCAGGATATCGATGATCGGTTCCGTTGTTCTGTTTTGATCTTCGTGTTCTAAGTTCTCTGTGCTCATAAGAGAGTCTCCTTCTCGTCAAGATGAAATTCACACCAATACTCGAAAATACAGCCAGAACCCGTTAAAGAGCCGGTTTTGGCACTAAAATAAGAAAGAATCCTGCCCGGAGGGCTTTTTTCTGTAGAAAAAACCGCGGCGACCCGATGACGTGCAGGCGGCCGCGGATCGGACAGGAATCCTGTCCTCGAGATAGTGTGTGTACGGACTCCCGACACCGGGATATCCGTCTGTGTTGTCTATAGAATACCATATAAATGTTAAAAAGTCACCCTTTAAATTTAAACAAAATGTTCATAAAAAATCGGTAAAAGTGAACAAAAAGGATCATAAAAAAATCTAAAAAAATAACCCCTACGGGGGCTTGCAGGACGAATTTTAGCGTAGTAAAGTAAAAAAAAGAAAAAAACAGAAAACAAAAAGGAGGAGAATATTATGCATATGGCTGATGCGTTGGTTGCGCCTGCAGTGGCTGCAACAATGTATGTCTGTTCCGGCGGAGCAGCTGGTTTTTCTGTAAAAAAGTACGCCTGGAGAGCGACCCGAAAAAGATCCCAGTGATGGGAGTGATGGGTGCGTTTGTCTTTGCGGCGCAGATGATTAACTTTACAATTCCGGGCACAGGATCGAGTGGTCATCTCTGCGGAGGGATGATGCTGACTGCATTACTCGGACCGTACGCCGCATTTTTAACAATGATCGGTGTGCTGCTGATCCAGTGTCTGCTGTTTGCGGACGGCGGTCTTCTGGCGCTTGGGTGCAACATCTGGAATATGGCGTTTTATGGGTGCTTTCTCGGCTATTTCCTGTTCTGGTGTCCGATGATGAAAAAGGGAATGTCGCGCGGAAAGATTGTAGGTGCTTCCATCCTTGGGTGCGTGGTGACGCTGCAGCTTGGTGCTTTCAGTGTGGCGCTGGAAACACTTGCATCCGGTATTACGGATCTGCCGTTTTCTGTATTTGTGGCAACAATGCAGCCGATTCATCTCGCGATTGGTCTTGTAGAAGGCCTGATTACAGCGGCCGTTCTGCTGTTCGTCTATGAAGCGCGTCCGGAGATGCTTTCGTGCAGCGAAGAAAGGGCAAAGAGCCGCTTTTCTTTCAAGAAGACAATTGCGATTTTAGACATCGCAGCACTGGTGATCGGCGGAGCTGTTTCTCTTGCGGCATCCTCCAATCCGGATGGACTTGAGTGGTCCATGGAGCGTCTGACTGGCTCGACGGAACTGGAAAACGACGGAACCGGCGCACATGCAACGGCGGAAGAAATTCAGGAAAAAACGGCACTTCTGCCGGACTATGGATTTAAAAATTCCGATTCCACATTTGGAACCAGCTTTTCCGGAATTGCGGGATCCGCAGTCGTTCTTGTTGTCTGTGTCGGTGCATGCTATGCATTCCGCTTCTTTAAAAAGAAAAAGTCATAAGCTGCACGGAACAGGAGAAAAATGAATAAACTTGGCAATGCATTATATGAAATTCATCATATGGACATGCTTGCGGCGAAAGACCAGTGGGTGAACAAAATTCATCCACTGGTTAAACTCGTTTTGACGATTGTTTTTCTGACCGTAACGATGTCCTTTCCAAAGTACGATCTGACCGGCCTGCTGCGCATGGGAATTTATCCGATTGTGCTCTTTATTGTCGGCGAAATTTCGTTAAGCGACAGCATCCGGCGGCTTCGGATTGTTCTGCCGCTCGTCTGTTTTGTGGGGCTGTTCAATCCGATCTTTGACCGTCAGGTAATCGGGCATATTGGTACTGCTCCGCTGACAGCAGGGATGCTTTCCATGGTGACGCTGATGATCAAAGGTATTTACAGCGTACTGGCGGCGTATCTTCTGATTGCGACAACATCCATCGAGAAAATCTGTTATGCACTGCGTCTGGTTCATATCCCTGCCATTCTGGTGACACAGGTGCTGCTGACGTACCGCTATGTCACGGTGCTTCTTGAAGAGGCAAACCGTATGACCCAGGCGTACAGTCTGCGCGCGCCGAATCAGAAGGGTGTTCATTTCAAGGTATGGGGAACACTGGCCGGCCAGCTGCTTCTGCGCAGCATGGACCGCGCAAATGAGGTGTATGAAAGCATGACTTTGCGTGGCTATCAGGGAGAATTTTACTATACAGCGAAGGAGCCGTGCAAAGCGAAGGACTGGCTGTATATGGGTGTGTGGCTTGTACTTTTTGCCGTACTGAAAGTAACGGGATGAAGCGCTGCGTGGGAAGACATCTATTTGCAACAAGTCGGAAGAAGTAGAAAAGCAACCTGGTGCAGTTGCCTGCACGCGGGAAGAGAAAAGAATTGTCGGGAGATATCAAAAATGAGCCATATTCACATCAATTTTGAACATGTTAATTATTCTTACGAAAAATCAGTCCCGATTCTGCAGGACATCACGTTTACTGCACACGAAAATGACAGCATCGGACTGATCGGCGCGAACGGTGTTGGAAAATCGACGCTGCTGAAACTTCTGGTGGGACTGAATCTGGACTACGAAGGCAGCATCCGTGTGGAGGAAATGCCGGTTGTAAAAGAGATGCTTCCCAAAGTGCGCGAAAAAATCGGCTATGTCTTCCAGGATTCCGACAGCCAGCTTTTCATGTCGACGGTATTTGAGGATGTTGCATTTGCTCCGCGAAATTACGGGCTGCCGGAGGAAGAGGTGGAAAAACGTGTAAACCATGCACTGAAACAGATTCACATCGAGCATCTGCGGGACAAACAAATTTACAAAATGTCGGGCGGAGAAAAAAAGATGGCATCGATCGCGACGATTCTCGCTATGACACCGGATATTATCCTGATGGACGAGCCATCGATTGCACTCGATCCCAGAAACCGCAGATCACTGATCCACATTCTGAACGATTTTGAACATCTGAAAATCATCGCATCGCACGATCTCGACATGATTCTGGAAACGTGCAGTCGCGTGATTCTGATGTCCGGCGGGTGCATTGTCTGCGATGGAGATGCAAAAGAAATTTTGACGAACCAGGAACTTCTCGAGGAAAATGGACTGGAACTGCCGTTCTGCCTGCAGAAGCCGGTGTGGTAGAAAAGGCCGAAAAAAACAAAAGAAAACAACACCCGGGGATATCTGAAATCAAAAAATCAGATATTCCCGGTTGTTGTTTTTAAAAAGAATCCGAAGGTCGAATCGGGATTCGGATTTCTGTTACAAATTTTTCTGGATCGCTTGTCATTCCGTTGTCAATTAAGGTGATTTCCTGCGATCGTCTGTCATAAAGATATCTCCAAAGAAAATTTATACAGCAGTACGAATCGGTTTCTTCTTTAAGTACCGAAACACCAGCAGGCAGATGATAATAGAGGTCAGAGATCCGCATGCCGTTGCAATGCCCATCGGGAACAGCGTGTCCGGGAACCAGATGGAAGTCAGATACACACCGGGGATTCTAACAAGCAGAATGGCAATGATATTGTGCAGGAAGGAAAATTCCGACCGTCCGCAGGCACAGAAATAGCCGCTGAAGGTGAAGTGGACTCCAGCAAAAATGCAGTCCCAGATATAACCGCGGATATACTGACCGCCGAGGCGTGCAACCTCCGCATCTGTTGTGAAAAGACCGACCACAGGAACGGAAATAAACTGAATCGTAATAGCGACGATCAGTCCGAAAACGACAGCAATCAGTGCAGCACACCACATGGTCTGTTCGGCACGCTTCTGCTTTCCAGCACCGATGTTCTGCGCGCCGAGCGCCGAAACAGTGGAAAGCATGGAAGATGGAATCAGGAACAGGAAGCTGATGATTTTCTCTACAATACCGACTGCAGCCGCTGCTTCCAGACCGCGCCGGTTAGCGATGATGGTAATGATGATAAAGGCGATCTGAATAAAACCATCCTGTAGGGCGATCGGAACACCGATTTTAAGAATCTGTCCCATTACAGCTGTCTGAGGGGAGAGATCCGACCGGGTAAGACGGATGCCGGTATCATGTTTGCGGATCGCAATCAGTGCCAGAATGACGCTGAGTGTCTGGGAAAGCGTGGTTCCAAGCGCGGCACCGGATGGACCAAGATGCAGGGCGCCCATAAAGAGATAGTCGAGTGCGATATTGGCCGCACATGCGACTGCGATGAAGTACATCGGGCTTTTCGAATCACCAAGTCCACGGAAGATGGAACTGATGATATTATACGCGGTGATGAATGGAATACCAATGAAACAGATCGTCAGATAAGCGACGGTGCCGGAAACGGCTTCGGATGGTGTGGACATCACAAGTACGATCGGCTTTACCAGAAGAAGCAGGATTACCATCAGCACGACGGAAACACCGAGAAATAAAGTGATGGTATTTCCTGTGCAGCGTGATGCCTGCTTTTTATCTTTTGCGCCGACGGCCTGCGCGATGCTGACAGTCGTTCCCATGGAAAGTCCCACGATGATAACGGTAATCATATGCATAACCTGACTGCCGATGGAAACGGCTGTTGTACCGGCCGCACCGTCAAACTGACCGATGATGAAAAGATCTGCCATGCCGTAGAGCGTCTGCAGAAAATACGATAAGAGATAAGGCAGCGAAAAATAGAAAATATTTTTCCAGATACTGCCGGTTGTTAAGTTTCGTTCCATGATAGGGAAACCTCCTGTTGTAGAATATTACGATTATAGTAAACCCTACAATAATTATAGAGTCAAGAATATAATTTTCTGCACTTTATAAAAATACTTTAGATTTATAAGTTCGAACGTTTTCCGTGTGCACTCCTTGACAAATGTTCAAAAAAGAACTATTATACAAAAAAGTTCAAAATAGAACAAATAAGAATATCAAGTTAAAAAAGAAGGTGAAAAAGTATGTTTGATGAACAATGGCAATTTGCAGTGGAGGTAGAACGAAAATACAACCAGTACCGAAAAAAGGTCATGGTGCGTTATGATCTGTCAGCTGCGGAAGTGGATGTTCTGCTGTTTCTTGCGAATAACAGCCAGTTTGATCTTGCAGTGGATATTGTGCGTGTGCGGAAAATGCAGAAATCGCATGTTTCACTGGCAGTGAACAAGCTGTGTGAAAAAGGATACATTCAAAAAGAAACAGATGCGGCGGATCGCAAGAAAGTGCATTTGAAGCTAGAAGAAAGTGCATCAGAAATTATCCGCTTTGGACAGGATTGCCAGAGAGCGTTTGGAGAATCGTTGTTTTCCGGAATTTCCAGAGAAGACAGGGAAGAATTTCTCAGATTATGCGAGCTGATTCGGAGGAACGTGACGGAAAAATAAAAACGCTGAAAGCCAGAGAGAAGAACATAATAGAAAAATAAGACAAAACAAAAACAGAAAGAGGAGGAAAACAGTCATCTGCCCCTAAATGGCAAAGTACAGGAAAAGTGCAACGGATCTAAGCGGATGACAGAAAAACTATGACAATAACACAACTTATCGTATGTATTGTGGCTGGTCTTGGCGCCGGCCTTGGCACGGGACTTGCGGGACTCTCCGCAGCGGCCGTTGTTTCACCGATGCTGATTACCTTTTTACACATGCCGGCTTATCAGGCGATTGGCATTGCGCTGGCATCGGATGTGCTGGCATCAGGAGTAAGTGCCTGGACTTATAAAAAGAATAAAAACATTGATATCCGCCATGGCGTGATTATGCTGATATCTGTTCTGATTTTTACACTGGTCGGCAGCTTCGTATCTTCGCTGGTGCCAAATGGAACCATGGGCGGATTTTCGAAAGTGATGACACTGTTTGTCGGACTGAAATTTATCATCCGTCCGATTATGACAACGAAAGAAGTACAGGCAAATAAATCAGAAAAACAGAAAATCCAGCAGTCGATTCTCTGCGGTGTTGTGATTGGATTTATCTGTGGATTTGTCGGAGCAGGCGGTGGCATGATGCTGCTTCTGGTGCTGACAAGCGTGCTCGGATATGAGCTGAAAACAGCAGTTGGAACGAGCGTCTTTATTATGGCCTTTACAGCTCTGACCGGTGCAATCTCTCATTTTTATATCGGCGGCGCGCCGGACATTCCAATTCTGATTGCCTGTGTCATCAGTACCCTGGTCTTTGCACAGATTGGAGCGAAATGGGCCAACGGGGCAAATGTGAAAATGTTGAACCGCGTGACGGGAATTTTGCTCTGTGCGCTGGGAGTGGTGATGCTGTTTTTCTAACTACGTCGACTGACACTTTAGAAGTTTTCAAATATGATTTAACCAAATCAAGGAAGTCCCTTGCTTCCATGGTGAAAAACAATAAGCAGCGAATCGGATTGAGAATATCTGCTGCTATATAGGAAAAAATCCTGTGGGACATGAACTGCCTCCCAATCTTCAAAATGGAAAGCGGAAGATTGAGAGATAGTTTAACGTCTTGCAGGATTTTTTCTATCATAAAACTATAGATTTTACGCAGATAACCTCAAAATCAGAAAATGGTGTACAACTGGATGAAAAATAAATCAGGATCTCATCGCACCATCCACGGAAAGAATTTCTCCGGTTACATACGAAGCCATATCGCTTGCCAGGAAGAGGAATGCGTTTGCAATGTCTTCTGCCTCACCAATTCTTCGAAGAGGAATGCGGTTGATGAGTGGATCAATCATTTCTTTTGGAAGTGCGGCAACCATATCGGTACGGGTGATGCCAGGTGCAACCGCGTTTACACGGATATGGAAAGGACCAAGTTCCCGTGCGAGGGACCAGGTCAGACCGTTGACCGCATATTTACTGGATGGATAGGCAACGCCGCCCGGCTGGCCGCAGATGCTGACCATTGAGCTGGTATTTAAAATACAGCCGCCGCCCTGTTCTTTCATAATAGCAACGGTTGGAAGGATGCCGTTCATCATGGCGTTGACATTTAGATCCATGACACTGGCAAAGCGCTCTGCGGTATACTTGTCAATTGGTGTACTGTCTGAGACACCGGCGTTGTTCACAAGAATATCGATTTTGCCGTATTTTTCTTTGACTTTGTTGATCTCATCTACCATGGCAGCTGCATCGGTCAGCTTTGGCCATGCACCGGAAACTTCCCAGTCCGGGTTTTCTTCTTTTAAAGATGCAACCGCTTTTACAACGGTCTCTTCCCGGGATCCGAACAGGACGACTTTCGCGCCGTTCTGCAGAAATTTGTGCACAATGGCATAGCCGATTCCTCTGGTTCCGCCGGTAACAATTGCAACTTTATCTTTTAACATCATACCATTCACCCGATCCCGTTTTTTTATATCAATGAAAACTGATTATGCAGGCTGTAGTTTTTATTTTTTTAACGATTCGGAGAAAAATGAATTTTGCATGAAAAATCATTTGACTTTGAATGACGATTCGTTTTGGAGAATACAAAAAACGGGATATTTCCTTTCTCTTAAATTTTGTTGCAAATCTTTTCCTTTATTATACGGGATATCGTTGGTGGACAGTCAATGCAAATTTTTTCAGAAATAAACAGCATTCTTTTCTCAAAAGCAGAAGATTTCTATGGAAAAAGAGAATTGTTACGTGGCTTTTTGAGGGAAAACAGGATATAATAGGAAACAAAAGTATACACCAGGTGTATGCTTTTATAAAATCAAAACGAAAAAAGCGGAAAAACAGAAAGAAAAAGAGTGAAAAAAAGAGAAACAGTCAGAATGCGGGGGAATGACTGGACAAAAGGAAAAACGGGGTGCAACAATGAGAATTCAGGAAGTAATCAAAAAAACAGGATTGTCCAGGAGGACGGTTTATTATTATATCGATCAGAAGATGATCTCGCCTGTTGTTGATGAACATAACGGTTACCATGATTTTTCAGAAGCAGATATTCAAAAACTTTTTATCATCCGCAAGTTGCGCGAGGCAGGACTTTCACTGGCGGATATCCGCGCGATTCTTCACAAGCCGCGCACAACACCATTTTATCTGCATAAACAGCTGAATGCACTCCAGTCGCAGATGCTTACCATTCAGCAGACGATCAGCGAAATGGATCGTCTGAGCGGACAGCTTCCTGTGTGCCAGTCGCTTGAACAGCTTGCGGGGATGCTTGCAGATACCGATTTTTGCCCGGAAGATCCTACCCGGAATCAGATGGAATCCCGGGATGCCCGGCTGCTGGCACAGTATTTGTGGATGGCATATCTGGATACGCCGGTTACGGAATATCAGCAGTTTTTGTGGCAGAAAATCACACAGCATACGATTGAGCACGCAGGTACGGATTTGAAAATGATGTCCCGTTATTTACAGTACATTTCTCCGGAGCAGATTGATGCGACGAATATCAACCAGTATCTGCGCAATCAGAAAATTATCTCTCTGACGGAGGAAGATTATCCGGGTTTTATGGAAGAGCTGAAAGTTTCTTTGCTTGCGTTTGCGGCAGATCCAGTACAGCAGGAAAAATGGCGTCTTCTTTATCAGCCGGTGATCCATCCGACGGCGTTGTTCTGTGTATCCGTGAGCGGATGGATGCGGGAATTTCATCCGGCATACCGCCGCTATTATGAAAACACGCACACCTGCTGCCGGATGCTGAAAGATTTTATGGACAGTGATGAGGGAGCAGCGCTGAATGCGACACTGCGGGAGGCATTCCAGGGAAATTGTGATGTGCGTACAGGATATTACGGAGAACTGGAAGTGGCGGCAACATTCCATAAAAGTATTTATGCATTGCTGCCGCCAGAGAAGATCCGAAAATTTCTGGAAGAAAATTCAGATGAAAAATGATCTGGTTTTAGGATTCTGTTTTTATCATTCGAAGCGAGGATGCCCGGGGAACAAGTGTCACCGGCAGTACAATTTTTTCCGGTTCCGCCGCAGGGTTTTCCAGTGCGGAAAGGAGAATCCGGCTGGCTTCCCGTCCGATGCTTTCAAAGTCCTGATGAATAGAGGTAATTTCAAGACTTCGGCTGAGACTCGTGTCATCAAAACCACAGAGGCAGAGATCTTCCGGAATCCTAAGGCCAATGGTACGGCAGGCGAGAAAGATGAGTTCGGCAACCTGGTCATTTTCTGCGAGAAGTGCAGTAATTCCATTTTGCCGCAGGGTAAGGAGCTGCTGTTGAAAAGGTGTGATTTCTGTTGAAAGGGCATCTTCTGTAGAAAGTGCATGTGGCCAGGTGATAAGCTGCCGGGAATCGGGCATGATTCCGACGGCTTTTATTTCGTGCAAAAATCCGCCGAAACGATCACGGACCGACGAGGTTTCGGAAAGGGGAGCTGTTGTGAAAAAGGCGATGTTGCGATGCCCTTGTTCCAGAAGGTGACGGGTGAGCTGCCGTCCGCCATCGTAATTGTCGCAGACAACATTGTTTAAATACGGACAGTCGGTCTGCTTGTCGATGATGACAACCGGGCGGTTTGCAAACAGGAAATCGTTTAACTGTTCCAGGTGGATATTGTCACGCTTGGGATAGTAGACAAGTCCGGCGATATTCTGAGAACGGAGCAGTTCCAGTGTGGCACGTTCCTTCGGAGAGGAAGAGCCGGTGATATGAATGCTTAAAAAGTATCCTTTTTCCGCCAGTGCGGCACTTAAGGAACCAATCGTTTCCGAAATGTTTCCCTGTGTTGTGGCAAAGGGAAGCAGCAGGGAAACCATTTTTGATTTGCTGTCGGTTTCTGATGCGGAGGAGGAAACCGGTGGGATTTTCTGCGAGACAAAGCTTCCAACGCCGCGTTTTCGATACAGGATTCCCTGCTGTTCCAGATCTTCAATCGCCCGCTTTGCTGTGATGCGGCTTACCTCATATTGCTCCGAGAGCATTTTTTCCGTGCAGAACACGGCATCGGAAGAAAACTGTCCGGTGCGGATGCGCTCTAAAAGAGCTTCTTTGATGATTTCATATTTGGGTTTCGTTATTCTTTTATTTCTATCCATGTCTGTAAAATTCCTCAAATAGTATGATTGGTGACAACTGTATTTGTAAAAGTGTGATATCGACTTGCTTTGTATTATAATCTCGGGAAAAAGATAAGTCAAACTAAAAATAATATATCAAATAAAAAGAAAATGATATAAAATCATGGAAAAACGTAGAAATACTTGACAGAAGCATTGCGTTTTTTTATGATATGATATATCAAATCAACACGGCAATACAGGAACAAGACTTAAATAGAAAGAGTTTTAAGTTTGAAAATCATTTTTATAACAGGAGGAAACACATCATGAAAACAACTGTTCATATTATTTCCCATTCCCACTGGGACAGAGAGTGGTATCAGTCTTTTGAAAAACACAGAATGAAACTGATTGAGCTGGTAGACAATATTTTGGAAAAAGCAGAGAACGATCCGGAATTTGGCGGATTTTTCCTGGATGGACAGACGATTGCCCTGGACGATTACCTGGAAGTGCGCCCGGAAAAACGCGAGCAGGTGAAAAAATGCGTCCGTGAAGGAAAAATCCAGACTGGCCCGTGGTACATTCTGCAGGATGAGTTTCTGACCAGCGGTGAGGCATGTGTCCGCAATCTTCAGGTCGGCATGCAGGAAGCAGCGCGTTACGGAGCGATCGGAAATGTCGGTTATTTCCCGGATGCATTCGGAAATGCGGGACAGATGCCGCAGGTGCTGAAGCAGGCGGGCATGGATGCGGTTGTGTTCGGACGCGGCGTAAAACCGATCGGACCGAATAATGAGGTAACCGGAGGACAGTATGAGTCCACGTATTCCGAAATGATGTGGGCATCCCCGGACGGAACGAAACTGCCGGGTATTTTGTTTGCAAACTGGTATAACAACGGAGTGGAGATTCCGGTGGATGAGGCAGAAGCAAAAGTTTACTGGGACAAAAAACTGGCCGATGCGAGAAGATTTGCGGCAACACATCAGCTTCTGATGATGAACGGATGCGACCATCAGCCATTGCAGAAGGACATTACCGAGGCAATCCGTGTCGCACGGAAACTGTACCCGGACATTGAATTTATTCATTCGGATTTCAAAACCTATGTAAAGGCAATGGAAAAAGAAATTTCCGAGAATTTCTCTACGGTAAAAGGCGAGCTGACAAGCCAGGAAACAGACGGAAGATGGACACTGGCAAACACCGCTTCCTCCTGGATGGGACTGAAAGTGGACAACCGTGCCGGCGAAACAGCGCTGGAGCGGAAAGCAGAACCGGCGGCAGCCATGGCAGAGGTGCTTGGCAAAGCATACCCGGAAGACCAGATGATTTACAGCTGGAAAAAGCTGATGCAGAATCATCCGCATGACAGCATCTGCGGCTGCAGCGTCGATGAAGTAAATGAAGAAATGAAAACCCGCTTTGCGAAGAGCAGACAGGTAGCGGATGCGATTTACGATGAGAGTGTAGAATATCTGACCGATCAGGTGAATACCGCGGCACTTCCTAGAAACAGCGAAAAGATTCCGTTCGTTGTATGGAATACTTCTGGCACCGCGAAAAAACAGGTCATTGCAAAAGAACTGCACCTGTTCCGCGATTACAATCTGTTTGTATGGGATGGTTATGAGGCGGCCGAGGCTGTAGAAATGCCAAATCTGGTGCTTCGCGATGCAAACGGAAATGCAGTTCCGGCAAAAATCGAAAATGCAGGAATTTCCTTCGGGTACGATCTGCCGGATGACCGGTTCCGTCAGCCATATATGGCAAAGAAGGTGCTGGTAACGTTTGAGGCAGAAGTTCCGGCGATGGGATATGCAACATATTATCTGGAGCAGGCAGAGCCGGATCAGAACCAGGAAACCTCTGCAGATTTTGCGAATGAGCGTGTTCTGGAAAATGAAAACCTGAAAGTTACGGTCAATGAGGACGGTTCCTACCAGATTCTGAATAAGGAAACCGGAAGAACGTATGAAAATCTGGGATTCTATGAAGATACCGGAGATATGGGAAATGAATATATTTATATTCAGGACTCTGGAAAACAGACAGTCACAACGAAAGGCATGAAAGCTGAGATTCGCTGTGTGGAGAAAAATGCATTCCGCACGGTAGTTGAGATCTGTCACGAAATGATGATTCCGTCCGGTATGGGAGAGGAACTGCAGAGACAGCGTGAGATGTGTATTGACCCATATACGCGTGTGGCAAACCGTTCGAAGGAACTGGTTCCGATGGAAGTAAAGACGGTTCTGACACTGGAAAAATCGGGAAAAGGTCTGCGTGTCGCAACGACGATCTGTAATCAGGCAAAGGATCACAGAGTCCGCGTTGTAATGCCGACGGGTCTGAATACGTCTACGCATCTGGCAGATTCTGCCTTTGAGGTTGTGAAGAGAAATAACCGTCATAATGGTACCTGGACGAATCCTTGCGGATGTGAAAGACAGCAGTGTTTTGCTGCAATGGAAGATGAGACAAATGGTCTTCTTGTGGCAAACCGCGGATTGTATGAATATGAGGTTCTGGCGGATGAGGAGAATGCGATTGCGGTAACGCTGCTTCGTTCCGTTGCGGAGATGGGTGACTGGGGTTATTTCCCGACGCCAAAGGCGCAGCAGATCGGAACGTTTACCCTGGAGTTTGAAGTTGTGCCGTATGCAGCCGGTAAGACGGGCGAGGCATTTACCGAGGGTTACGCATTCCAGCAGGATCTGACAGCAGCACAGGCCGGTCTTTCAAAGGCATGGCTCAGAAAGCCGGGTCAGGTAAAACCGGAACTCGTATCGGGCGAGATGCCGCTGGAAATGAGCTTCCTCCGCTTTGAAGGGGAAGGAATTCATCTGACGGCGTTTAAGAAGGGACTTGCAAAGGACGATCTGTTTGTGCGGTTTGTGAACAATATGCCGCAGGATGAGGTACTTTCCTTCCGAAAGGAGAGCTGGATGAAAGAGGTTTACCGCAGTAATGTAGTGGAAGAGAAGGGTGAGGTACTTTGTCCGGATGAGAACGGGGTGTATCATGTGACACTCCTGGAGTTTGAGATTGCGACGTTTGGGGTTGTGAAATAACGGCTGGCGCGTGAGCTGGGAGTGAGAACGGGAGGAAAGTCTGGATCCGCCTGAAGGGCGGATCGGCGCAAGATGGTTGAAAAGAATAGGATGGAAAAAGCAAGAATGTGCTGGACTTTAAAGGGGACAAGTTATATGCTGGAAATATGAGAAAAATTTCCAAAGGAGGGTTTTTAAGATGCAGAAATGGACGAGCAGGATTGAGACCCCGATCAAGGCAGAGCTGATTTGTTATGATGTGAATGGAATTCATATTGTGTTTGGGGTGACGGAAGAGAATCAGCTGAAGCTGTTTCATTTTTCACATGCACCGTTTGACGCGGAGAATCTTTGCCGGAAGCCGGATGGAGTGTGGATGATGGAAGGAATGCGGGAAGCTCAGATTAAGGAGAGCTTCCAGCTGGTGCAGGTGAATTTTTCGGGGTATAACCGGCCGTATGAGAAGCATGGAAATAAGTATATTGTGACGGCTCCGGGCTTTATGCTGAAGTTTGATTCGATTTCGGAGGAGAGAAATGAGAACGGGGATCTGCTTCGGATTGTGCAGTCGGATGATGTGACGGGCGCGAAGGTGGAGTCTGTGATGCAGTTTTTTGATGGGATTCCGGTTGCGAGAATGTACAATACAGTGACGAACGAAGGAAAGGAAGACCAGACACTGGAGTACATTTCGAGTTTTAGTTACTGGGGTATTGAGAAGGAACAGAAAGAGGGAATTCCAGAGCTTGTCAGCTCGGATGACAAGATGTCGATGGTTGTGGTTCACAATGGATGGCAGAAGGAGCTGACGGTGAAGAAGTACCGGTTTGCAGATCTTGGCATGGCGCAGACGCAGCCGCATAATTATCAGAGAACTTCGAAGACGATTGAGATTACGAATACGGGCAACTGGTCGGCGAAGGAATATGTGCCGATGGGATATATTGGAAACAGTGCGGCAGATTCGAGTCTGTTTTTTGAGATTGACCACAGTGGTTCCTGGCATTATGAGATCGGAGATCAGAACTGCCATTTTTATCTGGCGGTGAGCGGTCCGACAGAGATTCAGTCACACTGGTCGAAGAACCTGAAGCCGGGAGATTCCTTTACAACGGTTCCGGTGGCTGTCGGCGTAGGTCATGATGATTTCGAGGAAGCGATTGGTACTTTGACGAAGTACCGCAGAAAGATCCGCCGTCCGAACAAAGATAATGAAAATCTGCCGGTTATTTTCAATGATTATATGAATTGTCTGTTTGGAGATCCGACCACAGAAAAAGAGTTCCCGCTGGTGGATGCGGCAGAGAAGGCCGGATGTGAGTATTTTGTCATTGATGCCGGCTGGTATGCGGACGGCAACTGGTGGGACAGTGTTGGTGAGTGGCAGGAGAGTAAAAAGCGCTTTCCGAATGGAGTGCGTGAGGTGACGGATTATATTCGTTCGAAGGGCATGATTCCTGGTGTCTGGCTGGAGCTGGAGGTTATGGGTATCAACTGTAAGAAGGCTTCCATTCTGCCGGATGAGTGCTTCTTCCTGCGCCACGGCAAGCGTGTGTATGACAGAAGCCGTTATCAGCTGGATTTCCGTCATCCGCTTGTGATTGAGCATGTGACCGAAGTCATCGACCGTGTGGTACGGGACTACGGTGTCGGCTATATCAAGATGGACTACAATATTGAGCCTGGTATTGGTACGGAAGTGGATGCAGACAGTTTTGGAGACGGTCTTCTGGAGCATGAGAGGGCGTATCTGGCATGGCTGGATGGCATCTACAAAAAGTATCCGGATCTTGTCATTGAGAACTGCTCGAGCGGCGGTCTTCGGATGGACTATGCGATGCTGGCGCGAAACAGCATTCAGTCGACGAGCGATCAGGAGGATTACCGCAATTATGCGACGATTTCGGCGAATGCAGCCATCGGCGTGACGCCGGAGCAGGCGGCGATCTGGTCATATCCGCTGCGGGACGGCACAAAAGAGGAAGTTATTTTCAATATGGTCAATGCGCTGCTGCTTCGTATTCACCAAAGCGGCCATCTCGCAGAAATTTCGCCGGAGCGGTTTGAACTTGTAAAAGAGGGAATTGACTGCTACAAAGAGATCCGCAGCGGCATCAAGGACGGCGTTCCGTTCTGGCCGATGGGATGGGCAGACAATGAAGAAAAACACCTCGCAGCCGGAATCCGTGTGCCGGGAGATGTAATTTATCTTGGTGTGTGGAGACGCGGCGGAGAGGCCGGTTTTGAGGTTCCGCTTGACCGTGCATTCCCGGGAAAAGAGCTGGAAGTAAGCTGCATTTACCCGAAGGCCTGCGGCGATGTGTTCCATTACGATGACTACAGCAAGACGCTGCAGATTCACTTCCCGGAGACGTATATGGCGCGTCTGTTTCAGATTAAAGTGAAATAAAGTTACATAAATCCCCGCCCGCGGAATAAATTGTATCGGAGTGTATCTGATAGGATTTTTCTGGGGAGGGGATTTTTTGCGTTTTCTTTCGGCGCTTTCAGATCTGATGGTTCCCGTGCTGATTTTTTATGTGGTCGGACTGGGGCTTTTGATGAAACAGGATGTGTTCGGCGATTTTCTGAACGGGGCGAAGGACGGCATGCGGACGGTGATCGGAATTGTGCCGACCTTAATCGGGCTGATGGCGGCGGTCGGCGTGCTGCGGTCATCGGGATTTCTGGAGGAATTTGGAAAACTGCTTGGAACCGTGCTGGAACCGGCGGGAATCCCGTCTGCGCTGGTACCGCTCGGTGTTGTGCGTCTCTTTTCCAACAGCGCGGCGGTGGGTCTTCTGCTGGATCTCTACAAAGAGGCGGGCTGTGACTCCTTTGCCGGACGGGCGGCATCGATTATGATGTCGTGCACGGAGACGGTTTTTTATACCATGGCAGTCTATTTTGGCGCGGTGCAGATCAAAAAAACACGGTACACATTGGCGGGCGCCTTGTTCTCTTCTCTTGTCGGAATGGCGGTCAGTATTGCCCTGGCAAAGGGAGTGTAAGGATCTTTTCTAATCATACCAGTGAAATGTGTTGACATTTCCATCCAATTGGAATAAGATGGAACCAACTTAAAACATACAAACTCAATAGGAAATAAGGAAATAGAGAAAAGAGCGCAAAAGTAAGGAGGAAATCAACGATGGCAAAGGTATATGACAGCATTCTGGATCTTGTGGGAAAGACACCGCTGGTAGAGTTGAAAAGAATTGAAGAAAAAGAAGGACTGCAGGCGAAACTGATCGCAAAGGTAGAATCCTTTAACCCGGCAGGTAGCGTAAAAGACCGTATTGCAAAAGCGATGATCGAGGACGCTGAGGCAAAAGGTCTCTTAAAAGAAGGCTCGGTTATCATTGAGCCGACCTCCGGAAACACTGGAATCGGACTGGCAGCGGCAGCAACCGTAAAAGGCTATCGCATGATCCTTACCATGCCGGAGACAATGAGTGTGGAGCGCCGCAATATTGTAAAAGCATACGGCGCAGAAGTTGTTCTGACCGATGGAACGAAGGGAATGAAGGGTGCAATCGAGAAAGCCGATGAGCTTGCCAAAGAGATTCCGAACAGCTTTATCGCAGGCCAGTTTGTGAACCCGGCAAACCCGGCAACCCACAAAAAGACAACAGGACCGGAGATCTGGGAAGACACCGACGGAGAGGTTGATATCTTTGTTGCAGGTGTCGGCACCGGCGGAACCATCACCGGAACGGGTGAATATTTAAAAGAGAAAAAACCGGAAGTAAAAATCGTAGCAGTAGAACCGGCATCCTCCCCGGTACTGTCCGACGGCGTTTCCGGACCGCACAAAATCCAGGGAATTGGCGCAGGCTTTGTGCCGGATACCCTGAACACCAGCATTTACGATGAAATCATCAAAGTAGAAAATGAGGACGCTTTCGAGACCGGAAGATATCTGGCAGCCGAGGAAGCGATTCTCGCAGGAATTTCCTCCGGAGCAGCTCTGTATGCGGCGATCCAGCTCGCAAAACGAGAGGAAAATAAAGGCAAAACCATCGTTGTGCTCCTGCCGGATAACGGAGACAGATACTATTCCACAGCCCTATTTGCCAAATAAAAGGGAACAGCTTCAGATTTTAAAATAATAGATATCAGCGAACACTGCCATCCGCGGCATTTTCTCTCCACCGCGAATGGCAGTTTCGCATATTAATTTATACCAGAAAGGGAACTTTACTTATGACATTACAACAGCTTCGCTACGTAATTCGGGCCGCAGATTCCAGATCCATGAATGAGGCGGCAAAGGCACTCTATATTTCACAGCCGAGTCTCTCCGGAGCAATCAAGGAGCTGGAAAAAGAGATTGGAATTGAGCTGTTCAAGCGCAGCAGCCACGGAACAGTACTGACCCCGGAGGGCGAGGAGTTTCTGGGTTACGCACGTCAGGTCACAGACCAGTATCAGCTTCTCGAGAACCGCTATATTTATCGCACCAAGGGAAAGAAAAAATTCAGCGTGTCGATGCAGCATTACAGTTTTGCCGTAAAGGCGTTTGTGGAGCTGGTGAAGCAGTTTGGTATGGATGAGTACGAGTTTGCGGTTTATGAGACGAGAACGTACGATGTGCTGATGGATGTAAAAAACTTCAAGAGTGAGCTTGGGATTTTGTATCGGAATGACTTTAATGCGAAGGTGCTGAACAAGCTGCTGAAGGATAATAACCTCGAGTTTCACGACCTGTTTTCCTGCGGAACGTACGTCTATCTATGGAAAGATCATCCGCTTGCGGATCAGGCGGAGATCACCATGGAGGAGCTGAAGGAATATCCATGCCTGTCATTTGATCAGGGAAGCAACAATTCGTTCTTCCTGGCAGAGGAAGTGCTTTCGACGTATGAATATAAGAGAATCATTAAGGCAAATGACCGTGCGACCATGCTGAATCTGATGGTCGGACTGAATGGTTATACGCTTTGCTCCGGCATTATCTGTGAGGAATTAAACGGCAGTGACTACCGCGCTGTGCCGCTTCACGCGGAGGAAAACATGATGATCGGTTATATTTCCAGGAAGGGTATGTCGATCAGCGCACTGGGACAGCAGTATTTGGAAGAAATTCGGAAATATAAGGAGCTTGTGCTGTAAAAAAGGAGAAACAAGAAGACTTTAACCGAATCAAGTAAGTCCCCTGCTTCCATTGCGAAAAGCAATAAGCAGTGGGTGGGGACTTGCTTGTATCAGGAGTGGTACAAGCCACTCCTGATAAGCTGCGAAGCAGCTATTCGGTTATGAGCAAGTAGCGAAGCGGATTGCGAATATCCGCTTTGACTCTCTGGAGTGTGTTTGAAAAAGGCTTTTCGCAAGCTGCGAGTCCCATCTTGTGGAGATGAATGGCGTTTGTTATCTTGTTTTATGTAGCATGATTGGATATAGAAATTTCAGAAGAAAAAATATTGGCGATAAAGAATAGCTATAGGAAAACCCTATAACCAGCCATCAATTTTCTATATTGGACAAAGCAGAAGACTGTCGCTATAATAATCCTTGTAAACAGATAGGAAATATCACCAAAACGAGAGGAAGCGAAGTGAATGAGAGCAGTTTTCGCAGAGAATCGAATTGTGATCTATGATGTCATGTGTTGCAGTGTAAGCAGATAAAACCGAAAGAAAACGGAGCCGCATTGCAGCATGGACAAAACAAGATGGCAACCGGTTCCGATAAATAATAGAAAATCGAACATGAAAAGAAATAGAAAAACGAAAAACAGAACAGGAGAATACAATCATGAGCAAAAAAACAAGAGCAGAAAGAAATCTTAAATTTGAAACCTTACAGCTTCACGTAGGACAGGAAAATCCGGATCCGGCAACCGGAGCAAGAGCAGTGCCGATCTATCAGACCTCTTCTTTTGTATTCAACAACTCCGATCACGCAGCAGCAAGATTCGGACTCCAGGATGCAGGAAACATCTACGGCCGTCTGACCAACCCGACCGAGGACGTTTTCGAGCAGAGAATGGCAGCACTGGAGGGCGGCGTTGCGGCACTTGCAGTAGCTTCCGGAGCAGCAGCTATCAACTACACCATCATCAACCTGGCACAGAAAGGCGACCATATCGTATCTGCAAAGAACATTTACGGTGGTTCCTACAACCTTCTGGCACACACCCTTCCACAGTACGGCATCAGCACCACATTTGTTGATGTATTCGATCTGGATGAGGTTCGCGCAGCCGTTCAGGAGAACACAAAAGCAATCTACATCGAGACGCTTGGAAACCCGAACTCCGATGTGGTAGATATCGAAGCACTCGCAAAAATCGCACATGAGAATAAAATCCCGCTGGTTGTAGACAACACCTTCGCAACTCCGTATCTGGTTCGCCCGATCGAGTACGGCGCAGATATCGTTGTACATTCCGCAACCAAATTTATCGGCGGTCACGGAACTACCCTTGGCGGTGTGATCGTAGACAGCGGTAAATTCGACTGGGAAGGATCCGGCAAATTCGCATCCCTGACCGAGCCAAACCCGAGCTACCACGGCATCAGCTTTACAAAAGCAGTTGGACCTGCTGCATTCGTTACAAAAGTACGTGCGATCCTTCTGCGTGATACAGGAGCAACTCTTTCTCCGTTCAACTCTTTCCTGCTTCTGCAGGGACTTGAGACACTGTCTCTCCGTGTAGAGCGTCATGTAGAGAACGCGCTGAAGGTTGTAAAATATCTGGAGAGCCAGCCACAGGTAGAAAAAGTACATCATCCGTCTGTATCCGAAGATCCAAAGCAGCAGGCACTGTACGCAAAATACTTCCCGAACGGCGGCGGTTCCATCTTCACCTTTGAAATCAAAGGTGATGCACAGAAAGCAAAAGATTTCATCGACAATCTGGAGCTGTTCTCCCTGCTGGCTAACGTTGCCGACGTAAAATCTCTGGTGATCCATCCGGCAACCACTACACACAGCCAGTGCACCGAGGAAGAACTGCTGGATCAGGGAATCAAACCAAACACCATCCGTCTTTCCATCGGTACCGAGAACATCGACGATATCATCGAGGATCTGGATGAGGCATTTGAGGCAGTTCAGTAAAAAGGATACAAAGCAAAAGAGAATATAAAAAAGCATACAAAAAAAAGAAGCGTGTTGGAAAAAAACAAACATGCTTCTTTTTTGGACTTAGATAAACCGCATGGGAAATTATGATGCCAGAGCGTATTATGAATCGAATGCCAGTGCCAGTACATGACGCTGTTTGCACCGGAGGCAAGATGGCTGTAAGCCTGCTGGCGGAGCTGGCCCTTGTATGGCGTCCATCCTGGAAATCCCTGTGCCTCGGTTTCCATAACAAGATAGTTGTCGTTTTTCAGAGAACGAATCATATCACCGCCAAACGCGATTTCCGCACCGGTCAGATCGTCCTGGATCGGATGGTAAATATCGGTTCCGGCGATCGTCAGACATTTTACCAGCTATTTTTGTTTTTGCCTGCTATTAACCATAGGTCTGTCTCATGCTGCGTCAGCGTTACGCCGCTGGCATGTTTGAAAGCACCAGAAGCGTGTTTTTATACGGGATTTTGAATAAAAAAGACAAATGATTTCAGCGTCTGTGCAGAGATATTTCCCGGCTTTTTTGATGCTTTCATTTTGAGCGGATACGCGGCACCGATCACAAGAGGCGGTGCGTCGCGCAGAGGAACGGCGGTGACGTTTGGGTGGTGGAACAATGCAAAGTTACTCCCGGCAAACAGGCTTAAGGCTTCGCCGACTTCCACGGAGCTTATTATGGATTCCAGGCGGGCAGTGCGCAGGATGTGCGGTTTTTGGTCTGCCTTTTCAAATAGTTGCATACAGAGCTGATAAATCGAGGTATAGGGATGCATAAGAATCAGAGGTTCTCTGGCAATGTCAGCGATTGTCAGGGAAGATTTTTCTGCAAGCGGATGATCGATGGGGAGCATCACACAGAGACGATCCTTTGCGAGAGGTACAAAGTGATATTTCTGCGGTGAGATCATGGAATCCCGTGCAATGACAAGATCAAAACGACCGGACTGCAGACCGTCCATCAGCTCGTTTTCTTCACACTCTTCCAGCATCAGTTCAACCTCCGGATGCGTATGTGCGAAAGCGCGGATGCGGGAGGTGAGATGATACTGCGTCAGAAACGGAAGAGAGCCGACGCGGAGCGGCTGGCATTCCGACTCTTTAAAGTGGCGCATTTTCTGCAGCATCTGATGATACTGGCGGGAGAGCTCTGAGGCTTCCTGGCAGAACAGCTCGCCTGCCGGAGTCAGAACCGCCTGGCGGCGGGTGCGGTCGAAGAGGGTGAGATTCAGTTCGGATTCCAGCTTCTGGATCTGCTTCGAGAGCGTGGACTGTGCGATATGAAGATTTTCTGCAGCTTCTAAAAAAGTGTCGCATCGGACGGTCATCAGAAAAAAGTCGATCTGTTCCATGGTCATAAGAGAGAACCTCCTTTTGAAAATCATTCTATTTCATTCATTCCATTCTGGAAACAATTGTACCACAGATCGAATTGATTCCACAAAGGTTTTTTTTTAAAATAAAAAAGGATAAAACATGCAGCAGGGAAAGTGGATGGAGAGGATCCGATGGATTTGCTGGCTGAATGGAGTACAAAAAAGAACATTCTATGAGACAGTTTTGATTTGGGGAATAAGGAGAATGATTATGGCTGAAAAAGTAAGAGATCTGCGCAGTGCGCTGGAACGATTGAAAAATATGCCGGGACAGCTTGCCGAGACGGATGTTGCAGTTGATCCGATGGCGGAGCTTGCCGGAGTTTACCGCTATGTCGGCGCGGGCGGAACGGTAAAACGTCCGACGAAAGAAGGACCGGCAATGATTTTCCGCAATATCAAAGGCCACCCGGACGCAAGTGTTGCGATCGGTGTCTTGGCGAGCCGGAAGCGTGTGGCTGCACTTCTGGACTGTGAGCCGGAGAATCTTGGGAAAATGCTGTATCACAGCGTGGAAAAGCCGGTTGCACCGGTGGAATTTCAGGGTGCGCCGCCGTGTCAGGAGGTTGTGCATCTGGCGACGGATCCCGATTTTGATCTGAACCGCCTCGTCCCGGCACCGACCAACACGCCGGATGACGCAGGCCCGTACATCACGCTTGGCATATGTTACGCTTCCCACCCGGATACCGGGCTGCACGATGTGACGATTCACCGTCTCTGTATTCAGGGAAAAGACGAACTTTCGATTTTCTTCACGCCGGGTGCACGCCATATCGGCGCGATGGCAGACCGTGCGGAGGAGCTTGGCCAGAAACTGCCGATTTCCATCAGCATCGGCGTCGATCCTGCGATTGAGATCGGTTCCTGCTTTGAGCCGCCGACAACACCGCTTGGTTACGATGAGCTTTCGGTTGCAGGTGCGCTGCGGAAAGAGCCGGTGGAACTGTGCCATTGCGTTTCGGTAAATGAGATGGCAATTGCGAATGCAGAGTATGTGATCGAGGGCGAGGTTATCCCGGGCGTGCGTGTGCAGGAAGATCAGAACAGCCACACCGGTTACGCCATGCCGGAATTTCCGGGTTATACCGGGCCGGCGAGCGATCAGTGCCGCCTGATTAAAGTAAAAGCGGTAACACACCGGCGAAATCCGATCATGCAGACCTGCATCGGACCAAGCGAGGAACATGTTTCCATGGCGGGCATTCCGACGGAAGCAAGTATCTACGGCATGGTAGAAAAAGCAATGCCGGGACGACTCCAGAATGTGTACTGTGGTTCTGCGGGCGGCGGAAAATATATGGCTGTTCTTCAGTTTAAAAAGCTTGGTCCAAGTGATGAGGGAAGACAGCGTCAGGCGGCGCTGCTGGCTTTTTCTGCATTCAGTGAACTGAAACATGTATTTCTCGTGGATGAGGACGTGGACTGCTTCGATATGAACGATGTTCTTTGGGCAATGAACACACGGTTCCAGGGCGATGCGGATATCATCACGATCCCAGGTGTCCGGTGTCATCCGCTCGATCCGTCAAACGATCCGACGTGTTCGCCATCGATCCGCGATCACGGAATTGCATGCAAGACAATTTTTGACTGTACCGTGCCGTATGATCAGAAGAAAAGATTTGTGCGGGCGAGGTTTCTGGAAGTTGATCCGAAACACTGGCTGGACGAGGAATAAAAGCATGTTTTGCAAAAAAATGTTATATTGTGTTCTAAAAAGTATATTTTGTCAAAAAAGGAGAGTAGCCTGGTATGCTGAAATTTGAGAAAAATCATTATACCATAGAAGAAGTAACACTGTGTGGGGAGACGGTCCGGTTTCGGGCGTTCCGTGACCTGGTTTATGTGGAAAAACCGGTCAATGTGGAGTTTCAGAAAATGAATCTCTTTGTGCCGGAGAGTTATTATGAGGGAACGTCCATCAACGGTTACGATTTACTGAGCGCGCCGGTTTTCATGCCGAATACTGTTGGCGGCTATATGCCGGGTCCGGCGGACGAGCCGGGAGCGAATCCGTTTTTACAGGGAAAACCGAATACGATTTTCCGCGCCTTACAGCACGGCTATGTCGTAGCATCTCCAGCGATCCGCGGCAGAGTGCAGAAGGGTGAGGACGGTCATTATAATGGAAAAGCACCTGCGTGCGTAGTGGATTATAAAGCGGCTGTGCGGTATCTTCACTTTTTGGCGGATGAGCTGCCTGGCGATGAAAATAAAATCATCACCAACGGAACGAGTGCCGGCGGCGCACTGTCATCCCTGATGGGAAGCACGGGAAACCACCCTGACTACGAGCCGTATCTGCAGGCGCTCGGCGCAGCGGATGCTGGGGATGATGTGTTTGCGGCCTCCTGTTACTGCCCGATCATCAATCTGGAGCACGCGGACATGGCGTATGAGTGGGAGTTCTGCGGTGTGAACGATTTCCACCGCGCCAACATGAAAATGGACGAGGGCGGCCGCCCGGTTTTCACACCGGTGGACGGCGAGATGACGGAAGAGCAGATTCGCGTATCTGTTGAGGAAAAAGCCCTGTTTCCGGCGTATGTGAACAGCCTTGGATTAAAAGACGAAAACGGAGCTCCGCTGACGCTCGATGCGGACGGCGAAGGTTCTTTGAAAGAGTATGTCAAACACATTGTGATGGAATCCGCACAGAGAGCGCTTGACGGCGGCGTGAATTTAGCGGATAAAACGTGGCTGACCATCGAAAACGGCAAAGTGCAGAGCATGGATTTTGCGGCGTATGTCAAAGACATCACCCGCATGAAAACCGCACCGGCCTTCGATGCGCTGGATCTGGAAAGCCCGGAGAATGATCTGTTTGGAAATGAGATGACGAACTGCCGTCATTTCACGGAATACAGTGCGGCCAACACCAAAGTGCAGGGTGAGCGCGCAGAAAAAAAGATCGTGAAAATGCTGAATCCAATGGAATATGTCATGGATGAAATGGCGCAAAAGGCACACCATTTCCGCATCCGCCACGGCGAGTGCGACCGCGACACCTCTCTGGTGATTTCGGCAATGCTGACGGCAAAACTGCGCGAGGCGGGCTGTGAGGTTGATTATCATTCCCCATGGAATACACCGCATGCGGGCGACTACGATCTCGACGAGTTATTCGCATGGATCGATGGAATCTGTGGATAAAAGGAAGGAACGAGACGGATGGCTGTGGAAAAACGGATTGTAGTTGGCGCTTCCGGGGCGAGTGGAATGCCGCTGCTGATGAAGTGCCTTGAAATTCTGCGGGATAGTGAGGAATACCGTTCCCTTCTGGTGATGAGCCGCAGTGCAAAGCTGACGCTGGAACAGGAGACAGACTGGAGTGTTTCGCAGGTGGAAGCGCTGGCAGATGAAGTGCTCGAGCAGGACAACATCGGTGCAGGCCCGGCGAGCGGGTCGTACCGGACAGAAGGCATGGTGATTGTGCCGTGCAGCATGAAAACAGCGGCAGGAATTGTAAGCGGATACACCGACAATCTGCTGCTGCGTGCGGCGGATGTGACGATCAAGGAGAAACGCCCGCTTGTACTGGCAGCACGGGAGACACCGATGAGTGAAATTCATCTGCGGAATCTGTACGAACTGTCGAGATTGTCAAATGTATGGATTGTTCCGCCGATGATGACCTTTTATCAGAAACCGGAGTCCATCGACGATATGGTGACACATCTTGCGGCCAAACTGCTTTCGCCGTTCGGCGTGGAAGTAAAGGAGTACCGGAGATGGAAAGAATGCTGACAAAAAAGGCAACAGCCGCAGGATGCACGATGGAAGTGACGGTAATGAAGCTCGGTGAGGACTTTCAGATCTGTCTCGCCGGAGGAGAAAAGCCGCATATCGGCTGTGTGGTGCAGGCCGTACCACGAGAATCGCTGACCGGAGACGGGAGCTGGAGTGCGACTTCCTCGGTGTGGAACCGCACCGGACATAAAGATGAGGTACTGTGCCGGATGCTGGCGGAAAAAATCTGTTGTGCCTGCCGTACCGTGACCGTCTGCACCGGTGGCGTGCATATCGATGAAATTACCGGAGAGCAGATCCGGGAGATTGTGGATGCGGTAGAGAAGATGGGAGAAGAGATTGCGCAGGATTTGAGATGATAAGTAAGCATGGAAAGCGGATAAAAAGTCATTGCATTTTTCGGACATGCTTTGGGTTTGTGTTATATTTCCTATTGAATATGTAGAGAATATGGAATAAAATAAAAGAAGGTATTTTTATCATGACATATATTCGGAGGAAATAAAATGAAAGTTTCGACAAGAGGACGGTATGCGCTTCGTCTGATGCTGGATCTGGCACTCAACAATACCGGCGAACCGGTGCGTTTGAAAGATGTGGCAAAGCGGCAGGAGATTTCGGAAAAATATCTGGAACAGATCATCTCGATTTTGAATAAAGCTGGTTTCGTAAAAAGTGTGCGCGGCCCGGCGGGCGGTTATTCCCTGAAACGAAAGCCGGAAGAATATACCGTGGGCATGATCCTGCGTCTGACCGAGGGCAGCCTTGCGCCGGTGGACTGTGTAGAAGACGGCGCCGACTGCGGCAGGGAAGATCAGTGCGTTACGGTGATGCTCTGGAAAAAACTGAACGATGCCATCAACAGTGTGGTGGACAATATTACGCTGGCAGATCTGGTGGAATGGCAGATGCAGAAGTCGAATGAGTATGTAATCTGACGGCAGACAGAATAAGCGATAACGTCCAATGAGGGAACAGAAGAGGGAAAATGGTGAAAACATCATTTTCCTTTTTTTTTACCGGTAAAAATCTGGGAGCACGGCATTTACAAGCAAAAAAAAATTTGTTAAGATAAAAAACAGGGCGCATTTGGAGAAGAAAAAAATCAGGATGCGCAAAAGTGAAGAAAATAAAAGATAAGGAGTTTCCCCTTATGAAAAAACAACAGGAAAGCCTTAAAAATATGGTATATCAGGCCATTTTGAACGGCATTTTTACCGATGAATATAAACCCAATCAAATTATCAACGAGCAGGAGCTGGTACAGAAATTCGGCTGCAGCAAGACACCGATCCGTGAAGCCCTTGTGACGCTCTGCAATGAGGGAATCCTCCGCAGCTTCCCGCGCTTCGGCTACCAGGTTGTCAGCGTGTCCCGCGAAGAGGCACAGAATATTCTGGATTTCCGCCTTGTTCTCGAGGGCGGATATCTTCGTCAGTCGATCGGACATATCACCGAAGAAAATCTGGCGGAGCTTGCCGAGATTGATGAGAGATGCAAACAGAGCACCGACAGCGTATGGGATCACTGGGAGGCAAATACAGCATTCCATCTGAAGCTGATTTCCTTCTCCGGCAACGCTTACGCATATCAGGAGCTTGAACGCACCATGAACGTCTTAAAACGCGCTTACGCCCAGTTTTACTGGCAGACCTGGTCCAACGTAAACCCGGCACTGGACATTGCGCATCATAACGATATTATGCAGAGTATCCGGGAGAAAGATCTGGAGAAGACGCAGAACTATCTGAAAGAGGATCTGGCGGATTTTTGTGGGTAAGAAATGAGACAGAGTGTATGGAAACGAAGAATTCCAATACACTCTGTTTTTTTGTGCGCTGGAGACCTTTTCCAGGCACGCTCCAGGGCTCGTGATTATCCATGAAAATGCTTCTCCCGATACTGCTGCGGTGTCACTCCACTGCTTTTCTTGAACTGCCGGTAAAAGTAGGAAACGTTTGCGATTCCGATCTGGTCACAGATTTGCTGGGGGGAGAAGCTGGTGGTGGCAAGCAGACGTTTTGCGGTTGTCATACGTTCGTCCATGATGTAGCTACTGAGCGACGCTCCTGTTTTCGTACTGAAAATGTGGGACAGGTAGTCCGGGTTCATGTGGATTTTCTCGGCGATGGAGGTGCGGCCCAGTTCAGGATCGGAAAGATGCGAACGGATATAGTCCTTGATGACGCTGATCGGGTCCGAGGCATCGGTGGAGAGGTGCTCTTCCATATTCAGCCGCTCTTTCTCATACCATGCATTTTTTTTCACCTCCTGCACAGCCGCCGCCAGCTTTTCCATAAGCTGATCCGGGTCGATTGGTTTTAACAGGTAGGAGAAAATATGTAAATTCAGCGCTTCCTGCGCATAATCAAATCGCTGATGGCCGGTCAGAACGAGTACGATGGGATGAAAATTGTTCTCATGCAGCCATTCCACTAACTGCAGACCGGTTTCGCGCGGCATTTCGATGTCAGTCAAAAGAATATCAATATCCTGGGAACCCTCAAAAATTCGTTTTGCCTGGCTGGCACTGTAGGCAGGAAACGCCTGCTCAATCCCGAGCGCCGACCAGTCTGTCGTTTCGATAATGTTTTTCACAATATAATATTCATCATCCACTACTAAAATGTTCATTGTAAAAGCCCTGTTCCTTTCTTCCGTTTCGCATGGATTTGAATCGTTACAAAAAGCAAGCCGAAAGCCTTTTTCAAACAAGCTTTAGCTCTCGTTTCTTTTGCCGGGGACCTGAGGTGTGTCGGAAGCATGTGAAAAAAGAGGTTCCGATGTTTCAATTTTGTTTTCCGGCGGATTGCCATCCTCCCGGTATGGAATGTATGGAATCGTAACCTCTGATCTTGCACCCCATCCGGGTTCGTTGGAAAAATGCGCATGGGATTTTTCTCCATAAACAAGATAAAGCCGTTTGAGCAGATTGTAGGTTCCGATTTTTTTTCCATCAAAGTCATGAACCTGCTGGGAAACTGGCCGGTTCAGGTATTCCAGATCCTCTTCAAAATAACCACTGCCGGAGTCGAGATGAGTGAGAACCACATATTTTTCACCATTGCGCTCCACAAGGCTGCCGGTGATACGGACACGGAGCTCTTCGCCCATGATCATGTTGTGCTTGATGGTATTTTCTGTAAACATCAGCAGAATGATCGGAAAAACAGAAGCATTCCTGCATTTCTCATCCACATGGATTTCCCAGTTCAGACAGCCTGGAAACCGCAGTTCTGTCATCTCCAGAAAATTTTCTACGTATTTCAGTTCTTCTTTCAAAGGAACGGCTGTCTTATCCTGCAGGGTGTACCGCAAATGATTCGAAAGTGTGCGGACGAATTCATTTGTGAGCCGCCTTCCTTCTTCCGTGAATGGCATTGATGCGATTGCGGAGAGACAGTTGATCAGAGAGTGCGGCGCTACCTGGGATTTCAGATACTGAATCTCCAGTGCCTTCAGATTTAATTTATCCTCATAAACATTGATTTTTAACTTCTCAATTCGATTCATCAGCTTATTCAGTGTTTCACCGATTTCCAGAACCTCCTCACACCGCTCATTGGAAAGATCCGGGTGCGGCACCTGTTGTTCCTCTTTGACCTGTGATGCCATTTTCCGGATCAGATCAAGAGGCTTTGAAATCAGGTGTTCATAGGAAACGGTCCATAAAAGAGAAACCACGAAAATCAGCAGAGCACCCCCGAGCAGAAGCTTGAGCATATTGTAAATAGGAGTGTTGACTTCTTCGGAGGGGATGAGTGCATTTAAGGAGCAGGTAGAAGAAGGAAGCTTTTCAGCGACCTGTAAATATTGTATACCGTCCTTTCCGCGGATCCGATGAGGTTTCTGGGTAGAAAAGTCGGTAGACAGTTTAAAATCGGACCAGCTTTCGTTGTCGTATGGAATACCATTTTCATCAGCAAACAGAAAAATGGTATTTGAATCATCAAATGGAGCATTCAGTTCATCCAGACGGATCCAGGCACCAAGATAGCCATGGAGATCATTGATAATTCGGATCAGATAGGTATGGCGTTCCAGCTCTATATAATACCAACTCTTGAAGTTGAGAGCGGAGGCGTCCTCTCCCGACTGACGTAAAAGCTTTTTCATGTAGGAACTACAGTCATTGGAGCCCCCATTTTTATAGCGGCAGACAAAATGGTCGTTTGCTTTTCCATAAACAAACATACCGTCAATGTCTGTCATGTAACTTAAAGTATTATCCAAAAGCCTGGAGGCTTTAATCTGGGAAATCACTGCGTTTGGGTTGTTTTTGGAAGTGATCGTATCGACAACATCAGTATTGTTATTAGCGAATTCCCAGAGACAGTTTTCAGCAGTTTCCATACTCTTATTTAACTGCTGGACATAAAGATCCATTGTCTGATGAATTCCCTGGTAGGTTTCATGCTGAAGCTGTTTGGAAATATAAAAAATTAAAAACAGCAATAAAATACTGAACATTATTAAAATACGCATCCAATACCAAAATGCTTTTTTCTTTAGGGAATATATTTTGTGTTTGTGCATAGTGTGGTCAAAAAAATTGAAGTTTAGTGAAAAAGTACGATGTTTTGATGAATTCAAGAAGGATGCCTCCGTAATTATATATAATTTGCACATAGATTCTAAGAAAAGTGCAATAAAACCTAAGCAATGTGAATTGCTAAAAAGTTTATTAAAATTATATAATAACAACAGTTGATAGTCAAAGCAATTTTGTTCGAACATACTTGCAACGACAAAAAAACGAGAAAACAAAGAGGAAACGAGGAGGAAAAACATGGCATCTTTAAAAAAAGCCCATGCATCATCCGGGAGCAGCCACAGCAAAGCAGCAAAATTCAAACGATACCTTCCGCTGTATCTGATGTTCCTTCCAGGCGCGATCTATCTGCTCATTAACAATTATATTCCGATGGCAGGCATTATCGTAGCATTTAAGAAGTACAATGCCCGTTTGGGAATCTGGAAGAGCCCGTTCTGCGGACTGGCGAACTTTGAATTTCTGTTTGCATCATCGGATGCATGGACTATTACAAGAAATACGTTACTTTACAATCTGGCGTTTATTGTTCTGAACACGGTAGTCGGAATTATTTTTGCAATCTTTATCTGCGATACGTTTAATAAAAAATTAAAGAAAATTTATCAGAGTGCAATCTTGTTTCCATATCTGATGTCGGCTGTTATTCTTGGCTACATTGTATATGCATTTTTAAGTCAGAGTACAGGTATTGTAAACAATTCGATTTTAAGTGCACTTGGAAAAGATGCTGTGAACTGGTATGCAGAACCGAAATACTGGCCGTTCATTCTGATTTTTGTAAATACCTGGAAGGGTGTAGGATATGGATGTCTGATATACATATCTACCATCAATGGCATTGATCCGTCTCTGTATGAGGCAGCTTCTCTGGATGGCGCAACCAAATGGCAGCAGATCAAAAACATTACGCTTCCATTCCTGAAACCAACCGTAATCACCCTGACATTGATGAGTGTCGGCCGTATCTTCTATTCCGATTTCGGTCTGTTCTATCAGGTACCACGTGATTCAGGACTTCTGTACTCGGCAACCAATGTTATTGATACCTACGTATACCGCGGCCTGATGAAATCCGGAAATGTCGGAATGTCTGCAGCAGCCGGCTTCTATCAGTCCATCATCGGATTTATCATTGTCCTTACCGCAAACGGAATCGTACGTAAAGTCAGCAAAGAAAACGCAATGTTCTAAGGAGATCACGTATGAAAGAAAAACCATTTTCCAAATATCAGATTTTAGCAAACGCTGTCATGATTATCTGGACGCTTGCCATTATCTTACCGTTTATTCTGTTATTTATGTCTTCTATTACAGATGAAAACACACTGGTAGCGAATGGATACTCCTTCTTTCCGAAGAAGTTCTCCCTCGCGTCCTATTCCTACATCATCAAATCCGGAGGTCAGATTTTGAAGGCCTATGGAGTAAGTATTGGTGTCACGGTAGTCGGAACTCTGTTGAATGTCCTTCTGTCTGCTCTGATGGCCTATCCTTTGTCAGTAAAAAATCTTCCGGGCAGAAATGTGATGATGTTCTTCGTGTTCTTTACCATGCTGTTCAACGGCGGTATCGTTCCATCTTACATTATGTGGACAGGTACCTTCCATATCAAAGATACGATTTTTGCACAGCTGCTTCCAAACTTCCTGCTTTCTGCATGGAATGTTATGATGATTCGAACTTATTTTACCACAAGCATTCCGGATGGATTATACGAGGCGGCAGAGATTGACGGTGCAAGCCAGTTTACCATCTTCTGGAAAATCGTACTTCCGCTTGGAAAACCGATCTTGGTAACAATGGGCACCTTTGCAGGCCTTGCTTACTGGAATGACTGGACCAATGGTCTGTACTATATCGTTAAGAATACAGGTCTGTACAACGTACAGAACCTTCTGAACCAGATGGTACAGAATATTCAGTTCCTGACACAGAGCTCCAACTCGAATGTGACAGCAGCTGCATCGACCATTCCGGCAACGGGAATCCAGATGGCAATTGCATTCGTAGCAATTCTGCCGATTATGCTGATTTTCCCGTCTTTCCAGAAATATTATGCAAAAGGTATCGCTCTTGGCGCAGTCAAAGGCTGATACAGATGGAATGAATCATTAGCAGCGAAAAGGGCTGCTTCGTGATAAACTTATTTTAAGGAGGAATTTTCATATGAAAAGAAAAATGCTTGCTGCTTTTCTGGCAGCGACAATGGTGGGCGGCCTGCTTGTCGGCTGCGGAAACAGTGGAGACACTTCCGGCTCATCCAAGAGCTCTTCTGGAACAACATCAACAGCATCGGCATCTGGCGAGGTAGATGCTTCCGTAACAAAAACAGAGCTTGGTGAGTACACGGAAGAAAATCCTTATCATCTCGTGTTTGCCTTCGTCGAGTTCTACGAGCAGGATGACGCAGCACGTACCGCAGTGCAGGATGCATTGAATGAATACATGATTCCGAAATATCATATTGAAGTGGAATTTCTTCCATTGCAGTATGCAGAATATCAGCAGACGATTCAGCTGATGATTTCCGGTGGTGATGAGCTGGATGTTATGCCAATTTATTACAGCAATGCTTCCAGTTGGATTGCAATGAATGGTATTGTCGATATGAACCAGTATATGGATACTCCGGAGGGACAGGCTATTAAAGATGTGCTTGGTGAAGCAAATGCAACGGTAGGTTCCATGAATGGTATTCTGTTCGGTTTTCCGGCACAGAAGGAATCGGTTGAACTTGGTGGTCTGACTATGAGAGCAGATATCTGTGATGAACTTGGTATCGCAGAGGAATACGGACTGGAGCTGAATCAGGATGAATACACCGGAAAAGTGTATGACTGGTCTGTTGCAACTGAAATTTTCAAGAAAGTAAAAGAAGCACATCCGGAAATGACACCTCTGTATCTGCAGGGAAGTGCAAGCCCGATGAGACGTCTTGCATTTTTCGACGAGTTAGCGGATCAGTTCGGTGTTCTGGATTGGGAGGCTGATCATGACTCCACAACCGTAGTGAACGAGTTTGAAACCGATACTTACAAAGAAGCAGTAACCCAGCTGGCGGAATGGTTTGATGCAGGATACATTTATCCGGATGCGTTGACGGATACACAGGGAGCTGCAGTTATGATGAAGGCTGGAAATACGTTCTCTTATATGTCAGCAATTAAGCCGGGCTATCTTGTTGAGGCAAAGGCATCTACAGGAACAGACTGCTATGCAATGTATTTTGGACAGGATGTAGAAGGTGGATATTCAACTACAAACGTAAGTTTTTATGATACTGGCATCGCAACCAACAGTGCGGATCCGGAAATGGCCTTTAAGTTTATCTCCGCGCTGTATACAGATCCGGAGGTTATGAATCTGTGGCAGAATGGTATTCAGGATGTAAACTATAAAGTTTTGGATGATGGTACTGCTTATTATGTAGATGGTGAAGATGCTTCTAACTTTAAATATCATCAGAATACAGGATGGTTTATGGGCAATCAGTTTAACACATACGTATGGAATGATGGTTCCAAGGATGCAAATTACTGGGATAAACTGCAGCACCATAACGACTGGGCACAGTATTCACCGGCATACGGATTTATGTGGGATTCTTCTGAATACTCTACACAGATCACAGCTCTGCAGAATGCACTGAATACGTATCGTCCAGCACTTGAGACAGGCTCTGTCGGAGTTGCTGGTGTAGAAGAAACACTCCAGAAACTGAATGATGCGCTGTATGCAGCCGGACTGCAGACTGTTATGGATGCAAAACAGGAGCAGCTGGATAAATGGCTGGATGAAAACGGAGGAGCTACAGAAACTCCGCAGTCTAACCTTGATACGATTGCAGCAGCAAAAGAAGCAAACTAACGAAAGATCAACATTAGGTATAATTAGATCTAAGGCAAATACGCCCGGAAACCGTAAAGCTGTGCGGTCTTCGGGCGGATTGCTTTGTATGTTTTTGGCTTTTACAGCAGAAAGGATTTACTATGAAAAAAATGAATTACACATTTTCCGTGCCGGACAACAAACGCGTGCGTATGATTGTCAGCACAGACTGCAAAAATGAGGCGGACGACCAGTTCGCACTGGCACATCACCTGATGACACCGATGTTTATTCTGAAAGGCATCGTTCCGTGTCACTTCAACATGTTCTCCCGCGATTACGGCGATGGCCACACAGCACAGGCGAGCATGGACGAGGTCAATAAAGTGCTGGATCTGATGGATCGGCAGGGCGTATGCCCGGTCTGCAAAGGATCGGAATTTCCGATGAAGGACGAGCAGACTCCGGCCGTGTCGGATGGCGCAAAGCTGATCGCCGAAGAAGCCATGAAAGATGATCCGCATCCGCTGTTCATCGCCTGCCAGGGAGCACTGACCGACGTTGCCTCCGCACTTCTGATGAAACCGGAAATCGCAGACCGCATGACCGCCATCTGGATCGGCGGAGCACCGTATCCGGAAGGGGGAGAAGAGTTCAACCTCCGCCAGGATATCGCAGCTGCAAACGTTGTGATGAAATCCGGCATGAAGGTATGGCAGGTTCCGTCTACCGTATACAAGAAAGTAACAGTTTCTCTTGCCGAGCTGCAGCTTAATGTTCAGCCATGTGGAGAAATTGGAAATTATCTGTATCAGCAGATGGTAGACTTTAACAACACCTTCTATCAGTTCCAGGAATGGCCGCACGGCGAAATCTGGGGTCTCGGCGATTCTCCGACAGTTGGGTTGCTGCTGGCAGAGGTACAGCGTACCGACCTCTATGAAATGGTAGAAGCGCCGGAAATCAGCTATGAGGACATGAGCTATCACTTCACCGGAAAGAACCGCAAAATTCGCGTTTACCATGATCCGAATGCGGAGCTGACGTTGAGAGACTTTTTTGCGAAACTGAAATTGAATTATGGGATGTGACAGGGACTGCTAATCAAAATCAGAGCCTGTTTGAAAAAAGCTTTCCACAAGATGTGTGTCACAATTTATCGGAAATTTTGTTCGACAGAGGGCGTCGCAGCGGGTTTTTGTATGGACAGAAAGAGCAATATAAAAACAGCCATCTGTGCAAGTTTGTCCAGATGGCTGTCTATCGTAATACTTTCGTTATTTACACACTTCGTCAATATCCACACGGTCGATCATAATATTCAGGATCTCCGTATCGGTATCTTTCATGCCGACTCTTCCGATGTATCCCATACTCTTGATCGTATCCTCGACATCTTCCCGCACGATACCTTCGCCCGGCTGGAAACTTCTGTGATGCTGGCCCATGTAGTGGGCGAGAATAGCAGCGTCAACAGCGGATGCAATTTTCGCCGCACAGGAGGATTTTGCGCCGTCGCAGACAATACCGCCGACGTTTCCAATGGTGTTGACGATCGTCAGACTGACATCTTCATAAGTTCCGCCAGAAAGATAGGTAATGGCGGCACCGGCTCCACAGCCTGCGCTGACGGCGCCGCAGTAAGCGGAAAGACTTCCAATATATTTTTTCTGATGAACCGCAATCAGGTTGCTGACAACGAGTGCGCGGTACAGTTTTTCCTGGGAAACGTTCCATTCTTTTGCAAACTCAATGACAGGAAGGGAAACGGTCATGCCCTGGTTTCCGCTGCCGGAATTGATGACGACCGGAAGAGAGCAGCCGCTCATACGCGCATCGGAGCCTGCCGCTGCACGGGCGCGGGCGCGGATTTTTACGTCATTGCCGTATTCGTTCAGCAGCGTGCGGCCAACCTGTGCACCGTATGGATGACGGAGACCTTCATCGGAAATGGCAGAGTTCATGGTGATCTGACGGTCAAGAATTTCTTTGATGTCTTCGATCTTCACAGTATCGGCAAATTCAAGAATATCCTTGACGTTCAGCACACTTTTATCAACGTATTCAGGGGAATCCTCATGCGCCGCAATCTGATAAAGTATCTCACCATCTTTTACGATGCGTGAAATCAGAGTATGACGGTTTACAATTGTTACTTCTGCACTGTGCTCTCCGGCAATGACTTTTGCAACAATGTAGAGATTTTCTACGCCTTCTTTTAAAGTACAGGTACAGAATCCCTGCTGTACCAGCTTTTTTGTATTTTCAATATCTGCTTCGGTCACATCTTCAAGTACTTCAAGTTCACGTTCGGCACAGCCTCCGACGACGCCAAGCGTTGCCGCAACATCAATTCCCTTCAGGCCATTGGAGTTTGGAACTTTAACACCCTTTACGTTTTTGATGATGTTTCCACTGCAGCAAAGCTCGATCGATTCCGGCATCTGTCCGAGTACTTCGCGTGCTTTTGCTGCCGCATATGCAATGGCAATCGGCTCTGTACAGCCAAGCGCCGGAACAAGCTCGTTTTTTAAAATCTTTACATAACTGTCATATAATTTCTGATCCATGAAAATTCTCCTGTATAGTTTTTTATGCGTTATCAACTGGTAAATCTTGCATTTCTTTCTGATTATACTATTGATATATCACTGATAATATCAGATGTCAAGTAAAGAATTGCAATTTGTGAATTAACATCATGCATTGACGCAGAAAAGAAAAGATGATACGATAAAAACAGTAAAATACTGAAATCGGAGGTAATCATTGGAGAATAGCAAAACTGTAACATTTTCACTTGGTGGAATGATTTTCGAATATGATGAGAAAAAGAATAAAATTAATATAGAAAAACATGGAATTTCATTTAAAAGTGCTGCCCGTGTATTTTTTGATTATGATCGAATAGAATATTATGATGAGGAAAATAGTAATGTTGAAGATCGATATGATATCATAGGTGATTTATCTGCAGGGACAGCGCAAATAGAGCGTGATACAGAGATTATGATCGGAAATATAAAAAGTGATGATGTTTTGTTTGTAGTGTATACGGAAAGAATACGGAAAAATGAAAATGGGGCAGAAATAGATGTGACAAGATTAATCTCCGCAAGATATGCAACCAATTTTGAAAGGGGGCTTTATTATGGTAAATACTAAAGAAATGACAGAAAGCCTGATAAAAGAACTCGCTTTTTCAGAAGAAGAATTAAGGGAACTAAAAGCAGCAAAAGAAAAACCTATTGTATTTGATGAAGATTGTCCGGAAACGACTCCAGAACGGGCGCTAAAATTTCGACGGGTAAATCCGCCGAGGGGAGCAGGCAAAAAAAGAGCATAAAAATTTGTGATCTCCGTAAAACCAGAAAATCCTAGTTTTACGGAGATCTTTTCAGAATAAATTGTATTTTCCTTTAAAGTGTCCTATACTGAAAAGGAGCAAAAATACACACCACCCTTTCATTTGGAGGATTTTTATGCAGAAGATTACGTTTCGAAAATTAGCTGGAGAAAAATATATTTACCCGGAACTGCAGGGACACTTTATCGAGTTTCTTGGCTCCTGTATTTATGATGGAATCTGGGTTGGAGAGGATTCGGAAATTCCGAATTATCATGGAATCCGAAAAGACCTTGTGGATGCATTTCAGAAGCTGCACCCGCCGGTGATCCGCTGGCCGGGCGGATGTTTTGCGGATGTATATCACTGGCGGAACGGCATAGGTCCGCGGGAGCAGCGGCCGGTTACATACAATGAAAACTTCGGTACTTTCGAGACGGATCCCAATCAGTTCGGTACACACGAGATGATGGAATTTTGCGAGATGATCGGCGCGAAGCCATGGTTTAATATCAATATGATGACCGGCTCTCCATCCGAGATGCGAGAGTGGATGGAGTACTGTAACCGCAAAGAGCCGACGGCACTTTCGCAGGAACGAAAAACAAACGGCCATGAAAAACCGTTCGAGATTGAATACTGGGGTATCGGAAATGAAGTATGGGACGGCGGCGGAAAAATGACGCCGCAGATGTATGCGAACGAATACCGGAAATTCAGTTCCTCCTGTCCGTCGTTTGGAGGCGGCGATCAGACATTTTCCATGAAATGCATCGCCAGCGGCCCGGATGGAAATAAGCCGAAAGAACGTGCTGCGTGGACAAAAGATTTCTTTAAGGAAATGGGAAAATACCGGATGCCGTCTCTCTATGGCTACGATCTCCATTTTTACAACTGGAATCTGAAACAGCTTCAGACAGAGAAAAAGTTTGATGAAAAACAGTGGTATGATGTGATCAATGGATGCAAAGAGCTGGAAAATGTCATTCACGAGCAGCGCCGCCTGATAGACGCTGGTCTTGAGGCACTTCCGAAACCGGAGGGTCCGTTCCAGGCGGCACCGAGAAAATGTGAACTGATTGTCGGTGAGTGGGGCAACTGGCACAGCAGTGCATTTAATGCGCGCCCGGCGCTGTATCAGCAGTGTACGATGCGTGATGCCGTTACAACTGCACTGACGCTCGACATCTTCCACCGCAATACCGGGGATGTGCGCATGGCATGTGTGGCACAGTCTGTCAATGTCCTGAATTCCCTGTTCCTGACGGATGGTGAGCATTGTATTCTGACACCAAACTACGATGTGTTCGATATGTATCAGGTGCATCAGGGTGCGTATACGCTTGGCTTTGAGGAAAAGAACAAAGATCCTGAGGTCTGCATTTTTGCCTCGATCAAAAATGATGATATCTACGTCAATCTCGTAAATACAAGTTACAGCGAATCAAAGAAAATCGAATTGAAATTCAAACAGTGTCCGGAATTTGTTGAGGCCAAAACACTGTACTCCCAAGATCCGCAGAACTACAACGATGCGAAACATCCGAACCGAGTCCGCTGCAAAGAAGGAAAAGCACCTGCACGGGAAAAAGACTCCTTCCAGATTGCACTGCCGGCGGCTTCGGTCAGCGTTTATCATTTCAGAAAAACAGAAACAGAAAAGTAATACATACAAAACGGGCCGCCCCGGGGAAAAGGATTGTTCCCACAGGGCGGCTCATTTCTATTACAAAAATAATTCAATCACAAACACCACGGCACAGCATGCCACCGAAACCTGAAACAGGCTTGCACCGAACCATGCGGCTGCGATGCCGACGACAAGCGCGAGTGCGCCGGAAACAGGGCTCTGTGTTGCATGGACAATCGCCGGGAAGGTCATGACGGACAGCGTCACGTATGGAACGTAGTACAGAAACGACTGAATAAACTGATTTTTAATCGGCTTCCGAATCAGCGTCAGCGGCAGAATCCGGATTGTGTAGGAAACCAGAGCCATGACGGCGATATAGATATAATTATTGTACATCAGCATTTTCCTCCTCTGTCTTTACCGGGAACAGGATAGCTCCGGCGCAGGAAATCAGAACGGTGAGCAGAATCGTTCTGGTTCCGTCGGAGAGAGTGGAGATGCCCGGGAGATAGCTGCAGATAAAGCTTAAGAAAAAGCTGACGGCAACAAGACCCGCTACCACACGGCTCTTTCGCGCCGGGGGAATGATGATTGCAAGGAACATGCCGTACAGCGCCACGCTTAAGGCACTGACAGCGCGCAGCGGCAGCAGATTTCCGGCAATAATACCAAGAGCCGTGCCGATCGACCACGCGGGAGCAGCGACGAGAATGGCACCGTATGTATAATACGGATTCAGCCAGCCCGGGCGCGCGATTGTGATGCCAAACAGTTCATCCGTTACATCGTAACCAATGAGAAAACGGTGGAAAAACGGCGTGTCCGGTGAAAAACGCTGGGCAAGCGCACAGCTCATCAGCAGATACCGCGCATTGGCGATGAGCGTAATGATGGCGACCTGCAGATAGCCTGCATTGGCGGCAATCAGTGTAAAGGCGGCGTATTCTCCGGCGGAAGCATTGTTAAAAAGACTGGCGAGAAAGCCCTGAAAAGGACTAAGACCTGCCTTACGCGCCGCAATGCCGAGCGAAAACGAGACCGCAAAATAGCCAAGCCCGATCGGAATGCCATCGCGGATTCCGTTGACCAGAGCCTGGCGGGAAAATGAATAAGATCTTTGTGAACTCATAAAAAGCTACTTCCTTTTCTTTCGCAGAAGCTAGAGCATGTCTGAAAAAATCATTTCCGTAATCTGAGATTCGCAGCTTACGAAAAGTTTTTTTCAGACATGCTCTGGCTTCTGACAAAAATGTTGGGGTCAAGAGATCAAAAATCCTCTTGCAAGCGAGCTTGCACCGGCTTTTTGATCTTTTGCCCTGATATCTGATGAAAATTATAGCAAGTTTCGACAGGTTCGTAAACTCTTATTTTGCTCTTGTTCGTTTCCATTAGCCACCGCTTACGCCTGCGTTTCTAAGTCTGTTGAACTGAATTGTATAAAATTATGTACAAAAACAGAAGATAAAGCTTGAAAATAGAAGAAAAATCCATTAATATCTATGTATACAAAAAACATTACCGAAGGTGGTGCCTACGATGAAACTGCGTGCGCTTGCAAAAATAAATCTTGGTCTTGATGTGACCGGAAAAAGAGAGGATGGTTACCATGAAGTCCGCATGGTAATGCAGACGATCCAGATGTACGATCAGCTGGAAATAAAGGAGAGCAAAGAACCCGGAATAAGGCTTACAACCAATCTGCCGTTCCTTCCGTGTAATGACGGAAATCTCGTATACAAAGCGGCCAAGCTTCTGATGGATGAATTTGATATCCGTCAGGGCGTTGATATGAACCTGACAAAATTTATCCCGGTAGCGGCCGGCATGGCGGGCGGAAGCTCGGATGCGGCAGCAGCACTGGTAGGAATTAACCGCATGTTTCAGCTTGGTCTGACAAAACGCCAGCTGATGGAGCGGGGTGTGCAGATCGGTGCGGATGTTCCGTACTGTGTGATGCGCGGTACAGCGCTGGCAGAAGGAATCGGCGAAAAGCTGACATCCCTTCCCGGCGTACCGATGTGCTACGTGCTGATCGGAAAACCGGGTATCAATGTTTCGACGAAATTTGTCTATGGAAACCTGCATCTTGACGAGGTGACGGAGCATCCGGATATCGACGGCATGGTAGAGGCGATCCGAAATCATGACCTGTACGGCATCACGGACCGCATGGGAAATGTGCTGGAATCCGTGACGTGTCCGGCGTATCCGGTGATCGATGAGATCAAGGCACAGATGATGAAAAACGGTGCGGTCAATGCGATGATGAGCGGCAGCGGCCCGACCGTATTCGGCATTTTCGACGATCCGGACAAGGCAGAATTTGCCCGCGCTCAGTTAAAAATAAGCGGACTGTCGAAACAGACATTCCTGACTACAGTATCAAAACCGGGAGGTACAAAGTATGGTAAAAAATGAGTTAGACCTGCAGATGGAGGATTATCAGTACCTTCCGCTCCGTGATGTCGTGTTCCGCACGCTGCGCCAGGCGATTCTGCGCGGGGAGTTAAAGCCGGGAGAGCGGCTTATGGAAATCCGGCTGGCAAATCAGCTCGGCGTTTCACGTACGCCGATCCGTGAAGCGATTCGCATGCTGGAACTGGATGGCCTTGTAATCATGGTGCCGCGCAAGGGTGCACAGGTGGCGCAGATCACGGAAAAAGATCTGAACGATGTGCTGGAGGTGCGGCTCGGACTCGAGGAGCTGGCGGTAAAACTGGCGTGTCAGCGGATTACAGAGAGCGAACTGCAGAAGCTTTATCAGGCATCGCGCAGCTTTGAACAAATGCTGGAGACAACAGAGACGGATGATCTGCAGAAGCTTGCACAGGCAGATGTGGCATTCCATGATGTGATTTATCAGGCGACGAACAACGAGCGCCTGATTCAGCTGCTGAACAATCTGCGGGAGCAAATGTACCGTTACCGGATTGAATATTTAAAGGATGTAAAATCCCGACGTTCCCTGGTCGAGGAGCACGATGCCCTCTATGAACGTATGAAAAATCGGGATCTTGCAGGCGCACAGAAGATGATCCGCGAGCATATCGAGCGACAGCAGGAGAGTATTATGCAGACCGTACATCACCAGAGCATGACGGGTGTAGAAGAAAAATAAAAGCGTATAAAATTTCGAAAAAGGAACATTCTGTTACAGAGTAAAAAATCGTGACAGAATGTTTTTTTATGAAATTTTGCAGAGTATATTTCTCCAGATGGTTTTTCGGAAGCTTTCAAAAGGAGGAGAAGGAGGGACGCAGGCATGGAAAAAGAGAAGACGCAGATTTCACTCACACTGGCGGAAAATGAAAGCGTGATCCGTACATGGTGTGAAAATTGCGATGATATTCAGATCCGCCCGATGAAACTCGGCAAAACGGGCGGAACCGGTGCGCTGCTGATCTACGTAGAAGTGGCGGTGAGCTGCGTTATGTTGAAGGATTCCGTGATCGGGAAGCTGTTGAACCGTCTGATGGAGGTTCCCGAGGCAGATATCCCGTGGGTTCTCTCGGAAAATCAGCTCGGAATTTCGGATGCACTGGAATTTGACACTATGGAAGCTGCGTTCGCTTCCATGCTTGCGGGAAATGCAATTCTTTTTGTGGATCATTATGACCGTGCAGTCAAGATCGGATCGAAGGGTTATCCCAATTTAGGAGTGCAAAAAGCGGAGTCCGAAAAAGTGCTGCGCGGCTCTAACGAAGGTTTTTCCGACTCTGTCAAAACCAACACGGCACTCGTCCGCAAGCGTCTGCGGACCACCGATCTGAAAGTGGAGGAGATACATTTTGGTGCGCGTTCTGATACGGTTCTGGCTCTGGTGTATGAGAAAGAGCTGATTTATCCGAAATTTCTGGAAGAGGTAAAACAGCAGATTGCCGGCTGGGAGGTGGACGGCGTTTTTGACAGCGGCATGGTCGAGCAGCTCTGCGAACCGCAGTGGAAATCGCCGTTCCCGCGCTTCGAGACGACCGAACGGCCGGACCGCGCGGCGATGGAGATTCTGGACGGAAGAATCCTGCTTTTATGTGATAATTCCCCGGTCGGGATTCTCTTCCCGGCATCATTTGACAGCTTTTTAAAGGTCAGTGAGGACCGGTATCATCATTTTCTGATCGTCTCATTTGAGCGGCTGCTGCGGTATGCGGCGGTCTTTCTCGCCCTGTGGATTTCGGGCGGATACCTGGCTGTCACGGGCTTTCACACGCAGGTGCTTCCGACCAAACTCCTGCTGGCGTTCGCCGAAGCGCGGAAAGGCGTTCCGTTCCCCGGCATTCTGGAAATTCTTCTGATGGAATTTGCTTTTGAACTGATCCGCGAGGCCGGTGTGCGCATGCCGGGGCCGCTTGGCGGGACGATCGGAATTGTGGGCGGGCTGATCATCGGAGATGCAGCGGTTTCCGCCAATCTGGTAAGCCCGATGACCGTCGTTGTGGTTGCGGTTTCGGCGCTCTGTTCGCTGGCGATTCCGAACGAAGAGTTCGGTGCGCCGTTCCGGCTGCTGAAATTCGGCTTCATTTTGCTCGGCGGATGGCTCGGCATTTTCGGCATGGCGCTCGGCACGTTTCTTCTCGCGGGTCATCTCGCCGGGCTTACGAGTTTTGGCATTCCCTATCTGATGCCGTTCGTCGGGAAAGGACTTGCGGGCTACCATGCGCCGAAGGATTCCGTATGGCGGCCGCCGCTGCATCAGATGCGGGAGCGGCCGGTCTTTACAAAGCGCGATCAGAGAGTGCGGCTGCGGAAAAACAGAAAAGCTGCGGAGCCGGAAGAAAAACAGGAAAGGGGAGAGTGACGCATGTTTTCGGAAAATGACAGAATTTCACAGCGCCAGATGGAACGCCAGATCGTGCTCGTTCTGCTCTGCCCGGCGTTCTGGCAGCTCGCGGCGTACGGCGCATCGGACGGCCTGCCCGGTATGGCAGGGATTTTCGTTGGATATGGGCTGCTGGCGGTGTGGTGCATTTATCTCGTGCGCCTTGGCGGGCTTTACTGCCGCCTGGAAAGCGTGATGGGAAAGGCTGGGAAACTCCTTCTGGCAGTGATGTATCTGTGTTATCTGCTTTTCCTCGGCGGAACACTGCTTCGCAGAATGGCAGAGCTTGCCGCCGCGTATCTGACAGCGGGTGTACCGCAGGAGCTCTGCGGACTGTTTCTGCTCGCGGCGGCCGGGTTTGGTGTCGGCAGTGAAGTACAGAAAAGAGGACGGCTGGCGGAAGCACTCTATCCGTGGATTGTGGGCGGGATTTTGATTCTGCTTCTGCTGACGGTTCCGCAGATGCATTTTTCCTCGTTTGAGGATGCCTGGAAGACAGCAAAGTCTGTTGAAATTGTGGATAACGGAATACTTTTTGGGTGGAATGTGTGGAGAACACTGGAAAATGGAACACCGATTGCGCTGCTGCCGTTTTTACTGGGGCATGTGCAGAAAGAGCACAGGAGTGTCATTCTTCCGGTGACGCAGAGTATCTGGAAAACGGGGCTTCTTGTAATTGCAGGAAGCATGGCGCTGCTCGGCGTTTTCGGCCGGCGCGGCACGGCTGCGGCGCAGGACCCGCTCTTACTGTTAATGGCAGGAACGAGCCTGCCAGGTGGATTTCTGGAGCGGTTTGATATTCTGTGGATGGCATTTCTTTTGATGGGACTGCTGTTCACACTGGGAAGTCTGCTGTTTTACGTATCGCTGATCGGAGAGAAGACGGGACTGTGGAAACCGCAGAATCTCTATGTACAGATCGGTACAGTGCTTTTTATATGGCTGCTGTCATGCGCGGAAAGCGGCTGGTCGGTCCGATACGGTTACTTTCCGTTTTTCCTTGCCATCACGGTGCTGCTCGGCTTCTGCCAGAAGCATATGAAAAAACTGCGGCTTGTGTGTCTGGCGCTGGGCAGTATGATTTTCCTGTCATCCTGCGGGGCAGTAGAGCCGGAAAAGCGGCTGTATCCACTGGCGGTTGCCTTTGATTATATGTCGGAAGGGGCGACTGCGCCGGAAAACAGTGAAACTGGGGAAGAAACCGGGACGGCGGTCAGTGAGAGCGGCGGAGAAAAGGAGACGGCTGGCGGTAAATGGCGCGTCTGGTATGCGCCTGCGAATCTTGCGGTGGTGACCGGCCAGGGAAAGGATGAGCAGGAGGAGGGAACCGACGAGGACCCCGCATCGCTGTTCTTTGAAGCGGAGACGTTTGAGGAGATTGCGCAGCAATATGACAGCACAGAGGAATATGATCTCGACACCGGACACGTCCAGGCGATTGTATTTTCCGATGCACTGCTCAGTGACCGGGGACGGATGGAAGAACTGTTGAAGTACCTGGAACAGGACCGTGCGCTTGGGCACAGTGCCTATCTGTTTCACGCAGAAAAACCAGAAGATATCATGGAGCAGAACGGAAAACAGGTGGAGTCCGTCGGTGAGTACCTGTGCGGAATTTATGACAACCGGGTGAAAAGAAAAGAGGCGGTGACACTGGCGGACTTGTGCTATGCGTGGGAAAACGAAAGGAGCATTCTGTGGATTCCGAAAGCGCCGTAAAAGGTTTAAAGTGTATGGAATATCGGAGCGGGTAGTGAGTGTCTGTGTATAAAAGTTTTGAAATCCGGCAAAACTGGAAAAAAACAGGAGGCAGCATATGAATGAGAAAAAAGTACAGAGCCGGAAACGGAATCAAAATCAGACACAGAAGAAATCCAGGGACAGGCAGGCGCAGCCCCGAAATACATTTGGGAACCAGTATAGAAGTCAATTCCAGGCGGCATTTCAAATTTTCTGTCGCCGCTGGCTCCCCGTCTGCATTGCGGCGCTGATCCTTTCCGGAACCGCCAATCTTCTCCGCGAGTCCCGTCTGCAGCAGGAAGTCGCTGCAAAGATCGTGCGCTTTCACGTAAGAGCCAACAGCGACTGCGCCTCCGACCAGCAGATCAAGCTTCAGGTACGCGATGCCGTTGCCGAAGAACTGCAGACAATCCTGCACGGAGCCGAAACAAAAGCAGAAACCGAAGAAATCCTGCGTGAAAACGAGCCCTCCATCCGTGCCGCCGCCCTTCAGACGCTGCGCGCAGGAGGCAGTACTGACGATATCACCGTAACGTACGGAAAAGCCAGTTTTGAGGAAAAAGAAACGGGCAATTATATTCTCCCCGCCGGAACGTACGACGCTCTTCAGATCAACATCGGCAGAGCCAAAGGGCACAACTGGTGGTGCATGCTGTACCCGTCCATCTGCTTTTCGGATGCCCTGCGCCCCGTAAACGAGGATGGCGAAAGTGCAGAAAAAGTCGAAAAAAGCCGGATTCCGCTGCAGAATCTGTTGAGTGACGCCGCCTACCGCGAAATCCTGAAAAGTGACCGGATTTCGTTCCGGTTTTTCTGGCGTTAGGCGGATTTTTCGAAAGACTTTCAAGAGAAATGATTGCAATATTCCTCCATTCGGGTTAAAATAATGTATCAGCGACCTATTTTAACCAGGGTCGTGAAATGAAAAAAGAAATGTAAAAATTCAGATATATTAAATATAGAAATGAACCCCATTCGGCATGACAAAAAAGTAATGCCGGATGAAAAATGGAGGAAAGTATGAAAGCAGACAGACAGGCGCCGATCGGCGTCTTTGATTCCGGTGTCGGCGGACTGACCGTAGTGCGTGAGATTATGCGAAACCTGCCCGACGAACGAATCGTATATTTTGGAGATACCGCGCGTGTGCCGTACGGTTCCAAATCGAAAAATACCGTCATCCGTTATTCCCGCCAGATCGTACACTTTCTGGAAACCCAGCAGGTCAAGGCAATCGTCATCGCCTGCAACACCGCGAGCGCGCTGGCACTCGATACGATCGAAAAAGAGATTGATCTCCCGATCATCGGCGTGGTAAAACCGGGCGCACAGATGGCCGTCGAGACGACGCAGAACAAGCGCGTCGGCGTCATCGCAACCGAGAGCACTATTCAGAGCGGCCTCTACCAGCAGCTTATTACCGAGGCAGATCCGGCGATCACCGTTTACGGAAAACCGTGTCCGCTGTTCGTGCCGCTCGTGGAAGAGGGCTGGACAAAAGATCCGATCACCGAGGAAGTGGCGCGCCGCTATCTGGCAGAGATTCTGGATAAAGACATCGACACGCTGATTATGGGATGCACCCACTATCCGCTGCTGCGTTCTCTGCTGCGGAAAGTAGTCGGAGAAAAAGTAACACTCGTCAACCCGGCATACGAAACCTCACAGGCACTGTGCAGACTGCTGCGGGAGCTGGATCTGGAGAATCCTGGAAACGATGAGCTGGGCCGTCAGAAATACCAGTTCTTCGCAAGCGACGGCGTGGAGCGGTTCAATGCCTTCGCACATTCCGTTCTGCCGGAGCAGATCAGCGATACGAAACAGGTACAGATTGAAAACTATTAAAAACGACATACAGAAAAGAGAGAGGAACACCAGAAAAGGATGGAAAAAGACGTACTCATCAGCATCCGCGGACTGCAGTATCTGATGGATGAGGAATCCGGCGAACAAGAACCGGTGGAGGTTATGACGACGGGTTCGTACTACAAGAAAAACGGCCATCACTTTCTGATCTACGACGAGGCAACCGAAGGCTTTGACATGATGACGCACAACATGATCAAATTTACGGAAAACGCCCTCGAGGTGCGCAAACGCGGCCTCATTGATGTCCATATGATTTTTGAGGAGGATAAAAAGAACATTTCGTTTTATCACACGCCATATGGCATGATCAACATGGGAGTTGCGGCGACGAAGGTCAGAATGAAAGAGACGCCGGATCAGATTTTACTGAAGGCAGAATACGCGCTCGACATCAACGACAGCTACGTGGGGGACTGCGTAATCGATATCGAGGTAAGACCGCGGGAAGGCGGAAAACTGAATTTATAAAAAAATACCCGGGAAGAATGAAAATCATTCAACTCGGGTATTTTCGCGAGCAACGAGCCAAAGTCCGGGCTTGCACGAGACCTTGGCGACTGCCGCGAAAGCAAAAAGAAACACGCAAAGCGTGTTTCTTTTTGTTTCAGATGAAATTTTATTTCTCCTCGCCGCGTGCCTTGCGGAGCATTTTCTGCCAGAAGCCGTTTTTCTTTGCCGGCTGCTCTAACGAACCGCGGATGCCGCGAACTCCGGTGATGTAGATACCGCTTACGGTAGCCTTGACTTCTTTTTTCACCGGGATCTGATCGAAGATAGCAGCGTCGCAGATCAGGGTCATGATTCTCGGACCGACTTTTGCTTTGACGATCGGCAGTTTTGCGCGACGCATCATTTTCGGTGTCTGGTCAATGACCATCTGTGGGAGTCCGGAATCTTTCATGCGAAGCTTTTTCTTATCTATGATCAACATGGAGACAGTCTGTTTCATGGCCTCCATTTGTTCCTGCTGTGCGGCCTGTTTTGTCTGTGCTTTTTTACCGAAGTAATACAGCAGACCAAGGATGACAGCGATGACAGCTAATACGATTAATACGATAATCCAGGGTTTCATCCCTCTATTCCTCCTCTGCAAAAAATAATGTGGGCATCGGAACATACAATGCCAGTCTATGAACATTCTAACATTGATTTCGGCAAAACGCAAACACATTTTAGCGCAATCCAGGCGATTTTACGGTCGAAAATCATAAGAATTTCTAAAATCGGAGCCCCAGCCTTTTTTTTACCAGACAAGTATGGTAAAATGAGATTTACAACGCGCCGGGAACGGCGTAGTATGGAGGAAAATTCAAGAATGAAAAGAAAAGCAGCAGTCATGCTTCTGCTCATGACACTGGGAGCAGCCAGTGTGAGCGGATGTGGAAAAAACAATACAACAAGCAGCAGTTCCGTATCAAGCGCAAGCAGCACAAGCGCTTCCTCAGCATCCGATGCGTCGAGCGCAGGCAGCACATCGTCCGACAGCACAGCTTCTGAGGAATACGCTTCCCCGAGTGATGTAGACGGGATTCCGGTTGTCGATGAGGAAGTTGATCCGGCAGAGTGTGTAACGCTTGGAGATTACAAAAAGCTGACACTGGAAAAGAAAGTAGAGCAGGTAACGGATGATGACGTACAGACGGCCATTATGGCAGAGACAGCTGTCACCATGGACGATCCGGACGCCACCGTACAAAAAGGCGACACCGCCGATATTGCCTATGTTGGAAAAGTTGACGGCAAGGAGTTTGACGGCGGAAGCAGCGATTCCTACAATCTGGTGATTGGTTCCGGAACCTTCATCGATGGATTTGAGGATGGTGTCGTTGGAATGAAAACGGGGGAGACAAAGGATCTGAACCTGAAATTCCCGGACAGCTATCAGAGTACCGATCTGGCAGGAAAAGACGTTGTGTTTACCGTTACGGTAAATGCGTTTACCCGCCCGGCAGAAAACATTGACGGATGGGAACTCGACGATGCATGGGTAGCAGAGAATACAGATTACAGCACTGTGGAGGAATACCGTGCCGGAAAACGCGCAGAGCTGGAGGCTGCAAATGAGACGACAGCGGAAAATAATCTGCAGAATGACGCGATGCAGCAGGTGACAGACGGCTGTACGTTTAACAAAATTCCGAAATCCTATATCACCCTTGGCGAAGAGGATTACGATAAACGGTATACCACTTATCTTCAGAATTACGGCATTTCCCTGGACGACTATCTGGAGCAGTATGCGGACAGAGCAACCTACAATCAGGAGAAAGCAACGTATGCAGGAACGATGGCAAAAAGTGCCCTTCTTCTGGATGCCGTAAAAGAGGCAGAAGGCTGGACGACAGATGACCAGGATTACCAGCAGATCTTAAACGACGAGGCAGCCAATGCCAATATGTCGCAGGAAGATTTCCTGAAAGCGGCCAATGATTATTACGGGGAAGATACGGTAGTGCGCAATATCATGATGGAGCGCATGATCAATATGGTTCTCGACAATGCAACAGTCAATACTGTGACTGTGGATGCAGACGGAAATACAGTAAAATAAAAAGAAAAATCACCCCGGAAAACAGGATGAAAACTTCTGTTTTCCGGGGTGATTTAACCGAATCAAGTAAGTCCCCTGATTCCATTGCGAAAAGCAATAAGCTGTGGGTGGGGACTTGCTTGTATCAGGAGGAGTGCAAGCTCCTTCTGATAAGCTGCGGAGCAGTTATTCGGTTATGAGCAAGTAGCGAAGCGGATTGCGAATATCCGCTTCGCATGTGGGAAACGAATTGTGTTCGTTACGCCATGATTTTGCGGAACAGATCCTTCAGATCTTCTACGCTTGCATCCTTCGGGTTGCCCGGTGCGCAGGCATCTGCGTGTGCGGAATCTGCAAGGAACTGCAGATCTTCTTCTTTGACTGCCTCGAGAACAGATGGGATTCCAACGTCTGCGGACAGCTTCTTAACAGCATCAATCGCTGCTTTTCTGTACTCTTCCTGAGACATTTCGTCTACACCTGTAACGCCCATGGCACGTGCGATTTCGCGGTATTTCTCACCGGTGCACTCCTGGTTGTATTCCATAACGATCGGAAGCATCATGGCACATGCAACACCGTGTGGGGTATCATAAACAGCACCAAGGGTGTGTGCCATGGAGTGAGCGATTCCAAGACCTACGTTGGAGAAGCCCATACCTGCGATGTACTGGCCAAGAGCCATTCCTTCGCGTCCCTCTTTGGTGTTTGCGACAGCACCGCGCAGAGATTTGGAGATGAGTTCGATGGCTTTGAGATGGAACATGTCAGTCATTTCCCATGCAGCTTTTGTGGTGTAACCCTCGATTGCGTGGGTCAGAGCGTCCATACCGGTAGAAGCGGTCAGTCCTTTTGGCATGGAGGACATCATATCCGGGTCAACAACTGCGATGATTGGCATATCGTGCGGGTCAACGCATACGAATTTACGTTTTCTTTCAACGTCTGTGATAACGTAGTTGATGGTAACCTCTGCAGCAGTACCGGCTGTGGTCGGAACAGCGATGATCGGTACGCATGGATTTTTGGTCGGTGCAGTGCCTTCAAGGCTTCTGACATCCTCAAACTCCGGGTTTGCGATGATGATACCGATTGCTTTGGAGGTATCCATAGAAGAACCGCCGCCGATGGCGATCAGATAGTCAGCGCCGGATGCCTTGAAAGCTTCTACGCCGTGTTTTACGTTTTCGATGGTCGGGTTTGGCTTGATATCGCTGTAAAGCTCATAGTCGAGTCCGTTTGCGGTCAGAATATCGGTTACTTTGGAAGTAACGTTGAATTTAATCAGATCCGGGTCAGAGCATACGAAAGCTTTCTTGAAGCCGTGTGCCTTTGCTTCATTTGCGATCTCGGCAATAGCGCCTGCTCCGTGATAAGAGGTTGCATTTAAATTAATACGATTTGCCATGATTGAAAAACTCCCTTCTAAAATGAATAAATGGTTTTACTGAACTTGTTATTATATTAACAAATCCGGAAGGGAAAAAGAAAGTGACAGAAGAAGCGAAGTGTAACACTTTAAAAAAAATCGCCATTGTGACAAAAACAACAGAACAAAATTTGTGAAAAATAACCAGAGAGTGTCTGAAAAACCATTTCCGCAATCTGCAAGCCCCACTTTGACACGCGCTCTAAGAGAGCAGCTGCAGATTCCGGAACAGTTTTTTTAAGTCTTCCGGCATTGCCCGGACGAGAAGAGCTGCAAACTCGGAAGGTGTCAGATCCATGCCGGTAAGCACCCATTTTACGGTCATGGTGATGGAACCCTGACAGTACATTTCGAGAAGAAAATGCATTTCCGGTGAAACCGGACTGCCGCTTTTTTCGTGAATCAGATTTTCGTAGAACGCGAGAATCAGGTCAAAATCGTGCTCACGCAGAGAATTCTGCTTGTCGTAGCGGAAGGCAGCGGCGAAAAAAGCTTTTTCTTTCTGAATATAGGTAAATTTCTTTTCCAGACTGTCAAAAACGGTCGTTCCGCGCCCCATATGTTCGAAGGATTTTGTCAGTAATTTATCAAAGTACCAGTTGATTAGATCGTATTTGTCGAGAAAATTGCGGTAGAAGGTCTGGCGGGTAACACCGCAGATTTCACAGATCTGGCGCACGGTGATCTCTTCAACGGGTGTTGTTTTCATGCACTCCTTCATGGATTCGGCAAGACGGTATTTTGTTTTTTCTCCTTTGGGAGCAGATACGGTGGAATGGATCATCCGGGTAGTTTCCTTTCGCTTCGAAAATTGTAACTATGCAGAGTTATGCATATATTATAACGCGAATCCGAAAAAATAAAAAGCCCTGAACATGTTCCGGAGATAAGATACAGGAACATATTCAGGACGATTTTGCTTATTTTCTTTTGTTTACGGCCTGACCGACACAGTAGCATACAGCGGCAACAACCATGCCGTTGATGGAAGCGATGCCCCAGTATAAGAGGTTCGCAACAATGGCACCGAGAATGACACCGGCAACCGCAAACCAGTCTACGGTTTTAAGCTTCGGCTGATCGGTTTCAAAGTCCTTTTTGTTCATGAAGTAGGCGAGCACCAGAATCATGCCGACCGGCGGCAGGGTACAATTCAGAATGTTGAGCCAGCCGCAGAAGTTGTAGTACAGCCATACGGAGGCAACCGTTCCGATGATACCGGAAAGGAGAACCATCGGTTTTTTCCTCTGATGGAAGATGTTGGCAAGACCAAGACCTGCGGTATACAGAGCGTTGTCGTTTGTAGTCCAGATATTAAGACCGAGAACGAGAACAGCCAGGTAGAACAGGTTCAGGCGGACCATAACCTCGAAGATATCGTTTCCGCCGACAAAGATCGAGGAAACGGCACCGAAGAAGAACATCAGGGAGTTTCCGATGAAGAAGGCCACAACCGTGGTGATGGCACCCGCTTTTCCGTCCTTTGCAAAACGTGCGAAGTTCGGGGTTGCGGTTCCGCCGGAAACGAAGGAGCCGATGACAAGACCGGCACCGCCGATGATAGTCAGAGATCCGCTGGATTTGGCAAACTGATCGATGATCGTTCCGTCGCCTCTCATTACGGCCATGACCATGGCGATCGTTCCGAGAATGGCAACACTTGGTACAGCGATATAGCTGACGATGGTCAGAGATTCAATACCAAAATAGGCAGAGGCGGTCATGCAGACGCCGGCAAGAAGAACAAGTCCCCACTGTGCCGCAGTGCTTCCGCCGAGCAGCTCCTTGGAAACCGGAATTGCAAACATGGCAAGACCGACACCAAACCATCCGATCTGCGTAAAGCTGGTCATGGCTGACGGCAGATAGGAACCTTTTTCGCCAAAGGCTCTCTGGGACAAAAGATCAAGTGACAGACCGGTTTTTGCACCGACGTAGCCGAGCAGACCGGTATAAATACCAAGAATGATTCCACCAAGGATCAGTGATCCCAAAAAGCCCCAGAAATCGAGGCCGTCAGCGAGCTGCTGGCCGACCCACATGCTTGCCGAGAAGAAGGTGAAGCCAAGCATGATCATAAACATGGTTACTACATTTTTCCGGGCAGAAGACGGAACCGCGCTGTCCGCGAAGTCAACATCTTTTACTTTCTTTTCTTTTTCCATAATATCTCCTGAAAACTGTGATTACGGTTCGCCGAAATTCAGCGAACCGTAAGAAATGGTTTTTTGTTACAGCATGTATTTGCGAAGTGCTGCGGTAAACTCTTCAATTCGTTCAGCCGCAATTTCTTTCAGGGTAGCATCGCCAAGGCTTGCAATATAGCCTTTTTCCTGGCGGTACAGCCATTTGGTCACACGTTCATCGATTTCTTCATAGTGATTGATGTGAATCCACTCTTCGTAGGATGCGCCAAGCGGGCAGCCGAGCTTCTCCTCGAGCAGTCTGGTGAAGTCGATCCGGTCGGCCTTCTCCAGCATTTTATTCCAGAAATCGAGAACCTCCTCGACATGCTCATGGATTTCATAGCGTCTTGCACCGCCATCGTAGATGATGCATTTTTCAAACAGAGGATCGCGCATGGAAAGCGTTTCTCTTCGGAACTCCGGTGCAATGATACCGTCTTTCCAGTAGAAATCGACATCCGGCAGATTGATTCCAGATACGCCCCTGTCCTGATAGGTGCTGAAGATTCCTTCGTAATATACGGTGATAAAGCCTTCAAACTCCGGCCAGAACTCGCGGATTTCTTTTGTGAGACGTTCCAGAATTTTGATTCCGGTTGTGCCGCCGATCGTAAAGATGATAATGTTGCGAAGGGAAGCACCGTGCTCACGGTAGAAATCGGTTACGTAGCGCAGGCAGTGGATCAGCGTTTCACCCGTTGCGATGATATCGCCGATCAGAAGTGTACTTCCCGGAACCATCGTCAGCTTGCTGTATTTGATTTCCAGCCCTGCGATTTCTTCCTCTTTAAAGACGCGCTCACTTGACAGAAAACTGATGTCATGTACACGAATGTGCTCACGGTAGCAGCTTTCCTCCAGCGGATAATTCAAAGCGCCGCGCAGGATGGAAAGGATGTTGGCTGCGGTTACCTTTCCCTGCTCTTTAAAATAATAAAGCATCTGTGAAGTAGACGGAATCAGGCAGTGATAAACCTCATATCCGACAACCTCCGGTGTGTTCAGAAGCTTTCTTGTCTCTGCTTCGGAAACGACATAGTATTCGTTCTCATAATCGCCGCCTGCGAGGCGATAGCAGTCCACGCCCTGTTCCGAAAACTCCGGCACCAGTTTTACTTCATTCCATTTTTCCATTCAAAAGTTCCTCCCGGTTTTCCCTCTTTGGTAAACATGTTATAAACTTTTAACAGTGTAAGGGGTAGCAACCTGATTGTCAAGGGAAAAGGCGAATTTACATGATTTTCTTACAGAAGAAGGGAATGCGCCGCGAGAAAAGGAATTTTACCGGGTTTTGCCTTCTCCGGAAAAGTATTCCTTTGTAAGCTCCACAACCTTGCCCGAAAGCAGGAAGAGCGCAATCAGGTTTGGGATCGCCATGAGACCGTTGAAGGTCTCGGCAATGCTCCACATCAGGCCGAGGTTTGCGGTGGCGCCAAGGATGGCAACCAGCGCATAGGCGGCCATAAAATATTTTGTGATTCTTTCGGAGAATAAAAACTCGATGCAGCGTGCACCGTAAAGTCCCCATCCGAGAATCGTGGAAAAGGCGAAGCAGCACATCGCGAACGCGGTGAGCAGCGAAACCCAGTTTCCGTATGTAAGGGTAAAACCGCTGATGGTCAGCTCTGCGCCGGCAGCCTGTCCGTAGGTGATGGAAGTACCGCTGCAGAGAATAACAAGTGCAGTTAAGGTACAAATCACGATCGTATCAGTAAATACCTCAAAGATACCGAACATACCCTGTTTGACCGGCTTTTTTGTGTCGGCACAGGCGTGCGCGATCGAACCGGTACCAAGACCTGCCTCGTTTGAGAAAATACCGCGGGACACACCTTTTTTTACACTCATAAGCATGCTTCCGACGATACCGCCTGTAACGGCGGAGGGACGGAAGGCGCCCTCAAGGATCGAAACGAAAACAGACGGAATCCGGTTGAGGTTCAGCAAAATTACACCGATGGCAAGGACAATATAAAACAGAGCCATAAACGGAACGAGCTTTTCTGTTACCTGTGCGATCCGTTTGACACCGCCGAGCAGGATCAGCGCTACGAGTGCCGCAATGATGATACCCTGAATCAGGTTGGAGGTCGGGACCGCGTCCTTTGAGATCACATGGTAATTCATCAGTGCGGAGTTGACTGCGGTTGTGATGGTGTTGACCTGCGTTGCATTTCCGGTTCCGAACACAGTCAGTACACCGAAAGCAGCGAAAAGATAGGCCAGAAAATGCCATTTTTTGCTGAGACCGTTTTTGATGTAATACATCGGTCCGCCGACGAGTTCCCCGTTGGCATTTTTCTCGTGATAGAAAACAGCCAGTGTTACCTCGGCAAATTTCGTACACATGCCGAGCAGAGCGGAAATCCACATCCAGAATACGGCGCCGGGTCCGCCGATAGCGATAGCGCCGGCAACACCGGCAATATTACCGGTACCAACCGTGGCAGCAAGTGCTGTACAGACCGCCTGGAACGGTGTAATTGCGCCATCGGAAGCATCTCTTTTGCGGAACATTCTTCCAAGCGTTGTGCGGATCGCATACGGGAATTTTCGAATCTGGAGAAAACGGGTGCGCAGACTCAGGTAAAGGCCGACACCGAAAATACAGATCATAGCCGGAACACCCCAGATAAAATTGTTCACGGCATTGTTGATGGTTTCAATCAGTTGGAGCATAGATACCTCTTTCTTGAACCCTTTTTCGAATACACTCTGGTTTGCGGGCATGTTCTTTGAAACGGGCTCTGCTGTTTGATCAGTGAGAAAGCAGCTGCCGGTTTGCAGCGTAAAAACCGGCAACTGCAGTACATAATGAAAAAAGTATATCATCTCATCTGCAATTTTCAAGTTTTTTCCCGGAAAAACCGAAAAAATAGAAAGAATCCGGCGAAATATGATAGAATAGAAAAAAATGGAAAAGAGGTTAAAGGGTATGTTTCAGGTAATTGATATGCACTGTGACACAATTCCTGCGCTGCAGTGGAAGGAAAAACAGGAGCATCTTGCGGATGCGGATCTTCAGATCAATCTGGATAAGCTGGAAAAGGGCGGCAGCCTCTGCCAGTGCTTTTCTTTGTTTACGTTCCTGAAGGGACTGAAAGACGAAACGCCGTTTGAGCATGTGAGAAAGCTGGCTGATCTCTGGAAATCAGAGGTGGAACGGTATCCGGACCGCATTTGTCAGATCAAAACGTATGCGGATCTGATGCAGGTACAGAAGGAAGGAAAAATAGGCGCGGTGATGACCGTCGAAGAGGGTGGTGTTTACGAGGGAAGTATTGAAAAACTGCATACGATGTACGATCTCGGCGTGCGGATTTCCACACTGACCTGGAACTTCCCGAATGAACTCGGATTCCCAAACCCGGCGCAGGAAGAGGGAAAGCCATATCTTCCGGATCTTGAAAACGGGCTGACGCCGACCGGTATTACCTTTGTCGAGGAGATGGAGCGGCTCGGCATAGTGATCGATTTATCACACTTAAATGATGCCGGAATCCGCGATGTTTTTGCACATACGAGAGGTCCGGTCATTGCATCCCATTCCAATGCGCGCGGTGCGTGCTTCCATCTGCGAAACCTTTCAGATGAAATGATTCGTCAGCTCGCAGAGCGTGGCGGCGTCACCGGTATCAATTTCTGTCCGTCGTTTCTGCGCGAGGAGGAGCCGGCAACGAAAAAGGCATCGACGATGGATATGGTACGCCATATGAAATATCTGCGCAACGTCGGCGGTATCGATATCATCGGCCTTGGAACCGATTTTGACGGTTTCAGCGGTGAAACGGATGTGCCGGACACCGCGCATATGCAGCATCTCGCAGATGTGATGAGCCACGACGGTTTCACCGATGAGGAGATCGAGAAGGTCTTTTCCAAGAATGTACTTCGGGTGTTTAGAGAATGCTGGAAATAAAACTACAGCTCCGGTGATGCCGCCAGAAGCTCCTTTGTATAATCATTCTGCGGATGCGCAAACAGTTCTTCCGTCTCCGCGTTCTCCACAATCCGGCCTTCTTTCATCACGAGAACCCGGTCGCACATCTGATAGATCACGTTGAGGTCATGCGAGATAAAGAGAATCGAGAGCTGAAGCTCCTCCTGAAGCTGAACCATCAGCTCCATGATCTGCTTCTGAATCGTCACATCGAGAGCGGAAACCGGTTCGTCGGCAAGGATCAGGCGTGAGCCCTGGATCAGTGCGGCCGCGATGCTGACTCTCTGGCGCTGGCCGCCGGAGAGCTCATGCGGGCGGCGTTTCAGGTGCTCTGCGGAGAGACCGACTCTTTCAGCCATCGCAAGAACCCGTTTTTTTCGTTCTTCTTTCGGAACCTTCTGCATCCGAAGCGGTTCTTCTAAAATCCAGGAGATTTTCTTCGCCGGATTCAGGGAGGAAAACGGGTCCTGGAAAATCATCTGCGGATGGTCGACCTGCGAAATTATTTCGCCCTCATCTGGGCGGATAAATCCTAAGATCACTTTGGAGAGTGTCGATTTTCCGCATCCGCTCTCTCCGACGAGACCGAGAATTTCATTTTCATGAAGCTCGAAAGAGATATCATGAAGCACCGTTTTTCTCTGCTTTCCCTCCTGATAGGAGGCAGAAATATGGCTGACTTTCAGAATGTTGTTTGGACTGATTTCTTCCATGGGTTATTCCTCCTTTTCCGCAGGCGGAGCAGCTTTTTTGTCAGAGCCTGTCGGCCATTGAGCTGTTGGAGCGATTTTGATTCGCTTTCGCAGCGATGTTCGTCGGTTCGGAATTGCATCAAGCAGGCGGCGGGTGTAGTCTTCCTTCGGGTGGAAAAAGACATCGTCCACACTGCCGGATTCCACAATCGTCCCATGATTCATGACGATGACCCGGTCACAGAGCGAACGGATGACGCCGAGGTCGTGTGAGATAAAAAGAATCGCCGTGTGATGGCGTTCATTGATTTTTTTCAGCAGCTTTAAGATCTGCGACTGAATCGTCACATCAAGAGCTGTTGTCGGCTCGTCTGCAATCAGAAGCTTCGGTTCTGTAATAAGCGCCGCAGCGATCATCACCCTCTGGCGCTGACCGCCGGAGAGCTGGTGAGGGTATTTGTTGCAAAGCTTTTCCGGGTCGGGAAGCTCGACCTCATGCATTATGGCAAGAACCTTTTCATGACGTTCTGCCGGTGTGCAGCTCTCATGAATCAGCAGTCCCTCTGCAATCTGTTCTTCGATGGTCAGAACCGGATTTAAAGAGGTCATCGGCTCCTGAAAAATCATACTGATTTCTTTTCCGCGGATGCGCTGCAGATCCTGGCTGGAAGCGTGCGCAACGGAAGAACCTTCGTAGAGAATTTCTCCGCCGGATACGGCGGAATTTTCCTTTAAAAGGTGCAGAATGGAGAGCGCCGTCTGGGTTTTGCCGGAACCGGATTCCCCGACAATGCCAAGCGTCTCACCTTCTTCTAAGGAAAAGGAGATGCCTTTTACCACTTCGGTCGGTGGCGTGGTATCGTAAAATGCAATTTTTAAGTCACGTACATCGAGAAGTGCCATATCAGTTACCGCCTTTCTTCTGTAATCCGTCGCCGAGGAGCGATACGCCAAGCGCCAGTAAAATGACAGCAAGACCGGGGAAAACAGAGCCCCAGGGAGCAGTCATCAGATACGTCTGGGATTCTGAGAGCATCCGTCCAAGCGAGGCATCGGGCGGCTGGACACCGATGCCGAGAAAGCTCATGCCGGCCTCGGAGAGAACGGCGTTGTTGAAACCGATTGCTGCCATCGAAAGAAGGGACGGGACCGTATTTGGCAGGATATGTACAAATATGATCCGAAGATGGGAAACACCCATCAGACGGGCACTTTTGACATAGTCCATATCTTTGCGTGCGAGAAATTCGCTTCTGGTGATACGTGCAAAGCTCGGAATGAATACGATACCGAGTGCAAGGATCACGTTGTATTTGCCGGGACCCAGCAGCGCGATAAATACCAGCGCCAGCAGGATTCCCGGAAAGGAAACAATGACATCGTTTATGCGCATCAGGATTTCGTCAATCCATCCGCCAAAATACCCGGTGAACGCACCGACGAGGACACCAATGGTTCCGCCGAGCAGCAGAGTAGCGAAAGCGACGAAGAAGGTTGTACCGGTTCCTTTTAAGACGCGGCTGAAAATATCGCGTCCAAAGTGATCGCAGCCGAACGGGTGCGACAGAGAGGGAGCAGCAAACTTGGCTGCGCCGTTCATTGCATCCGGGTCGTACGGTGTATAGAAAAAGCCGATCAGAAGAAACAGAAGCATAAAAGCGGTGAGAACAGCTCCGATGATCAGCGTGAGATTGCGTTTCTTTTTCATAATGAAAACCCTTTCCTTTGTCGTGGGCGGCTCCCCATGACCTTTCGGTCGCGGGAGCTGATGATCGAAAGCTCCCGTCAGTCTTTTACGCGGATACGCGGATCAATTCTGCCATACAGCAGATCTACCACGAAATTGATGATAATAATGAGGGCGGCGATCAGTACAAGGATGCCCTGAACCACGGGGTAATCGCGGTTGGAGATCGAAGTGATCAGAAGATTGCCCATGCCCGGAATCGAAAAAACCTGTTCCAGAATAATGCTGTTTGCCACAATATCTGCGATTGTCATGCCCCAGAAGGTCAGTACCGGAATCAGGGCGTTTTTCAGCACATGGTGATACATAACACGGCGTGTACTGTTTCCGCGGGAATAGGCGGTGCGCACATAGTCGGCATCGAGCTGTGAGAGCACAGAGCTGCGCAGCATTTTGACAGCCATGGAACAGCGCGGAAGTGCAATGGCGGCAGACGGTGCAACAAGATAACCGATAAAACCGGAAAAATTTTCAGAAATCGGCACATAGGCGCCCGGCTGAAACCATTTGAGAATCAGACCGAAAAGATACGTGATCAGAATACCGATGAAAAATCCCGGCACAGACATGATCACCTGATTGATCGTCATGATCAGCCGGTCCAGATGGCCTCCGGCGTGCTGTGCTGTGAAAATGCCGATGGGAATCGAGACAACAAGGATCATCAGGAATGCGATAACGGTGATAGCGATGGTAATCGGAACTTTATCGCGGATCAGTTCTCCGACCGGCATCGAGTATGAATACGAGGTGCCGAGATCTCCATGAAAAAAGCCGGTTACCCACGAAGCATACCGTTCCAGAACCGGCCGATCCAGTCCCATTTCCTTTTGCAGAGCCTCAATCCGCTCCGGCGTCGCCTCCGTGCCAAGCTGCGATTTTGCCGCATCTCCGGGTATGACGGAAAAGGCAAAGAACGATAAAAAGGATACAAGAAGCAGCGTAAGAAGGAGAGAGCCGAATTTCTTTGCAATGTATTTCATGAATGGAAATTCCTCCTTGTGTAATGTAGGATACTCCGGGAATTTTTCCCGGCTTATAAAAGCAGGCACAGAAAAGCTTCGGGCGTATCGGCTGAAGGTTTTCGTGCACGTCATTTTTATTGTAGACAATGCAGGTGTAAATAGCAAGATAAAATTGGAATATCTCGAATTACAGAATAACAGGAAAAGGCCTCTTGCATAACCGGTGCGGATGATGCAAAAAGCCTTTGATAAATTGCCTTCGATAAATCCCCTGTTTAGTTTTCCATTTCCCGTCCGAGGTACGTTGCCGCTACCTGGAGGAGCTTCTTTTCCGTATCGCCCGGCAGGGACTCCCTGTCTTTGCCGCAGAGAATGACCGAACCGATGGCATCACCGGAGGAGAGAATCGGAAAAATGAGCTCCGGCAGAGGAGTAGTATTGTCTGTGTTTTCCAAAATTGAAAAATAAGCCTTTTCACCGGGACGCGCAAGTACTGTTTTCCGGTTCAGAATCGCTTCCTCCAGCCGGCTGCTGATGGACTTGCCAAGATAATTTTTCTGTTCCGGCCCGTTTGCCGCTACAATCTGTTCCTGATCCGAAACACAGACGAGACATCCGGTCACCGTTGAAATCGATTTTGTAAACCCTGCTGCGCATTCCGCCAGCTCTTCGATCGGTGAGTATTTTTTCAGGATAATCTCACCCTCCCGTCCGGTATAAATTTCCATGGCCTGTCCCTCCCGGATCCGCATCGTGCGCCGGATTTCCTTGGGAACTACCACACGCCCCAGATCATCAATCCTTCGAACAATTCCCGTCGCTTTCATATGAAAAATTCCTCCTGTTTCCGCAATGTACTTTCCATAATTTGTACTGTATGGGTAGTATGTGGAAAAACAGGTGGAATTATGCATGGAAAAAAGAAACAGTATTTCCGCTGTTTGCAGCAATTTCGGAAAAAATACAGTGGAACAGCAGTGGTTAGTCTGGTTGCTCCTTTTACAGAAGACTGCGGTCTTTTCCGAGATAGAACAAAGCGATCGTATCCGGTCCGACGTGGCTTCCGGTGCAGTAATCGTAGGAAGTATTGATAAATTCACGCACCTTCACTCTTTTCTGGATTTCTTCCATCATATAAAGAGATTCCTCATAGGCATCTGCATGTGCGATTCCGACGATCTGGTTTTCCGGGTCTTCGATCGTTTCACAGAAAAGACGAATCAGTTCATTTAAAACGGCCTTGCGTCCGCGGACATTCTTATAAGAAACGATATAGCCATCTTCATTTCCACGCAGAATCGGTTTGATTTTCAGCATATTTCCGACCACAGCGACACTTCCCTTGATTCTTCCGGTGCGGGAAAGATATTTCAGATCGCCGACGGTGAAAATGCCGTTCATTTTGCCGACGTAGGTTTCCAGAAGATCTGCCGCTTCGTCTACGTTCATGCCCCGATCGCGCATTTCGCTGGCATAGATGGCGAGGATGCCCTGTGCAAGAGAGGCATTCAGGGAATCGACGAGGCGGATTTTACGTTTTCCGCCGTATTCCTCAAGAAGCTCCTCGGCAGCAAGTCTTGCGGAGTTATAAGTTCCGCTGATGTTTTTGCTTAAGGAAAGATAGATGACATCCTGATCTGCCTCAAGAGCGGTGCGGAACGCATCCGCAAAATTTGCGGTGCTGATCAGTCCGGTCTTGATTTCACAGCCGGTGCGCATGGCATTGTAATATTCTTTTCCTTTGGAAAGCTCCTCTTCCGGTGACAGATCCGGGTCGAAGCAGACCAGCTCTTTTCCATTCACAAGATTGACGAAAGAAACGACATGGATATCGTATTTTTTCGCAGTAACAGCAGGCAGATTTGCCGCTGAATCAACAAAAACCTGAAACATAAATAAAATTCTCCTTTGTAGTGTAAATGTCCCCCAAAATGATGTAACTTTTGATAAGCATTGTAGCACATTGTATCACCAAAGAAGAGAGATTTCAATGGAAGATAGACAACATACTACAAAGGAGTGTGCCGACAAGTTGATTCCTGAAATCATCTGTTTTCGGAAGAAATTTGACCAGGTATCAATGCATAGTAATAATGACCAAAAACGGCAGACGTATTTTTAGTAAAAACCGCTTTTGAAATAAAATCGTTTTATCTATAAATGAGCAAGTTCGTGATTTTGCATAAAAGAAAGACACCTTGATTCTTGATGTTGTATAATGAAAGTGACGAAACAAACATTTACAACATTTACGAAAGAAGGTGCCTCTTGCAAATACTATACATCATTCTTTATTCATATACAACCAGCTTAAGCAATTAAGGATAGAGTAAACTTACTGTCAGTTGGAGAGTTGCAGAAGATTCCCTGCTATGAACTTGACCAGATTGTTTTCTCATAGTCTACTTCTCCCACAGTGTTTTGGTAGCATTTCGTATTTGCTGAAGGTACATGAAAGTGTTCTCCTGTTAAATAATATTCTGTAAGTTATTTTCTATAGATATCCGCTGATAGTAGGTATCTATGATATCCTGCAAAGTAATCGTATTCATTTTTTCTTCGGCAGCCTTTTGAATTTCATTATAAAATCCCTGCAAAGATAACTGAATGTTAATACCAACGCCACAATCTGGATTGGTATGAGTATCTAAATGAAGCAATGGTTTATCACCTTCAACTGCTTTATAAATATCCAGCAATGTAATCTGATCGGCTGGTTTTGAAAGAGAAGGACGGGCATGTCCGGCTACACTGGTCATAAGTTCAGCTTTTTTTAGTTTTAACATAAGCTGGCGTACAAAGCCGGGATTTGTATGGACACTTTCTGCAATTGAGGCACTGGAGAGGGATTTTTCCTGGTTGATAGCAATCAGAACCATCACATGAACAGTATCACTTAATTTCGTTGAATATTTCATGATAAGAAACTCCTTGTAGTATGATATAATGATCTTGTTTTCACGTTTTTGGGATGAAAATATTTCTGGTTTGTTTAAAACATCCTAAGTTCTCAACAGTTCTTTTTAATGTGTTGATAAACTGTACATTTTTTAATGCTTTGATGATTGTAAATAATATAATTACAACTATAATGGAGATTAAAGGAAAAGTCAACACAGATACTATAAATGCTCACAAAGGAGAACTTATGGAATACAAAAATCAAACAGAAAATCGTGCATTTCAGGAAATGTTGCAGGCAGCAGTAAAACGGCTGCAAAATCGTTCCGGAGAGGAGATTGCTGCAAAAAGCGGGGCTGTTTTTCATAGCAGCCGGAATGTGCTTGAAGTACTGAGTTTTTATGAAACAATTGAAATTCAACTCCCTGAGTTTCGTATTAACTCAAACGTGGACGAATGGCATTATCTGACATTGCTGCATTATCTGGATATGGCCGATGGCACAGAAGGCTCACAGAAGCTCATTACTTTTGGTAACCTGAAAGATGGATTGATACGGGGAACCAAGTTTGACCGGACTGCAGAGCAGAAACTGGAAAAGCTTTTGCAGGATAAAGATCCTGAGAAAATTCAGAAAGCATGTAAAAACCTGGGTGCAGAATTCACAGAGACAAAGGCGGATCTGTGTGCTGTTTTTCCAGTTCTGCCAAGATATCCGGTAACTTTAAAGATATGGTTTGCAGATGAAGAATTTCCTGCATCTGGCAAAATATTTCTTCAGGATCATGCCGATCATTATCTGAGTGTAGAAGATGCGGTAACAGTTGGAGAAATTTTGCTGCAAAAATTATCGGAAGCCTTTTCTTCTCTCTGATCATGAATCAGAAAACTTTCCAACCCGGCTTTGATAAATTTGTCGATTACTGTCTGAATCTGTTTCCAGTCATTACAGTGATTGCGGAGCATCAGTCTGTTGATGGAAAGGCAGCCATTCATTTGAAAATAAAAAACCGATTCTGCCTGTTCAAAGGTCAGGAGGCTGTGTGACATAAGCCAGGTCACATAGCCTTCTTTTGTATTTTCTGCTATTTTTTCCAGAAGAATAGGGGCAATTGCATCATCCAGAAACAGTGCCCTGTATTGTGATTCCATCTGTATTTTCTGACAGAACGGATAGGAACAGCTTTTTTGATTTAGACAGAATAAATGATCTACAGTTGTTAACATATCCTGAGTCATATCATTAAAAATATCTGATAATACATCATGGATATCGTAGTAATGAAGATAAAAAGTGCCACGGTTGATTTCAGCATTTTTGCAGATCTCTGTAACTGTAATTTTCGTAAAACTTTTCTGATTTAACAACTCTAAGAACGTATCTTTTATGGTTTGCCTGGTATAGCGGGTACGGCGATCTTGTTTTCTCGTTTTTTCTGACATTATATACTCCTGTATTAGTTAGTATCATATAATTTCTCAACAATTTTTCTGATGTGTTGAGTAACCATACAAATCTCACAGATTGATTATTGTAATTTATATAGTAACAACTATAATGAGGTTTAAAGAAAAAGTCAACAGATTGTTCAGAATTTTAGGAGGAAAAACATGGGACATGTAATTGCAGTATCAGGAAAAGGCGGCGTAGGAAAAACAACTCTTTGTGGATTGTTGATCCAGTATTTATGTGAAAGCGGAAAACGTCCGGTCCTAGCGGTGGATGCAGATGCAAATGCAAATTTGAACGAAGTGCTCGGTGTTGAGCCGGAGGTCACACTTGGGGAGCTGAGAGAAGAAATTGAGCGGGCAGGCATAGACCCACGATATCAGATTCCCTCCGGTATGACAAAACAGGCATATCTGGAAATGCGTCTTTCTGATGCGATTGCAGAAGAAGACGATTATGATTTGATGGTAATGGGACGAACCCAGGGACAGGGCTGCTATTGTTTTGTAAATGGCCTTGTGCAGACCCAGGTTCAGAAACTGCAAAGCCATTATCCATATATTGTGGTTGATAACGAAGCGGGTATGGAACACATCAGCAGAGGAATTCTGCCAATGATGGAAGTTGCGATTCTTGTGAGTGACTGTTCCAGAAGAGGTGTTCAGGCAGCCGGACGTATTGCAAAGCTGATGAATGAATTAAACTTTAAACCACAGAAAACTGGATTAATCGTGAATCGTGTTCCGGATGGAAAACTGGATGCCGGAACTCTGGAAGAAATCCGAAATCAGGGATTGGAACTGTTAGGCGTTGTACCACATGATGACCAGGTATATCAGTATGACTGTGATGGAAAGCCGATCATACGGCTTCCGAAAGATTCTCCTGTAAGAAGTGCACTGGGAGAAATTGTAAAGAAGTTAGGATTGTGAGTTGGAGGATTGGAAGTTTGAAAACTGCGCGTCGCATTCTCGTTACTTCAGCCTGCA